>NZ_LGRP01000010.1:0-195602 GCF_001636635.1 Paenibacillus sp. O199
TTTTCATAATACAAAATAATAATATGATCCTTAAAAGTTACATCGTGACTTGAAATTCGTAGCGTTGCACGATACAATAAAAACGTATTGTGTAACGCTACACTGTTGTAGAGGAGTTTTAAAATGAGAAACTTGTCGGAAGCGCCTGTTCATCCTGGCACGTATGTGCGTCGAGTGATTATTCCCTCAGATATGTC
Source organism: Paenibacillus sp. O199 (assembly GCF_001636635.1). NCBI lineage: Bacteria > Bacillati > Bacillota > Bacilli > Caryophanales > Paenibacillaceae > Paenibacillus > Paenibacillus sp. O199. Next base: position 198 of record NZ_LGRP01000010.1, read on the forward strand.
CGTAAAAGAAGCCGCTGAACGACTTGGTATTGGGCGGCCAGCATTATCAAATTTTCTTAACGGGAAGTCATCTTTGTCACCTAAGATGGCTGTAAGGTTGGAGAAGGCATTTGGTGCAGATCGGAAGAAACTTCTCGAATTGCAGGTTGCTTATAATCAGAAGCTACGGGTGAATAGTGAAAAAGAGATAGCAGTGCGCGCCTTTGTTCCAACTTTCCTGACTATTAAGGCAAGGCAGATCGAGGAATGGGCCAACAGTCGAATCGAAGCTCGGCACAACTTTCCCGTATTGTTACGTAAACTTGTTCACTCCACCAGCAATGGTCTTCGTCAGATTGACTTCCCAGGTTATGACAATGCTCAACGTAAAGGTAACGATGGCTACGTAGAAGCAGAAGTTGCTACGCCTTGGGTACCTGAAGGGAGTTCTTATTGGGAGTTTGGAACTGACAAAAATCCGATCGGCAAGGCAGAGAGTGATTATACAGCACGATTAAAGTCCATCGAATCCTCAGTACGTACCAACAGTAGCTTTATTTTCGTAACACCTCGTAACTGGCATGGTAAAAAAGTATGGGAGGAACAGAAGAATAGGGCTGGAGACTGGAAACTTGTCAGAGCTTTCGATGCTAGCGATCTCGAACAGTGGCTTGAACAGTCGGTATCTGCGCAAATTTGGCTTACAGAACAACTCGGTTTGCCAGTGAAAGGTTTTGAAACATTGGAACAGGCATGGAGCCGCTGGGCAAATGCTAGCCATCCTCCTATTACACCTGAAATATTTTCTCCCTCAGTTACTGCAAGCAGAGATAAACTTAAAACTTGGCTTAATAAGCCTAGCAATAGCCCCTTAGTTGTCACAGCAGATTCAAGTGAGGAGGCGCTTGCCTTCCTAGCATGTGTCTTCAGTGATGCAGAGTTCTGCCAATTCAAAGATCAAGCCGCAATTTTTACATCGCCCGAACCGCTCAGAACGTTAATTTCGTCTTTTATACCATTCATCCCGATTGTTTATTCCGAGAGCGTTGAAAGAGAATTAGCAGATGCCCAGCGACGTCTTCACTGTATCGTTTATCGTCCTCGGAATGCTGTTGATACAGAAGCTGATATAAAGCTTGATCTTTTAAGCCATGAGGTTTTTAAGAATGCACTTGTCTCAATGAAAATTGAAGAAGACCATATCGAGAGGCTAGAGAGGGAATCTGGCCGTTCCCCGACAATATTGCGTCGTCGTCTTTCTCAAAACACAGCGCTGAGAACTCCAGTTTGGGCTAGTGATGATAGAGCAGAGGGACTGGTGCCTATTGCTCTGGTTGGTGCTTGGCACGCTGATACGGAGGCTGATCGCAAAATAATCTCCAATATCGCCAATAGAGAGTACGATTCGATCGAGATTAATATTGCACGGTTGCTACAGCTTGACGATAGTCCGGTATGGTCAGTTGGACACTATCGGGGCGTAGCATCAAAAATTGATGCATTGTTTGCTATTGCCAAGATGGTAACACCAGCAGACATCAGTCGCTTTTTCGTTGCTGCCGAATACGTTCTTTCCGAGACTGATCCAGCCTTAGAATTACCAGAGAAAGACAGGTGGGCAGCTGCTATTTATGACAAAACACGTGATCACTCTAGTGCGTTAAGAACGGGTATCTGCGAAACACTTGTTATATTATCTGTGCATGGAAACAATCTTTTTCAGAGTCGTCTTGGGGTTGATATCGAGATTCAAGTCTCACAGCTTATTCGTAAACTCCTTACGCCGTTAACGCTTGAAAAACTCTTTTCTCATAACCGAGACCTACCACGCTATGCAGAAGCCGCTCCTGATGAATTTATCAAGATAGTTGAGGAAGATTTAAGGAGCATTAATCCTGTTGTCTTCGGTCTCCTCAAACCAGTTGATAGTAGCTTGTTCGGAGTATCACCCTCTCGGACTGGCCTTCTTTGGGGACTAGAGTGTCTGGCTTGGAAGCCACAAAATCTTCCGGTAGTGTCGCAAATATTAGCCAAGCTCTCTCGTTTGAAAATCGATGACAACTGGGCTAATAAGCCAGAGTCAAGCTTGCAAGCAATTTTCAGGTCATGGATGCCACAAACGGCAGCTTCAGTGGAGCAAAGGATGAAGGTGCTAGAAATGCTCACTAAGCGTTTCCCCGATGTTGGCTGGGAAATTTGCATTGAGCAAATTAAGCCGGGTTCTAGAATCGGTCATTATAGTTATAGGCCTAATTGGCGTAATGATGCCTCCGGTGCTGGCCAGGTCGTCAGCCGCCAGGAAATGTACGAATTCAATCAAAAAGCGCTTGATCTTATCATTGCTTGGCCATCGCACAACGAAAACACCCTTGGAGATGTAATCGGATCTCTAGAGGTCATACCTGAAGAGGACCAAATTAAGGTTTGGAATTTAATAGATGAATGGTCACAAAGTGCTGATGACTCCACCAAAGCGGAGTTGCGCGAGAAAATCCGTCTGTTCGCTTTTACCAGACGAAGCCGCCACCGGAAACTAGGAGAAGAAACACGAAATTATGCCCGTGATGCTTATGAGCGTCTTCAACCCAAAAATCTAGTTATTCGTCATCGATGGTTATTTGCAGATCATTGGGTGCAGGAGTCAATTGAAGATATTGAAGAGGATTTTGATTATCAAAAGCGAGAAGAGCGGATTGATAGGCTTCGAAGTGAAGCGATAAACGAAATATGGACTGGTCTAAAATTTCAGGGGATTAAGGAATTGATCTCCTTTAGCGGTGCAGCAGGTGTTATTGGTCGTTACGTTTCATTCTGTGTGATCGGTATGAAGCCGAGGGTTGATTTCATTAAGCGTTGTCTTTCCCTTGACGGGGATATCCGTAGTAAAGCGGACTGGTTTGTACAGGGCTTCCTTTCTGCAATTGAAGATGATTCTCGCATCGAGATACTAAAGGAAACAGCTGAAAAACTAACTGGTGAAGAGCGCATAAGGTTGTTTACTTGTGCCCCTTTTCAAACATCCACATGGCATCTTCTGGACAGATACGGCGAAGATACACACATAGGGTATTGGAAAGAAGTCCTTCCTTCTTGGAGTGGGCATACTCCCGCTGAATTCACTGAGTTGATTGATTGCCTTCTTGAAGCAAAGCGGCCACGTGCTGCTTTCCATGCCGCTCAAATGAATTTTAAAGATATTGAGACCTCTCGCCTTAAGCGATTACTTCGAGATGTCGTCACTATTAATGAGGAACCTAAGGGGCATTACAGGTTAGACAGCTACTACATTTCAAAGGCTTTGAGTTCGCTTAATGGGCGCGTAGATGTCAATAGTGAGGAAATGGCTCAATTGGAATTCCTCTTCATTGATGCGCTTGATGACAGCGAGTACGGAATCCCTAATCTTGAACGTCAGGTTGCGGAAATGCCAGTGGTATTTGTACAGGCAGTGGCACTTGCTTATAAGCGAGGAGATGATGGTGAGGATCCTCCAGAGTGGGGAATACAAAATCCTGAAAACCAGGTAGCAGTCGCATCAGCAGCTCATCGTCTTCTTGATAGAGTCAGAATGATTCCTGGTACAGATGAGAACGGGAAAGTTGATGCAGTTGCGCTTGCATCATGGCTTACAGAGGTTCGGCGTTTGTGTCGTGAATGTGGTCGTGCTGATATTGGAGATCAATGCCTTGGTCAATTACTTTCCAGATCGCCAGTGACAGAAGGTGGTTCATGGCCCAGTGAAGAGGTCTGTGAGGCTATGGAAGGGATAGCATCTCAGCAAGTTGGAAAAGGTTTTTATATCGGAGTTCGCAATTCTCGAGGTGTACACTGGCGTGGCGAGGGGGGCGAACAGGAACGCCAACTTGCGACCAGATACCATGCAATGGCTGAGCGATTGTATTTTGACTATCCCTATGTTGGAGGGATTCTCGAAGACATCGCCAAGTCTTACGAACATGATGCAAGGTGGCAGGATTCCGAATCAAATATCTCCAACAGACTTCGTTACTAACGTAGTATATCGTCAAGATAGCACTCAATACAGTCTGTGAGCTTCAAAATGAAACAGTTTCTGGAAGGGGGCTTTTGCTTGTGAAAAGCAAAAGTCTCTTCCGCTTGTTGGCAAATAGGAACGGAAGAACACCTTTCTTAATTAAACATGAAACAGGGTAATACATATTGGGATTTATATAAAATAACTTATAGACCTATCTGACAGGGTTCAGTTGGTGGAGGAGTGGTATGAAAGAATGCGAGTAGAGCGACAGTCTTTATTATCTTTAAAAAGGTGTATATCCCAAATGCACAATAATGATGTATTGAAATAGACAAAGAAGTGGACACCGTCTCTTAAATTGAAATGAGTAAAGAGTACCTATACATAAGAGAGTTTTATCTCATTTGACATTTCCTTAATTTTACTATATGTTGTATTACAACGTATTTCAAAGTAATACAATGGAGGTGTTTGAGATGAAGTCAATTAGTCTACGAGTTAATGAAGAGATGTTAGAGCAATTGGAAAACTTAAAAAGCATGCTTCCAAAAAATCAAACTGAGGAGTTAAGTACTTCAGAGATAATTCGAGTGTGTGTTAATTTCACAAATATAAATTACGGTAAGGGCAATATGGAATGGGCTGAAGTGATGGAATTGATAAATGCATACGTAAAAACGGCACTTATAACACAATTGGTTGGTGTAGATTTCGATTTCTTAGATCGAATATTATATGCGATCGAAAAAGTTAATGAAGAAAATTACACAGAGGAAGTTAAAGCAAACAACAGATTGTTTAATGATGAGAACCCAATTACACTAGGGGAATTGTTAAGGTTCAAGTATCGATTGTTGCCAGAGACTTTTTTGGAAGCGATGGGTATTGATTGGAAAAATTATAAAGAATTAACGGATAATGAACTAGCAGACTACATTCTTGAACTCTTTAAAGATAAAGATTTTTCAGATAAGGCGGAGTCTCATGTTAGGGTTCAAAGTTCCTTGTGAGTTAAAGACACTAAGGCAAAATTTAGAGTATGAAAAATAATTATGGAGGTAATTTATGAGAATTATATCGAGATCAATTAATGTTAATAAAGAGGAGCCTACTGAAGATTTAATTAAAGTTTATGTTCCTAATATGGTGGAAATGAAGACCATATTAGAGGATTTACAAAATATGGCTATACGGAGGAAAGACCAAAAGTATTCATTTTCAGTTTTGCAAACCTATTTGATTACTGCTATAGCAGGTGAGCTTAACACTTTAAAAGCGTTTAAAGACGAAAAGGTTCTTAAAGAGAATAATTCTGAGATTCTTCGAGATGACAACAAGATTAATGCTCAATTCATTATTACAAATCGCAGATGGAATTGCATTTAGATTTTTAGATTATGATTACTCTATGTTCACCTTGCTTCAAGCAAATAAAACTTCACCATCTGCAATATTACAGGATGGTTTTGAAGCCGTTTTAGATTTAGCAGGGAGATTAGGAGATAGAGATGGGAATACACAGGAGTTAATAACTGATATTAACCAGGTTACTAATATTGGGGATATTATTTTAAAAACTGAGGATTATTTTGAAATCATTGAAGTTAAGAAAGGGAGAAATAAGCGAGGAGCTAGAATTAATCGTCAAAAGGAACGAATGGATTCCTTGACAACCTTCATTAATACAAGCGCTGGTAATATAGATGGTAGAAATGTGAAGTTGTTCACTGCACAGTCGAGGAGGCATTCACTAGATATACTACAGGATTGCTTCAAAGACGCTGAAAAGAACGGGGTAGCTTCGAAAATGATCAATTCGTTTCAATGTGTCACTTGTATTGATGTAGATAACTTGGTAGCGACTGATAGGATAGATTTAATGAAAACTGCTCAATCACTGCACAGAGAATTCTGGGATACTGATGAGGTATTTAAATTGAACTCACTTGATCATAGGCAATTATCAGGTTGTAGTCTACCGATAACAGTATTCCCATTTGATACATCTCTTATTATTGATATTCTTATGGGCTCGAAAATTTACATCAGTACAATTAATGTGAGTGAACTAATTAGTTACATGAACAGTAAAGGATGGGAAGTAATCGAAACAACAAAAATTCTTGGAATTAATGAATTAGAAGAGTTGGATTTTCCTGTTTTTGTTTTAAAAAGTGGAAACGATCCACACTATAACTTCAGATTTCATATTGATTTCTTGGTATCATGTATGATGGAGTTAATTGAGATAGATGGTTATTTAGAAATTGCGAAGAGTATAGCCAACTTAGAAAATGAAGAAACTTACTACATACCCTTCTATGAAAAAGAAGAGAAGATATGGAATTAGTATATACATTTCTTATTCGATTTGTATGTTACTTTGATTAGGTATCTAGAAAGGATAAAAGCACCCTCTCTTTGGGTGCTTTTGGATTCGCCCTACAAATGTTACGGTGAACCGTACCACAAGTAGGACGAAAAATTCTAAGCAGCCACTCGTTCCCAATACTCATTTTTCAGCTTATTATTTTTCACTGTGCCAGTCATAAAGGAACATATTATTTGATGACCCCCGAGAAAAGAAATAAATCGAAGAAAAACCATGTTTGGCTTGTTAGCCAAAACACGGTTTTTTTCATTGTTCCACGGAACGCTAATCGGCCGTCACAGTAAAATTCGTCTGAGTTTGGAGATTTGGAAGCCAGACTTATTCACAAACCTACTATATTTTTGCACATATGTCCGGCTATCGTAAGTTTTTTGTTAATCATAATTATTATAAAAATGTTTTATTTTGTTATTATATGTAGTATAATTCTTTTTTACCACTATTCTATTTTCCGAAAATAATTCGGTATAGTTTAGAAAAAAAAACTAGGAGGTACAATTTATGAAACATAAAAAGGCATTATCTGTATTACTTTTAGGAGCAGCATTAAGTATAGGTGCGAGTAGTGTTTTCGCCAGCGATCATTCCACTCCTATTACTGTTTCTAGTGAAACAATTACTTCTAATGGTAGTTATATTGACGAATTTCAAAAAATTCAACCAAGAATAAACAATTTAGTTATTAGTAGTACTGGAATTTCAGAGAGCAATGGTTCATATGAAAAAACTTGGAATCAACCAGCAGCATGGAGTTATTATAGATTCTCTGTTAAAAACACTACAGCGACATCAGTAACTGTTACTATTCAAGAGCATGGTAATAGTAAAAGTCATACTTTAGCTGCTAATTCAAGTAACACATGGAATGCAGCAGGTGTTCCTGCTGGTAATCATACAATATCTGTAACAACATCTGATGGAAGAAAATTCACAGGGGATGTTGCTGTAAGAATATCCGATTCTTTTCCTTTTTAAATTAAAAATCAGTATATAAGTCAGACCTCTAAAACAATGTTTTAGAGGTATTTTTTCACTGAATTTCTTAAAATTTAAAAGAACATTGAAATCTCCCTTTCCTGCACCACTACAGGAGCTATGCCCCCAACCAATAAAAGTACATGGCATGAAGTAGAGTAAGTATCCAGCGCCTTGTCATATCACTATGACAGGTTTCCAAGTACTCCTCCCCGAACCGTACGTACACGTCTCCGCGTATAGGGCTCCATTTTTCAATCTAGCTTCCTGTTGTGTAAATCCAGATGGGAGCTTCTGCAAAGAGCGAGGGTTTTCCGCTTATACTCGATTATTCGCTTTTCCCATTTTTTCTTTCCCTTCAAATCCTTGAGCTTTCTTACGTGATGCATATTTAAAGGGACACGCCCTCTATTTTACACCAGTCTATGGAAATCACCCAACAATGGGTGCCTTTTTGATTTCGCCGATAGCCCCGTTAAGCTGAACCGTATCATAAGTAGGTCGAAAAATTCTAAGCAACCACTCGTTCCCAATACTCATTTTTCAGCTTATTATTTTTCACTGTGCCAGTCATAAAGGAACATATTATTTGATGACCCCGAGAAAAGAAATAAATCGAAGAAAAACCATGTTTGGCTTGTTAGCCAAAACACGGTTTTTTTCATTGTTCCACTGAACTCTAATCGGCTTCGGCGGCTATTTTCTACCTAGTGTCTCCCAAATTTCATGGAGCCAGGAATCGAACTCAGCATCTCTGTCGCCCTCGTAAGTATCATAGATATCCAGACGTGTCTTTTGCAGTTTTTCCTTAAATTGCTCAAATGTGTGACCTTCAGGAAGGCTTTTTTTAATCCGTAGTAAAATTTTGTTAAGGCCCTTAAACAGCTCGCCCTTATTTTTAGCAGGCATTTGTACATCTTCATCCAATTGCTTGAGCTTGAGATATGCGGCTTCGCGCACTTGGAACACTTGGTCATTTGTCAAAACATTTTGCAGCAATTTAATGGTAGGGGCTGTATCCCAGTTCCCCAATTCATTCACCGCATTTAGTCTTTCTCTCCAGTTTGCTGTCCCTTTGCTTGCCCGTTTGAGCTCTTCAAGGTTTTCCGGTAGTTCGTTAACTGCTCCAATATCATGGTTGTTCGTCAAAATTCAATCTCCTTAATCATCGCCATCTCGGCAGAATGATGAATGTTATTTATGTGAACACTATTATAGCACGAACCTGACTAAACTACTCCTATGAAGCCGATTGACAGCCTATACATCACATTCACCAATTCATGTTTTTGCAAGGGTAACAGAACAAAAATTTTTGTATTCCATCCAGCTTAGCCCAGAATTAGATCACTTTTTGCCAAAACATTAGTATCCACTATTTTCTATGTCAGCATCAACCTTGATGCTGTTCCAAATATAGAAGTAGATAAGGGGGAATAGTTAGTAATAAATGCAATCGTCACACCCTAGTGCGCTCCATCCATGCTGTTGCCCAATCGATCAACGGTCGTTGTTCCAAGAACCGGACATCAGCGTCTCCAACTTTATGAATCTTCACGTTTTTTTCGGTATCGTAGTGCTGCCCTAATTCAATAAAATCTTCGTCGTTTACGGCTTGGGTCTTGTAAGTGACCCATTCGCGCTTGCCGTTAATCATCATGGCGCTACTTTCCTCGGAGTACTTCTTGCCAGGGAAATTTGCCCTTGTTTCCGCCAAATGCAGCGACGTGTTTTTTTCGTAGCCGACGCCAACCAAAAGCACATGGCCGTTTAACTGGTACAGCTTATCCAACGGGGAGCCATCTCCAAAAATGTTGCTTAAATCATGATTTTCCGTTATATATGACGCATGATTGCCCACCGCTGCTATGGAACGCGCAGGATGGTGTGACCTATGAGCTCCCGGCCACTTGCGAAACATCTCGGCTACGACACCCATACCGATTGCGGAGGTAACCTCCTTATCATAAGCGGGCCAGTGTTCTCTAATGGTAGGCCACCACTCTACGGGCTCCTCCCAATGCACACCTGTGGAAGGGTCGAGATTTTTCCATGTTTGGGATGGCATGATCAGAGTTCCTTTTTCTCCAATGATTTCAAGAAGGGATCGAATGAACGTCTCTGCTCCGCCTACAACAAAACCGAGCTTGCTTAACGAAGTATGAACCATGATGGTTTGTCCCTCCATGAGTCCGCAGCTTTTGAACTTGTGAATGAGGTCTTCTTTGGTTAGGATCGCTCTTGTTTCCTTCATGATCATCATTGGAATCTCCACCTTGTCATTTTAATAAAAAAACAAAAAACAACCCGGCTACAAGTAGCGGGGTTGTCTCTAGCAATGCTAGTGAAGCAGTGCCCTAATATTTCATTATATTGTACCAATCCTGTATCTATGCGGCAATAAAATTTACTTTGTTTCAGGAAGGCTGAGAGTGTTTATGGTGATTTTGAGCGTTTTAATCTATGGATACCTTTAATTACTTCGACTCAGTGAGTCGGCCCACAAGCAATCCGTACATCACTAGTGCGAACAAGGTAATGATTGAAAGGATCCATAATACCGTTCCAAAAGATACTACATCCATAAGAGATGCGGTATAGGTGATGCCTATGGAAGCGGATACATTTAACACCAAGTTGTAGAATCCAATGGCTGTTCCTGACTTTTCTGCAGGGATGGAGCGTACACAGGATTCAAGCAAAGGCGCGTACATGAATGCGAATGACCCCGAGAACAGCAGCATGGAGAGAACATATACAGGAATCGAGCCTCCAATAAGGCCGGGTAAAGCCAAGCTGAATACGATTATGCCCATAGCAATGGAAACGGCTTGCTTATTGGTCAATACTTTTGCTATTTTCCCAGACAGCGAACCGACTATTATCGCCGTTACATAGCCTGGTATCAGCAGCAGTGAGATCGTATCGAGCTGAAGATCATACAACTTTTGAAGCAGGAATGGGAAAATAAAGATGTAGCCCAGTTGAACGGAATAAATCACAAAGGCTATGGCAAGTACGGATGCAAACCGTTTATTTTGAAAAAAGGAAATCCCAATGAACGCCTTCTTACTTTTACTGATATAGCCAAGAAAAAGTGCTGCAGTGGCTACGAAACTCATAATAAAGATCCAGTTGAAATCCGTTAAATACATCAACACAGAAGTAGTAATGGCCGATATGAGAATCAGACCGATGAGATCAACATGGCTCTTCCGAGATCGTTCCTTCGGCAAATATTTAAGAATGAAGGGAATTAGGAGTAAGGACAGCAGCGGAATTAAGAATAATGTTGACCAACTTAAATAGGTGGACACGTACCCCCCGGTAATGGAACCGATAACAAGAGAAAGTGAATAGCTGCTTGTGCTGAGACCCAGGAACTTCTTCTGTTCATCTTTGGGCAGGTGTTTCATTACATAGATAACATATAAAGTTTCAGCTGCGGCCAGACCTGCAGTCTGGATCATACGAGCAATAACAATGATTAGATAAGAGTCTTGAAAAATATACCCAATAATCGAACCTATGCAGATTAATATAATCCCTGCAACCAACAGCTTTCTGATACTGATGGAGTCGGCCAAAGAGGCATAGATGACGGCGCCAATCCCAATCACAAGTCCCGCTAATGAAGCTTGTAAGCTAACCATAGTTGCCGAGATTCCCAGATCATCGCCTATTGCTACTGAAACCAACTTGAATGAGTTATCGATGATTAAGGCAAAGACGAAAAAAAGCAGAATGACAGGGACTGCCCTTTTCGCTTGAAAGGGCGGGGTATTTTGCGGTGTATGTTCAGTTATTGTAGCCATTCGCCACATTCCTTTCCGGAATCAGATGATCAAGCAAGTTCCAGTGCAATTTCCATCATTTTAGTAAAAGCGGTCTGTCTCTCTTCCGAGGTCGTGGATTCATGTCTGAAAATATGATCGCTGATCGTCAAAATACACAGGGCGTTAACGCCCGCATGTGCTGCGTTCATATACAGGCCAGCAGATTCCATCTCGGCGCATAGAATTCCCATCTCGCTCCATCTCTTCAGCGCCGTTGGGTCCGCATTATAGAAGATGTCACTGGAGAGCACATTGCCTACATGAACCTTCTGCCCCTGCGCATCGGCTATTTTCTTGGCTTTTTCCAAAAGTTCGAATGATGCCGTAATCGAATAGTGACCCGGAAGGTTGTACTGGTGTCCATAATTGGAATCGGTTGCAGAACCCATCGCGAAAACAATGTCATACAGGTTCAAATGATCTTGAATCGCCCCTGCGGAACCAATACGAATGAGATTCTTCACACCGAATACATGAATCAGCTCCCATGAGTACAGACTCATGCTTGGTGTTCCCATTCCAGTACCCATCACTGATATTTTTCTATCCTTGAAAGTTCCCGTATAGCCCAGCATACCGCGAACATTATTGAACTGGACGACATTTTCCAAATAGTTCTCTGCAATAAACTTTGCTCTTAAGGGATCGCCCGGCAATAGAATCGTCTCTGCGATTTCTACTCCTCCAGGTTGAATATGCGGCGTTTCTTTAGGGGATGTGCTCATTTCAAATCTCCTCTTCTTTATGAATTGGTATAGTTGTATAAAAAGTTGTCTAATTGGTATGAGGATAAAGTACCACACATCGCATTCTCTATCAACTAATTTTTTATGGAATAAATTCCCGCATTCTTTCCTGGTAGTCGATCTTGTATGCAAAAGGGCAGTGACCTCTCCTATATGGAGAAGTCACTGCCCTGCAATGATAATAAGTCCTATGGTTTCGAAGCATTAATTACAATCTGGCTAAATTCTTTAGGAATATAATATTTATTGTATACAATAGGGTACTGTTCATTTACATATAGACTTTCCAGCAGCAAATCGCACCCCTCGCCGGCATCCAGTTTATATTTTTGAGATGAGGCATTCATCACGGTGGAATGTCTGACCTCTACCGTTGCAGAGTTAGCCAGCTCATATACCTTGTTCTCAAGCATGTCCAGCAATTGTTCTTCATTCTGGAGATCCAGGTTCAATTCTGTTACGGCCTCAATGGCCATAAAGGTAAATCCGTAAGCCACCGCTTGTCCTTTACTCATATACCAACGTTCAATGGCTACTACAGCTGTGGCTTTTCTTTTCAGAACCTCTTTCGTGTAGTCACTCTCAAGGTCCAGTCTGAACTGGATGTCGACATGATCAATGTCCTCTGTATGGCACTTATAAATAGGATTTCCGATTTTCTCCAGCCCAACATTCCTCTGCACCATTCGAGTTCGGGTAACAAAGTTCCCTTTACCATGAATACTCGTCACCAGACCGTCATCTTGCAATAGAGCTAATGCTTGTCTCAACGTCATTCTGCTTACGTCGAACATTTTGGCAAGTTCAGGTTCAGCAGGCAATTGACTATTGGAGGGGAACACACCACTCATGATCTTTTTGAATAGTTCATCGTATACGGTAAGGTATAGCGGTTTTTTTTCTTTGGGTAGATGTCCCGGCTTTATTTCCATCGGTTCACACACCTATTCTCTTAATTCATCAGTTAGAGCATATTATAGCACACCTGTAATCGTTGAGTTTGGGCGAATCTTAGGTCTGAAATTTTGTTTAATCCGCTTCTTACGAAGTAGTAACAGATAAAACTACGTTTCTTCTCTATCAATCTTTAAAATTTTTACATCCATTTGATATATTCTATGACTTTTATGAATTGAACTATGGTAAAATATTTCAGGATATATAATTGGAGAGGGGTTTTGTTAATTCATGTATTGGAAAAAAGTTCTGGGCCAAAGCACAATTCGTGTAGCAACTGCTGCACTACTACTCACCCAACTATTGGGCGCAGCAGGTTCTGTCTCTGCCGCAGGCAAAGATGTAGAAGTACACTTGATTGGTATCAATGACTTCCACGGTCAGTTAGATACCACATCGATCGTTAGTGATAAAAAGGCAGGAACGGCTCCAATTCTAGCAACCTACTTAAAAGAAGCTCAAGCAAAATATGAGCATTCCCTACTCTTCCATAATGGAGACTCTGTGGGTGCATCTGCTCCAGTCTCATCTCTCGATCGTGACGAGCCTACCATGGAATGGATGAATATGATGGGCTTTGATGTAGCTTCTCTAGGCAATCATGAATTCGACCAAGGTGTCGCTGCTTTGAAGGCACAAATCTTTGGTGGCCTTGATCCAAAAGAAGGAAAAGTAACTCATGCTGGTGCAAAATTTGATTACGTCAATGCAAACGTCATTGAAACTGCCACTGGCAAAACATTGATTAAGCCGTATGTTATTAAAGAAGTAGGCGGAGTCAAAATCGGATTCATCGGATTAGTGACGAAATCCACACCTGCCAAAGTATCCCCATCTGGGACAGCTGGCGTTCGTTTCTTAAGCGCAGAAGAAGAAGTTGAAGCCGTTAATAAATATGCAAAAGAATTGCAAGATCAAGGTGTAGAAACGATCATCGTTTTGGCGCATGATCCAGCAACAACCAAAGAAGGCGTAACCACTGGAGAAGCGGCTGATTTAGCAAAAGCTTTGCCAGCAGATTCCCCTGTTGACGTTATCGTTGCAGGTGACAATCATGCCTTAGCTAACGGTGAAGTGAATGGAAAATTGATCGTTCAAGCGTATTCTTATGGTACGGCATTTGAAGATATTAAATTGATGATTGACCCTGCAACTGGGGATGTAACTGAGAAATCAGCTACAGTTACATCGACTTTCCAAGAGGGTGTAAAAGAAGACCCTGAATCTTTAGCTATTATTAAAAAATCATTAGACAAGCATCCTGAGCTGACTAAGCCAGTAGGTACAACGGATGGTTCTGTTACCCGTACAGATGCTTATAATAACGAAGCCGCTCTGGGCAACCTCATTGCAGATTCAATGCGTGAAGCAGACTTTGGGGATAAGGCAAGTGCTGCTGACTTTGCATTTATGAATCCAGGTGGTATTCGTGCGGATCTGCCAAAAGGCGATGTGACCTTTGCTGATCTTGCTAAAATCCAACCGTTTGGTAATACTCTAGTGAAACTGGAGTTGACTGGCGAACAAATTAAAACGTTGTTGCAGCAACAATGGGGTACCAACGCTGACGGTACACCAAACACCAAAACTCTACAGATCTCTGGCTTGAAATATACTGCAGATTTCAATAAACCAGTGGCGGAACGTGTTACTAGTCTTAGTCTTGAAGATGGCTCACCTATTGATCCTGCAAAAACATATACGGCTGTAGTTAACAACTTTATGGCTGCAGGTGGAGATAACTATAAAGTGCTAGTAGATGCTAAATCATCCTTGGCTGGTCCTATCGATCTGGATGTATTCTACCAGTACATTGTAGATACGTATAAAGGCGCTGACATTATGGCTAAAACGGAAGGACGTATCACGAATCTAGCTGCATCTAAAGAAGAAACAGAAACACCTGCAACAACAGAATTTATTTCCCGTGCTGAATTTGTTAGTGCTCTAGTAGACCTGTTGAAACTGAACGAAGTAGCTGCAGCACCTGCATTCAAGGATGTTGCTGCTAACGCTTCATATGCAGATGCAATCGCTGAAGCGACTCACGCTGGATTCATTCAAGGCTACGGTGGTAACTTCAATCCTGATCGTGATATCACTCGTGAAGAAGCAGCTACCATTCTTGCTAAATTGGTGAAAGATCAAGCTTCTGACAAAAATGCGGCTACGATCATTGCAGGTTTTGAAGATGGCAAAACCGTTTCTACCTATGCGGTGAAATCTATGGCAAAACTGATTGACAAAGGTATTCTTAGTGCAGCAGAGAAAAATCTGCTTCAACCTAAACAAGGTCTTTCTACTAACGATGCAAAAGCTTTAATTCAAAAAGCTGTTGCAGCAAAAGCTTCATAATTTAAAAAGAATCTATCATTCTTGAACCACCTGTGTAACAACACAGGTGGTTCTTTTTGTTTTGATGACAACCTTATAAGGCCCCTTTAGGCCACTGGACAAACGCACTTTTTGTTCCTTGTCCACATTTATACCTTACCAAAACAATTGAAATGCATTTAATAAAACTATCAATAATAAGGAGGTTTTAATAATGGGAAATAGAAGACCAGGAGGACCAAGAGGTGGTTATGACCCCGTTCAGATCTATAACTCTACTTCGTTTAATGCGTCTGGAAAAGTTGAATATGCATCCATCTTTTGTAGTGACGACAATTATAGTGTTCTGCGTGACGAGACTTGGAGAGCTTCCAGCCGTGGAGTCTGCTTGGTAACTAGAATCACCGCAACGGTTAGAACGCCAAGTGGGAATATTGAAGCCGAGCCGTATACTTCTTCCGGTACTTCTTACAGCCAGTTTGCCATTATACAGGTAGGGGTAAATAAATTCCAAGTGACACGTGTTACAAGTGCCACGAGACGCCTCAAGTAATAACTGAAGCGATCATGATCATCATAAGCATCAAAATTTAACCTAAAGAGACGACTGGCCGTAGAAAAAGGCTGGTCGTCTCTTTTTTGCTTTAATGTTTCTTGTACCATAATATTTTGCGATGCATTGAGGAATCTTTCAAAAGCCGGAAAGGCCGTAGGTCGGGTTTATAATTACCTTCGATGATCCAAATTCGATGTTTCCTGTCGATACCTATATCGAACCCGACTTGTCTAAGCGTAGGGTAATGCTCTCCCAGTCGTTTGGCAGAAGATAGTGCAATGTGTTCCGCTTTGACAAGCAAGCTCGGATCTTCGATTCGAGCTAATTTGAGAGCCTCCAGCACTGGAATGGTGCGGCTAGTCACATTCGTGACTAGATATCCCTGCGCCGCAACTTTAGCGTAGTAGCCGGTAACGTTCCAATTGGCTGAAGAGCCTTTTTTGCGCTGAACAATGATTCGAATGTCGAACGGCTTGTGCCCAATTTGGGCAAGATACAGACGTTTTTGGACAATGTATCCATCACTTTTGTTTCTTTTGTGGAGCCATTGGAATACCTTATTGGTGTCTCTCATGATGACCACATTATTTTCATTTTGAATACGATAGGATTTCCCACCGTTACGTTTGATAAAAATGATATCCCTTCCATAACTTCCGTTGCGAGGTTTCAGTACGACGCTTTGATATTGAAGCAGCATTTTCGTTAAAGTGTCCTTTTTAAGTAACTGTGTTTCAGGTAACCGTCCGGCGAGAGAGGACGCATTGTGGAGAATGCGATACTGCAGCCATTTATCTCTTTTGATTAACATTGGAATCACAGCCTTTTTCCAGACTTCTACGGTAATTCTAATTCAAATTAGTGATCAGCATAAGCGGCCATTCGTCTATATTTATGAGAAAAGCTAGAACGCAAAAAGGCTACTGACATCACGTTGTCAGTAGCCTTTTTGTATATTAAGAGCATGCGAATAGCGCAGTGCTTTGGAGATAGGGTGACCTTTCTCATCATATGATTATAGAGGTGGAATTTATTTATGAGCAATGTCAAATGGGAAGTCGATCCGGATCACAGCTCTGTTGAGTTTTCGGTGAGGCATTTAATGATTAATAAAATCAAAGGTGTATTCGAGCAGTTCGAAGCGGTTTTAAGTTTTGACCCCAACGATGTAACAACTATGGGTATTCAGGCTTCCATCGACACAAATAGTATCACAACTCGCCAGCGGCAACGAGATGAACACCTGAGGAGCGATGAATTCTTTCATACTGCCAAGTATCCAGCGATTACGTTTCAAAGTACCAACTGCGTTCTTACTGGCGAACGGCAATATGAACTTGCAGGCAATTTAACGCTGCATGGCATAACAAAACCTATCACTTTTCATACCGTTTTTGAAGGGTTTAATAAAGACCCTCGAGGCCGGGAACGTGTGGGATTTCATTCGACTGCCAGTATCGATCGTAATGAATTTGGCTTGAGCTTCAACTCTCCTCTGGAAACGGGTGGAATTGTCGTCGGAAATGAAGTAAGCATCGAGCTTTATATCGAAGCAATTCGAATAGAATAGCATTGTTACATGATATCTGAACATGCACTCGCCATAATTATGGCGAGTTTTTCGTTGTGTATACCACAGTCCTATTTCTAGTATTTTTTGCCTATACATTAATGCGAATGTGTATACAACTTTTTTACCAAAATATATACAAGTTGTTCGTTTACTGTATAGTCTTTCGATGTTATACTCTCAGTATTCAAAAAGAATTTGTGAAAATATGTCGAATTGAGGCTTAACTAGGATGATTATAGATAAAAGTGAAGACGGCAAAACGATCATCCTTATTCCATCGCTTGAGCCAGATGAGAGACTTCTAGCCTATGTACGGCAATTGCGAGAATATGGCTTGACCCATATTGTCATTGTAGACGACGGATCTGGTGAGGCGTATCAGTCGATTTTCGAAGAGCTGAGTGAGGACGGGTGTGTCTTGCTTCGGCATGCGGAAAATCTAGGAAAGGGTGCTGCACTTAAAACCGGATTTAAGTATATCGGACAGCAGTTCGATGCATCTTCGTTCGTCGTCACTGCGGATTCAGATGGGCAGCATGCAGCAGAGGATGTATACAGACTTGCGAAAGAAGCCAGGCAGCATCCTGATGCATTGGTTCTCGGGGTAAGGAACTTCAGCGAGGGAGGCATACCGCCGAAATCTTTGCTGGGCAATCGGATGACGTCCTTTATTTTTGCTATGCTTTACGGTAAAAAGCTGTCAGATACCCAGACCGGACTGCGAGCTTTTGGCCCCGGACTACTTGCTTTCATGCAAGATGTTCGCGGTATCCGGTTTGAATATGAGCTGCAGATGCTCATCTCGTGTATTCAGTCCGGTATCCCGATTCATACCATGCCGATTCAAGTCATCTATGAGAATGGAAATGCAGGGACACATTTTAAAGCGATTCAGGACAGCGCTCGGGTGATGGGTGTGCTGTTCTCCAACTTCCTGCGGTTTATTTCCTCTTCCGTTGCGAGTTCTGTCGTTGATTTGGGAATTGCATGGTTTTTGATCGACTTTTTGCGGCCTATATTGGGTCAGCAGGATTATCTAAGAATTCTGCTCGCAACCGTGATTGCGAGAATTATTTCTATTGTCGTCAACTATGCACTGAATAGGCACTTTGTATTCCGTAAAGAGGATAGTCAGGGCAGTCTATGGCGCTATTTGACGTTGTGCGGATTCGTGATTGTGCTTTCCAGTACGGGGGTATATTTGTTCCATACGGTTTTCTTCGTGGATGAGAAAATCGCGAAATTTGTCTGTGATGCCTTGCTGTTCCTGCTCAGTTTTCAATTGCAGCGAAGATGGGTATTTGCAGCAAGGAGGAAGCAGCTGTAGTGCAAAACGAAAAAAGGCAACATATTTTCTTTGTCATCACCATGATATTGATGTCGATTTATTTGCTATGGCGGATGTTCTTTACACTGCCATGGGGCGAAGGCGTTCTGAACGTCATCTTCGGCATGCTCTTAATTGTGGCTGAGACGGTAACCGTACTGACCACCTTTGAATTGTTTTTTCAAAAGATGCAAAAGGAACGTACGCAGCTCGACTTTCCCATCGTCCCTCCCGATTTTTATCCTCATGTGGATGTGTTCATTGCCACCCATAACGAGCCGGTTGATCTTTTGTATAAAACCGTCAATGCTTGTACGTTCATGGATTACCCTGACAAGCAGAAGGTTCACATCTATCTGTGTGACGATGGAGCACGACCTGAGGTGGAGGAGCTTGCGAAGCAGTTTGGCGTAGGATATCTGGGTTTTCCCGGCAACAAGCATGCCAAATCAGGTAACCTGAATAATGCCCTTAGCAAAACTACTTCTCCACTCATTGCAACCTTTGATGCAGATATGATCCCGCAACACACCTTTTTGATGAAAACCGTCCCGTATTTCCTGCTCTCCACGTTTATAGAAGAGAACGGGAGATGGCGGCTTCGCCGTGAGGATGAAATAGATAAAAAGTTCAAGCTGGGGTTGGTACAGACCCCTCAAAGCTTCTATAATCCCGATCTGTTCCAGTTTAACTTGTATGCAGAGCAAGGAATTCCGAATGAACAGGATTTCTTCTCCAGAGAAGTGAACATCCTGCGTAATGCCTCTAATGCAGTAGCCTATACCGGAAGTAATACGATCATTTCCCGGCAAGGCATGGAAGACATCGGAGGTTTTCCGCTGAATACAATCACCGAGGACTTTGAGACAAGCATCCGCCTACAGCAAGAAGGCTATATTACCTATGCGACTCAAGAGGTTCAAGCTGCCGGGCAGACGACAACAACTGTTCCGAGCATGATCAAGCAGCGAATTCGTTGGGCAAGGGGGATTATTCAGAGCCTGCAGAATACGCGTGCTCCTATATCCGAGAAGCTTCCTTTCTGGACGAGGGTAACCTATTTAAGCAGTTTCTTATACTGGTGGTCCTTCTTTAACCGGTTGATTTTTATTTTGGCACCCATTTTGTTTGCACTATTCGATTTTAAGATTGTAAACACAACCTTCTGGCAAATCTTAATATTCTGGCTTCCGTCCTATTTCTTCTACAGTATATCGATGCGTTATCTGTCGAGCAATATTCGGAATCAGCGCTGGAGTCAGGTTATTGATACGATATTTATGCCTTATCTGATATGGCCGGTTCTCCTTGAAACGCTGGGCATCCGCGAGAAAAAATTCAAGGTTACGAATAAAAGCAGAGCGAACGGTCGGAAATGGATGTCTGCTCTGTTATATGCACTTCCGCATATCTTCCTGCTTTTGCTTTCGATTGCGGCTGTGATTCGGTATGTTAACGGTAAATATGGTATCGCACTGTTCTTCAGCAGTATCATTATTTTCTGGCTCATTCATAATATGATTGCGCTGTGTTATGCCCTGTTCTTCATGATCGGCCGTCGTGCATATCGGGAGACAGAGCGGATTCGGGCGCAGGAGGATGTCATGATCCACGATCAGGACACGAATGTGCGCTATGAGGCCAAGACAGTAGATGTATCTGAACAAGGTATTGCCTTTTATGTCCCCTATCCCATTTATCTACCTGAACAGAAGACGATCTCTCTGGTCGTAAAATCCGAGCGGTATGAGGCCAATCTTCAAGCGGTCATCGTTTATGTGAAACAGGATGGAGAAGGCTGGCGTTATTCCGCGACGGTTCAGCCGATTGATGAGACGGATAACCGTCAATACATGCAAATTATCTATGACCGTAAACACTCGTTGCCAGAGCAGATGAATCTGTGGGATACGGCTTACGACGATATGCTTCGCAATGTAAAAAAACGTATTGTTCAACCTAGATCGGATCAACGAAAAATGCCGAGGCTTTCCCTTCAGCTTCCAGTTCATTTCACCAATCATGCTGAATGTACGCTGCGCAGCTTTAATTATCGTTTCTTTTCCGCCACGGGTCTCCATGGTGATATTGCGGCAGGAGCGATTGTTACTTTTTATACGAAGAGTAATATTGAAGTCATCTTGCTGCACACAGGGAAAACAACAGCCAATCGTCGCGAAGTACTTCTCTCGGTGGAGAATATTGATGATATCGTGGAGCGCGGTTTGATTGATCAATTGCTGAGTGATTTGACCCATCCACATGCCGAGCGTTTCACCAGAGAGGGTTAGGAGAGATAGATATGCTGTATTTGCTTCAATTTGTGATGGGAGTTTTATTGATATTCTCCTTTATGGGTTACATGCAGTTTGTTCGAAAGGCACTATCTATACGTTGGGAGTTCATCCCTGTATTTGTGTTTTCCTCCATAGCATGTATTGTCTTTCTTAGCGGTTTGGTAGGGCAGCTCTACATTGGCAGCCTTGTCCTTCTTCTCGTCGGATTACTATTGTATGGAGGAATGGTGTTTCTCGGAATGCGCCGAGGAGCATCCTTTCGCATTTCTTTTTCCTTATTCCAGTTTTCTTTCCTGGCAGGGACGTTCATTTTCTTACTGGTACTCTTCCAAAATCAATTGACGCACTACGATAATTTTTCCCACTGGGCGATTGTCTTGAAGCAGATGCTCAGTACAGATGCTTTTCCGACACCGGATTCGAACCTAATTGATTTTAAGAATTATCCGCTAGGGACCTCGTCGTTTATTTATTACGTCTGTCGATTTATGGGGCATGACCAGTCCGTGATGCTCTTGGCACAAGGTTTGCTGATCTTTTCCTGTTTTTACGCTATGTTTGGCATCGTTTCTGAGAAGAAACGTTTTCTGCTGTATGCGTTTCTTGGACTCGGGTTATCTACACTGTCTTTCTTCAACCTTACGATTCGGATTACCAACCTGCTCGTGGATTTCTTGCTTCCTATCTATGCGCTCGCCATCCTGGCGGTTATATACCAATATCGTCATGATATCAAACGAGCATGCATAATCATGCTCCCGCTTGCAGGTGTGCTGACAGTCATTAAAAGCACAGGCATTATTTTCGCAGCCATCGGCCTGATCTTCCTGGTGTATACATGGCTAAAACACAGACAAAAGTTCAGTTGGAAAACTGCGCTGGCTGTTATCGGCACCATCTGCGGTTCACTGATTCCATACTTCGGCTGGAGCTGGCGGATGGCAACGGTGTTTCAGGGCGTCGATAACAAATTCGATGTGGCCACTTCCGGAATTCAATCCGGCAAAACGGCGGAGCAGATGCATGAGATTCTGTGGCTGTTCTTAAAATCGAGTACGGATATTACGACACGGCCGGTCATCGGTATTGTCATTTTCCAACTTGTAGCGATTGCCGCTTCGGTATTTGCCTATGTAGTACTCAATAAGAAGTGGAACTTGTGGAAAGCACTGATCGCACTGGATGTTGTATTGTTGCTGTATTATGCAGGCATTCTGGCGATGTATCTCTTCTCCATGCCGATGGATGAGGCGATCGTGCTGGCAGGCTTCGAGCGTTATGCCTCGAGTATTGTGGTGCTGTTCGCCGGTGGGCTGGTGCTATGCGCTGCAATCGACCTGGAGCGTTCATTCCACTATCGGATTGGTGAAGTGCCTGATTATCAAGCCTTCAAGACGGTCGAGACGAAGGGGCACTATCAAAAAGGAATCATCGGCTGTATGGCGATTGCGGCGACCATCCTTTTATCGGAATACAACGGGATCGTCTCGATTGCCAAAACCTACGATACAACGCTCCCTTATAAAATCCATGCGGTTACCGGCGATCGCTGGTATAAAGGTGGTCAGGAGGACAACAACAGATATCTGTTCTACGCCTCGGATAGGGATCAGCAGGTCACGAATTATTACATGCAGTATGTCGGGAAGTATTTCTTGTATGCTCCGCATGTGGACGGGATTGTGTTGTTCTATGAGGATAATATGGACAACCTCCTGAGCGGATACGATTATCTGGTCGTCGTGGAGACGGATCGTAACTCAAAGTGGTTGCTGAAAAAGCACTATGGCATTGACATGAAGGAAGGTATCTACAAGATTACCCGTTCCGGAGAACAGATCATTCTTACGCTGACTTAGATCATTAGAGAGGATTCTGATTCGGTCAAAATTCCTGGTATAATGTAAATAGCCTGGAAATGAAGGGACTGAACTATGCGCAGATATCAATATCTTAAACCTAACTATTAAATCCTAATGGAGGTAAAAGTATTGATTACAGAGTTACACACAGAACGTTTACAATTGAGAAAAATGAAGGTGTCGGATTCTTCGAGCTTGTTCACCGTTTGGTCTGATCCCGAGGTTACTAAATTTATGAATGTTAGTTGTTTTACTGACGTAGAGCAAGCGAAAGAAATGATCAAACTTCTGGATGATCTCTCTCAAGATCGTAAGGCTATTCGTTTCTCCATAATTAAAAAAGAGTCCAACGAAATTATAGGTTCTTGCGGTTATAATTCTTTGGATTTTGACAATTTAAAAGCAGAAATTGGATATGATATTGCTAAATCATCGTGGGGAAGAGGATATGCTTCAGAGGCGGTCTCTACTTTGGTAGATCATGCATTCTCATCTTTAAAACTGAACCGAGTCGAAGCAAAGGTTGATCCCGAAAATGTGAATTCGATAAAGCTCTTACAAAAGCTCCGTTTCACATTAGAAGGAACATTTAACGATCTCCATATGTATTCAAGGATAGTAGATACATGAGTTTTATATAAAATTTAAAGAGGCCGTTCCGTAGTTGGAGTGGCCTCTTTGTTTTGTTAATATACAGCGAAACGGGTGATTCACATGGTGTCTCGTAGGTGAGTTATTCAATTAGACTTTTCGTTGCGTTATACATCTGTTGGGCGTATTCATCAACTTCATCTCGGGACATGCGTAAGCGGGCAACAGAGGTACCGTATCCAATTTCTTTATGACCTTCTTGTAATCCTTCGAAAATTCCATCTGCAAAGGCATCCAATGGTTCTCCATGTGTGTGCAGGCCCGCTCCACCCAGATCTGTACTTACTGCCGGAGGAGCAACTTCAATGACCTCTACAGACGTATCCGAAAGCTGGTGTCTCAGGCTGATTGTAAAGGAGTGAAGTGCGGCTTTGGTTGCTGAATATATCGGAGCAATGGCAAACGGTGTGAAGGCTAATCCAGAGGTAACGTTAATAATTGTGGCTTCTTCTTTGGTTGCAAGGTAAGGAGCGAACAGCATGGACAGATGAAAAGGAGCCTCAATATTCGTTGTAATTTCTTTGGCAAAATAACTCCAATCGTTCTTCGCATCCGCTGTCAGCATATTAAACCGTTGTTGGATACCGGCATTGTTTAATAACACATTCACTTCTGGATAGTTTACGGTTACCCAATCTAACAACGCTACACGCTCGGATTCAATATTCAGATCATTCACATACGTAACAAGGCCCGGGTGTGTTTCTTTCGCATGTTGAAGTACAGCTTCACGTCGTCCAGTAACAATGACTGTATTTCCAGCTCTTAAGAAGCGTTCTGCAAATGCTAACCCGATCCCAGAGCTTCCGCCGGTAATGAGTACTGTATTTCCCGAAAGTTTCATTATAGTATCTCTCCTCTTAGGTATCTTTTTCTTCGTTTCTTTCCTGTATTTGACGGGTGTAACGTGTAATTTTAAAATCAATGCCCTTCAGGGATTCCTGCATCAACGAAATTTCATCCAGCACAGCTTGCTTGTGATTTTGCATCATTTCAAGCCTTGCTTCAAGCGTACAGTTCCCTTGGATGATCCAGTCCATATATTGCTTAATCTGACTAATGGGCATATGCGTGTTTTTTAAACAAACAAGGGTTTCCAGTAAAGCCATCTGAACTTCTGAAAATAATCTCCTGCCAGCATCATCACGCTCCATCATGGGTAGAAGTCCTTTTTTCTCATAAAAACGTAACGTTGAATCTGGAATATTCAATTGGGCTGAAGCTTCGCTAATGGAAAAATACTTCATGTTGGAGACCTCCAAATAGGTGTTAACTCTGTCAACAGGAATAGCATACGACTTAAACTATGGTTTAAGTCAATAAGGTAAATAAATTTTCTTTTGGATAGGAGATACCTCACGGGTAAAGGAAAGTTGGACTCAGCTATAGCTTATAACTATAACCTGCTATAGCTCTTTCATAGATCAGTAAATCCGATCGGACATGTTATATTTAATCTTATAATTAATTTACGGGGAGATTAAACGATGAGCATTCAAACAGAACCTAAACAGCGGACCGTTACTCCATTTCGATATGATATTGTAGGCAGTTTCTTGCGCCCAAGCGCGTTGAAAGAGGCAAGAGCGAAATACCAAAACGGTGAAATTACTTCTGGGCAACTAGAGGAAGTAGAAAACGCTGAAATTGTGAAGCTCGTGCAAAAACAAAAAGAAGTTGGCCTTCAAGCTGTAACGGACGGAGAATTCCGTCGCTCTTGGTGGCATCTGGACTTCTTCTGGGGACTTGACGGTGTTGACCGGACCATCATTGATCAAGGCTATGAGTTTAACGGTGCCAAATCCAGACCCGAAACAGCACGTCTGACGGGCAAAGTAAGTTTCAGCACTCATCCGTTCGTTTCACATTATGCATTCTTAAAAGGTGTTGCTGGCGATGACGTCGTTGCGCGTCAATCCATTCCTGCTGCTGCACAGTTCCTGTTTGAATTGGACCGGGCAGAAAATAAAGAAAGTACGCAAGCCATTTACCCGAACCGGGAAGAGCTTCTTTCGGATATTGCCAAAGCGTACAAAGAGGCGATCTTGGCCTTGTATGAAGCGGGCTGCCGAAGCGTTCAAATTGACGATTGCACGTGGGGCGCATTGTGCGATCAGCAGTTCATGGCATTCATGGAGCAGATTGGCGTAAATGTAGCCGATTATGCGAACGAACTTGCGAAGTTGAACGAGGAAGTTGTATCCGGTTTGCCGGAGGACCTCGTCGTAACGACACATGTATGCCGTGGGAATTACGTATCAACATATGCTGGTGTCGGTGGAGGTTATGAGCCGATTGCGCAAACGCTCTTGAACATTGATAACTACTCCGGCTACTATCTGGAGTTTGATACCGAGCGGGCAGGCGATTTCAAGCCACTTCGTTTCCTGAAAGATAACCAACAGGTCGTGCTTGGTTTGTTCTCTTCCAAATTTGGTGAGCTTGAAAGCAAGGAAGATATTCTGAAGCGTATCGAAGAAGCGAAGCAATATGTGGATCTGGACCGGATTTGCCTGAGCCCGCAATGCGGATTCGCTTCCACGGAAGAAGGCAACCATCTGACAGAAGAGCAGCAATGGCAGAAGCTTGCTTTTATCAAAGAAATTGCTGAAGAGCTCTGGAAATAGTTCATAAGCTAAAAGCATATTTTTACCCAAGAGCAGCCGTACGGACAGTGATCCGTACGGCTACTTGGCATTCTAGGCCTTGCATTAGTTTGACTAATGTTGGGTTTATGTTGTTGGGAATCATTTATTTCAAATTTTCATATTGTATAGCTAGTTAAATGAGATACAATGCTATTATAGATAAGGGCATCCAGTGGGATGCCTTTAAATATAGGAATGAAAAGAGCTACATACATACCGAGGTGTCGACATTAATTTAAAGTGGTGAGTGGATGAAAGAATTGTACAGTCAGGTGAACCGAAAAACATATTATATTTCCATGTTAACTCTCATTGCTCTTATGTTATCTGGATTAATCCTATCGACGACAGAATTAAGCGGAATTACAGTGGGGTATGTCATCCATTTTTTTTGTGTGGCCATTCTAGCGGTTTGTTTGTTGATCTACCCGAAGCATGAAACCTATGTTTTCAGAAAGATCATCATCCTGTTTGGCTTTGCTTATTTCTATACCCTGTTCTTCTTATATCCAGAGACCTGGACTACGTACATTCTCATTTGTCTGATTCCCTCACTTGCCATTCTGTTTTTTGATTTAAAACTGTTTTATTTCTCCATCATTCTGAATGGATTTTTAATTTTGATCACATTTGGCTATATCATCCTGATTGATCAAGGTAATATATATTCGTATTTACATCATGACATCCTAGGGAACCTCATTAATATTATAGCGAGTCAGATTTTATTATTTCTCATTTTCCATTTGTCCTTTAGTCGTATGAAAAAGCAACAGCTCTATCATGAACAATTACAACAATCGGAGCGTTTAAAGATGATAGCCCATTTGACGGCTGCTGTGGCGCATGAGATTAGAAATCCAGTCACCGTTGTTCGAGGTTTTTTGCAGTTATACAGAGAAGATCCTGCATTTGATGATCCAGTCAAAAACAAGTTCAAATTGATGATTGATGAGTTGAATACCGTTGAACAGATTACCTCTCAGTTTTTAACCCTTTCCAAGCCGAATAAAGATCAGAAGCCAGAAAAAGTGAATGTGAACGATGCTCTTCAGAGTGTAACAGGTCTGGTTCGTTCCTATGCGATGTTATCTGATAATCAGATGCATATCGAGGCAGAAGAGGATTGCTTCATTTTTATTAATCCCATTGAGTTTAAGCAGTTGATGATGAATTTAATTAAAAACGCATTGGAAGCATCGAATATGGGGAAACCCGTCACTGTGATTGCCAAGAGGAATCAACATTATATTGAGATCAAAATTATGGATGAAGGGAGCGGAATGTCAGAGGATGAGGTGAAGTCGCTCGGGACGCCGTTTTATTCATTAAAAAGTAATGGCACCGGACTAGGATTAATGATCTGTTTTAATATTGTAGAAAAATATGACGGGGAAATTAATTATGAAAGTATAAAAGGTGTTGGAACGACCGTTACGGTACGCTTCTTGGCTACGGATGGGGCTTTTGTGTCTTCTACATGAATAGAGGAGGAATGGGTATGTTGCAGAAGTTTGGTGTAAACGATCAAGTGCTGCATCAGAATATGTTTATGGCCGATGAAGTCCAGTACAATCTTATTCATCGTATATGCGAGTCAGAGCGTTCAACCTGTCTAAAAGCATCTAATGAAACAATGATCTTTGCCCAGACCGAAGGGCACAACGCTTGGTTGTGGATTTCCAAAGAACTTGCAGCTGAACCAAAGAACAAGCTCTTGCAAGAACTTTTAGAATTTCTCAAGGGAAATGAGCTTCCGGGGATATCAGGAGATCAGGCGACTGTTGGACACTTTTCTGAGGTATTCTCAGAGGCTAACGAGGTTCAATCTGTTCCTTATATGATGATGGAATCCTACGTTTGTTCAGAGGTAAGGAAACCAGTTCATGTAGAAGGGACACTGCACCTAGCTACAAGACAGCATTTGGAGACCGTGGCGGAATTTTTAGCTGGTTTCTCAGAAGGGGCTTATGGAGTTAAAGTTGAACCATCTAGTCAACTCTCAGCAGCAGAGTCGGCTATAGAAACAGGTAATCTGTATCTATGGCTGGTAGATGGTTACCCTGTGTCCATGGCTAATATTGCACATCGCTCTCCAAGACATGCGAGAATTAATGCAGTATATACACCATCTGCCTTTCGTAAGAAAGGATATGCAAGTGCAGTTGTAGCAGAATTATGTTCTATCCTCATATCAGAGGGTTTAGATCCGATGCTATATGCTGATTTGAAGAACCCTGATGCGAATAAGGTTTATCAAAATATAGGTTTTGTTGAAAGTGGCCAAGTGGCTGACATTAAATTCAAATAAAGAAAAGTGGTGTAGGGCATGACATCACTGAGAATCAATTTAGGTATGTATAACATTCTTATCTTGATTCTCAGTGGCATGCTTGTCACTCATGTTGGTGAATCTTCTCCATTATCCATTGGATTTCGGGATTGCCAAGGTTCGTATAAATGCTTCTATATTGTCTGTCAGAAAATCGCTATTTACTAATCCAGCATGAGCGATCATGTTCTTGATATCTTGGGCAAACTCAGACAAGCTGGAAGTAGAGGCTTTTTCGAATCTGTTCTCCCCAGCGATATTCCCCGTAGATTTGGCTACGTCCTCTTTGTATTCCTTCAACCAGTCCTGATTAGTCGATACATTTTTGGCGAAGCTTTGAAGAATGCTGTTCCAGTCTTTTCCGTTCACAATTGCATCCTGGAGCTTATCCAGCGTTTTGGGTTCAAATTTCTTCATCATGGACAAAGTTGTAGAAAGGAAGTACCATCGTAAAAGATGTACTTTTCTGGAAATTTCATATATACATATGACACATAATTTAAGATGCTTAAAGGAGACTCGAAATGCCCATTCAATTCGTAAAAAATATGATTGTATTTTGTTTGGTTCTCATATTATTACCGGCAACAACCATGTCGGCTGCACCTGTTATTAAAGATGTGGCCCTGGCAAAAGTTATTCGGGAAACATTGAAGATATCATCTAAAAAAGAAGTGAAGACGAGCGATCTGAAGAAATTAAAATCGTTATATGCCGAGGATACCAAAAATAAGATTTCCAATTTGCAAGGACTTGAACAAGCCGTAAACCTGGTCGATCTGATTATGCCCGGTCATAAAATAAGAAATATTACATCGCTCAGCAAGTTGAAAAAACTAGAGTTCTTAGTTCTTGAAGGGAATCAGATCTCAGATTTATCCCCACTCTCCGGGTTAAGTAATCTAGAAAGTCTACTGGTTAGTGGTAATCAAATTAAAAATCTAACGCCATTGAAAAATTTACATAAGTTGACCAGTTTGCTTGCCAGCGGCAATCAGGTAGCAGACCTAAGTCCTCTTCAGAAAATAAATCTAGAGTGGATTATTATGGGTGGAAATAAAATTCAAGATTTAAGTCCGTTAAAGAACCATCCGACGTTGGAGTATCTTTATGTGGAGGATAACCTCATTCAAGATATTGCAGTGCTCGACACCATACCCCATTTAATAGAGGTATCGTTGGCCGGCAATCCGTTGAATGAACAGGCGGAGCAGGTTATAAAAAAACTGGAGAAGAAAGGTGTCATTGTAAGTTTGGAATATGACGATGAAGCTGAAACGAAGTAGATTCGGTTTCTACTCGGTGGGAGTAAGTTAATTACTTATATATAAAAAAGGGCCGTTGAATAATTCAACGGCCCTTTTTTCATGCTTAGTCCCAATACTATTCCAACTCAATCTCTTTTACTGTCTCGCCCTCAACCAGCACTGGCTGGTAATAGGTGTTGGTGGGCAGATCCTTTTTGCCTTGCAGTTTCTTGATGACCCAATCCGCAGCGTCACGGCCCATTTGTTCTTGGGGATGAGTTAACGTCGTGAGTTTGATGTTCGCGTTCTTGGCGATGTAAGAATTGTCCTGACCGATAATGGATAACTCGTCAGGAATGGAAATCCCCAGCTTTCTACATGCATGTACGACTTCTAGCCCCACCTCATCGTTGTAACAGACAAGGGATGTTAGCGCATCTCTGTTTTCCTCCAGAAACACCTCCAGATTGGTGGAGAGGTCCGGCTTCGATGCCGTATCGAACGAAAGCACTTGCTCGGGATGAAACCGTAACTTGGCTTCGCCCAGCGCTTTGATATATCCCTTCATCCGATACTTCCCTTGTAAATCATCCATTTTTGCGATAATGCCGATCTGGCTATGTCCCTTGGCGATCAGTTCCCGAGTAGCTAGGTAGCTGGACTGCACGTCATCCAGACAGAAGAAAGGCACCTCCAGCTCTTCATAAAAGGCATTGATCATTGTAAACGGTACATCCTGTTCCTTAAAGGAAAGATAGTACGCTATGTTGGGGTTGTACAAGTTGCTCTTGGTCGGTTCGACGATCAGGCCATCCACACCGTAGGACAGCATCATCTCAAGCGCCTTTTTCTCTTGTTCAACATCGTTATTGGTGCTGGCTAACAGCAACGAATAATTGTCCTCATTCAATCGGCCTTCAATACCGCGGATAATGGAGGGGAAGATGTAATCGGAGATATACGTCGTGATGACGCCGATTGTTTTTTTCATCGTTTTCCCGCCGGTTCTGGATCGATACAGATTGCTTACATAGGTGCCGGAACCTTTCTCGCTTCTCAAAAAGCCCTCGTTCGATAGCTCCAAAATGGCCTTTCGTACCGTCTGGCGGCTCACGTTGTAGTTGTCCTGCAGTGCGGATTCGGTAGGGATTTGTTCGCCTACGCTATAGGTTCCCGATAGGATATTGCTTTTGATATCGTCAATGATGACCTGATACTTTGGCTTCACGCAGTCCACTTCTTTCATCGTTACTTATCTATAAAAAAACATCGTCATATCCATAGTTGTACGTACATATTTTATCATGAATCGATCTGAATGGAAATAAAGCAGCCAGTTTTACAAAATAAACCGTACATTTCCCGTTATAAGATAGAGATATGTACCCTACAACATAACCTTTTGAGCACAGAAATGAGATCGTTTAGACGTTATATCATAACTAATGTAAGTATAAATATTATATATTATTGACAAATGTACGTACAAAAAATATACTAAGGCTGTCAGAAAAGGAAAGCGCATTCTTTTCAATGAACCGAAATATGAATCTATTTCAATCATCTTTAAGCCAATTATTTTTTACTTTTACCTACTGTGTCAGAGAGGGGACTACGTGATCATGAGTCATGTGGATATGAAAGAAGCGATTACCAAGGGAGCCACTTCACTAGGCATCGAATTTGGATCGACGCGAATCAAGGCGGTGCTGATTGACGAACGTTTTGAGACCATCGCGTCAGGCAGTTATGAATGGGAGAACCTCCTGAAAGACGGATATTGGACATACAACCAGGAGGATATCATCACAGGTCTTCAGACCGCGTATGGTGAGATGAAGCAAGACGTAGAGCGGAAATACGGAATCAAGCTGCAAACGGTAGGTTCCATCGGATTCTCGGCTATGATGCATGGATATATCGCATTGGATAGCACGGGAGAGCTGCTGGTACCGTTTCGGACGTGGCGTAATGCGACCACAGGGAAGGCTGCAAGGGAGCTGACGGATCTTCTACAGTTCAATATCCCGGAACGCTGGAGCATCGCTCATTTGTATCAAGCGATCTTGAACGAAGAGACCCATGTGCCTCGCATTGATCACCTGACAACCTTGGCTGGTTACATACACTTGCTGCTGACAGGTAATAAAGCCATCGGTATCGGCGATGCTTCGGGCATTTTCCCAATCGACGAGTCTACGCATAACTATCACCCATCCATGATCAAGCAGTTTGATGAACTGATCGCAAGTAAAGGTTATCCATGGAAGGTCGAAGACCTTCTTCCCAAAGTGTATCTCGCTGGTGAGAATGCTGGTGAGTTAACCGAAGCGGGAGCCAAGCTACTCGATCCTTCAAATGATTTGCAGTCAGGCATTCCACTCTGTCCGCCAGAAGGCGATGCCGGAACGGGCATGGTAGCAACGAATAGCGTGAGGAAGCGTACGGGCAACATCTCCGTCGGCACATCCGTGTTCGCGATGATCGTCTTGGAGAAGGAATTGTCCAAAGTGTATCCCGAGATCGATATGGTTACGACCCCGGACGGCAGTCCGGTAGGCATGGTGCATGCCAACAACTGCTCCAGTGACATCAACGCCTGGCTTGGATTGTTCCGTGAATTCTCCGAGGCGATGGGATACGAAGTCAACACCGGCAAATTGTTCAGCGTGATGTTCAATAAAGCGTTGGAAGCCGACCCGGATGGTGGTGGTTTGCTGAGCTATGGTTATTACTCGGGTGAAAACATTACGGGCATCGACAAAGGCCGTCCATTGTTCGTCCGCTCACCGGAAAGCAACTTCAATCTGGCGAACTTCATGCGTACACATCTGTTCACCGCGTTTGGTGCCCTCAAGCTCGGCATGGACATTTTGACGAAGAACGAGCATGTGGCGATTGACAGCATTTTGGCTCATGGTGGTCTGTTCAAGACTCCTGTCGTCGGACAGCGGATTGTAGCCGCAGCGATGAACGTGCCGGTGTCAGTCATGTCTACAGCGGGTGAAGGCGGCGCATGGGGTATGGCGCTTCTGGCCTCGTACATGATCAACAAGGATCAGCAGGAGAGTCTGGATGTGTTCCTAGAGCAGAAGGTTTTTATCGATGTCCAGGGCGAGGAAGTTGCGCCGGATGCATCGGATGTCAAAGGGTTTGAAGCATTTATCGAACGTTATCTGAAGGGCCTCGCAATTGAGCAGGCGGCGGTAGATCATCTGGTAGAGAACGGGAGGGACTAACACATGTTAGAACAACTGAAAGAAGAGGTCTATGAGGCGAATCTCGAGCTGCCGAAGCACGGACTTGTGAAGTTCACATGGGGTAATGTCAGCGCGATGGATCGGGAAAGTGGTCTGTTTGTCATCAAACCGAGCGGTGTCAGCTACGACAAGATGAAAGCGAGCGACATGGTAGTGGTGGATTTGGACGGCAATGTAGTAGAGGGGGACATGAGGCCTTCTTCGGATACTGCGACACATGCTGTGCTATACAAACATTACCCGGAAATCGGCGGCATTGTGCATACTCATTCCACTTGGGCGACCATCTGGGCACAAGCCGGATTGGACGTACCTGTGATGGGAACGACGCATGCTGACACCTTCTATGGTGCCGTACCTTGTGCGCGTTTCTTGAACCAGGATGAAGTTGATCGCGGCTACGAAGCGGAGACGGGCCGTCTCATTATTGAAACATTTGAACAGCGCGGGCTGGATGTGA
The DNA here is from genome assembly GCF_001636635.1 of Paenibacillus sp. O199. NCBI lineage: Bacteria > Bacillati > Bacillota > Bacilli > Caryophanales > Paenibacillaceae > Paenibacillus > Paenibacillus sp. O199. Next base: position 33,627 of record NZ_LGRP01000010.1, read on the forward strand.
TGGCGATCCCGGCAGTTCTGCTTCATGGTCATGCACCGTTCACATGGGGCAAAGATGCCAAGTCGGCGGTAGTGAACAGCGTCGTGCTGGAGGAAGTGTGCAAAATGAACCTGTATGCGCGGCAATTGAATAACTTTGCAAAAGAACTGCCGCAAGGCATTTTGGATAAACACTATCTGCGGAAACACGGAAAAGACGCGTACTACGGACAAAAGTAATTTGGTTATGTAGCGATCGGTTGATAATAATTCAAGCGAATAAGTTGTTTGTTACTACTACCAATGAAGTTGTATCAAACTTTTACACGATAACGGAGAGTGCAGTACCAATCTGTAGAAGCGAAGCGCTCGCCTTTATAACCGGATATCATCCTTATTAAAATTGATCAAAGAAATCCGGGGATAACCAGCGATCGGAAGATGGTACTGCAATCGGAGTGGCAAGTGTAACCCATTTGTTCAACTATAAAAATGAAAAGAGGATGATTACATGTCAGCAACAGCAGCTAAACAGTTTTGGTTTGTCGTAGGATCACAGCATCTGTACGGGGAAGAAGCACTGGGTGAGGTTAAAGCCAACGCACAGAAAATTACGGATGCCCTTAATGCAAGCGGTGTTCTTCCATACCCGCTCGTATTGCAGGATTTGGCGGTAAGCGCAGATAAAATCACGAGCATCATGAAAGAAGTGAACTATCGCGACGAGGTAGCGGGTGTAATCACTTGGATGCATACGTTCTCGCCTGCAAAAATGTGGATTCGGGGTACGAAATTGCTGCAAAAACCGTTACTTCATCTCGCGACACAATTCAATGAAAGCATTCCATGGGCGACCATCGACATGGACTTCATGAACCTGAACCAAGCGGCTCACGGTGACCGCGAATATGGCTTCATCAATGCACGCCTGAGAAAACAAAACAAAATCGTCGTTGGTTACTGGGAGCGTCCCGAAGTGCAGCAGCAGGTTGCGGATTGGATGGACGTAGCGGTAGCTTATAATGAAAGCTTTAACATCAAAGTTGCTCGCTTCGGTGATAACATGCGCAATGTGGGCGTAACCGAAGGCGATAAAGTAGAAGCACAGATCCAATTCGGATGGACTGTCGATTATTTCGGTATCGGCGACCTCGTGCAATACGTGAATGCCGTAACGGAGCAAGAAATCGATGATTTGATCGCTCAGTATGCAGAGCTGTATGAATTCGATTATGGCACGAACAGCAAAGAAGCTTGGGAAGCTAGCGTACGTGTACAAGCAAGTTATGAAATTGCGATCAAACGTTTCCTGGACGAGGGTGGATACAGTGCCTTCACCACGAACTTCGAAGATCTGCATGGCATGAAGCAGCTTCCGGGTCTGGCTGTTCAACGTCTGATGGCCCAAGGATACGGCTTTGCTGGAGAGGGTGACTGGAAAACGGCTGCACTTGACCGCTTGCTCAAAATTATGGCCCATAACGAAAACACGGGCTTCATGGAGGATTACACGTACGAGATGGCAGCTGGTCAAGAGGCTATCCTTCAATCCCACATGCTTGAAGTTGACCCGACACTCGCCAGCAACAAACCTAAAATTATCGTGTCCCCACTGGGTATTGGCGATCGTGAAGATCCTGCACGTCTTGTATTCGATGGCAAAGCAGGAGAAGGCGTCGTGGTTTCCATGGCAGACTTCGGAACACATTACAAACTGTTGATTAACGAAGTATCCGCATTTGAACCGACGGTTCCAGCGCCTAATCTGCCGGTAGCCCGTGTACTTTGGAACGTGAAGCCTAACTTCCAGGATGGGGTGAGAGCCTGGATCGAGAATGGAGGCGGTCACCATACCGTAGTATCTTTGAACCTGACTACGGATCAAATCGTGACCTATGCGAAATTGGTGAACCTGGAATACGTTGTGATTAAATAGTTTTGTTATTCATGAACTTATACAAATTCTTTCCTTATGGCCGGGGGGTTCCCCGGCCCTTTGTCTTGCCGTGAGGCGCATGGTGTATGGCCTGAAACAGGTCTCGTGCTCTCTCCAATGCAAAGGATAACGTTAGTACCGTCGTCTACGCTCTATTTTGCTATAATAGCCCAAAGGAGGTTATCTATTAATGATACATACGCAAGAAAGTTTGCTCCACCAACTGCGTCAGCTCGGCATTGACGACCAAGGGACGCTGCTCGTTCACTCTTCCATGAAAAGCATGGGCGAAGTCGAAGGTGGTGCGGATACGGTACTGGATGCATTGACCGAGTATATGAAGGACGGACTGCTGGTATTGCCAACGCATACATGGTCTACGATCAATGCGGACAATCCGATGTTCCACGTGGAATCTTCGCCATGCTGCGTCGGTATTCTGCCTGAGCTATTTCGCAAACGACCTGAAGTAGTACGTTCTTGGCACCCTACACATTCGGTAGCTGCTCTGGGGCGGGATGCCGAAGCATTTACGAAGGACGATCATCTTTTTGATACACCATGCGCACGAGGCTCAGCCTGGGGAAAACTGCTTGATCGGAAGGCAACCATTCTTTTGGTCGGCGTTGATCTGAAACGGAATACGTTTATCCATGGTATCGAAGAATGGGTCGACATCCCGGGCAGATTAACGGATGAGCCTGAGATGTTACGCACGGTTTTACCCGATGGAACCGAAATTTCGGTGCCTTCTCGGAGACATTGCGGATTGTCATGGTCGGAGCATTTTTGGAAAGTGGATGACGTTCTTGAACGTAAAGGTGCGATGCGTAAGGGACAGCTTGGCGATGCGGTTGTCAGAGTGTGTGATGCGGCCTTGTTGACGGAAGTAATCACGAGCATGCTCCAAGATAATCCGGATTTGTTCTCGGACAATTTGCCTTTGACTACTGTACACGAATGAGGAGAGGGCCGTCCGGTGACGGAGGGCTCTACATACGTACCTGCTTGCTTCTTACGACAGCTAACAAGGTCTTCTTTCCTCCCGGTTTACATCTAAACGTTCAATTTCATTCACAAAAACGCAAAAATTGCGCAAAATTCAAACAGAGGTTGGTTGGTTTGCCATTGTATGGGCTACTCACCCCATTAGCGGTGTGATAAGATGTGGTTAAATTAACCAATAGCAATAATATAGGAATATCTTTTATAGGTTTATCGAAGATTCACATAGCGTTAAGGAATAACCCAGTTCAATACTATCCTCGTTGTCGCATGCAAAAAGGAGAAGATTCGTGAGCCCATTAGTATGGTATGATCTCTTTCTATTCGTCCTATTGTTTGGTGTATACGTATATGTTTTTGCAACGGTTAGAATTACGAACTTACATAAGGTTTACTTTTTGTTTCATGGGTTGATGATGCTCTGGCCATTCTGTCAATTTGCGAGTACGTTGACGAAGGACCCCGGCTTGCAGTTGTTCTATGTTACGTTATCTTTTGTCGCCGTTTCCTTACTAGGGAGTGGTTGGCTGCTGCTTACGATCTTCATTACGGGTGAAGCGGAGCGATTAGGCCAAAAAAAATCCTTCCTATTGTTCATCCCTGCGGTTATTGGAGCGGTTGGCGTGATCCTGAACCCGTGGGGCTGGTTTGTAACTCCGCTGGAAGGCGGTTATATCGAGCGGGAATATGGACACTGGTTCTGGGTTGTCATGGCTATACTCGTGAGTTACTTTGTAACGTCCCTCTTTATTTTGTTCCGGGCACTTTATTCTTCTCGAACGTCCTCCATGATTAAAAATCAGGTGAAAGTTACGCTCTGGGGCATATTCGTGCTGGCTGCTTTTGCAACAATCGACGCTCTGCTTAATGTGGTTCTAAGAGCGTATTTACCGTTCATCATTCCCGGACTGACTTCGCTGGGGATTTTCGTGTCCGACCTTTTCTTCGTCTATGTTATTAAAAGGTACAATGTGTTCGATCTGGTTTCCATCGCCCATGAGGATGTGATCAATACCATTCCTTACGGCATCCTTGTACTGGATGAGAATGAGATGATTATTGAATTGAACAAAGCCTCCCGATCCTTCATGGATCTGCATGTGGGGGATTCTTTTGATATGGAGGCATTTCTGGGTTCTGTTCGTGTAGAGGGCAGCCGCCAGAAGTTTCTGGACGAGTATAAGCAAAAGGACAATACCTTGTCTCAAATTGAAGTACTCGTGGGGCGGGATGACATCCGTCATTATATCCTCCAAGCGTCTCCCATTGTGGATGCTGCGCGCGCACCCAGGGGTCATATCCTTACGTTCCAGGATGTCTCTCAAGAGCGCTTCTATGTCAAAGAAATGAATAGGCAGAATGAGACGCTTCAGGAGCGTAATCATGCCCTGGATCGCATTCGTCTGGAGTTGTCCGATGCCAATCGCAAGCTGGAAGAACTCGCCCTGACGGACAGTCTGACGAACTGCTACAACCGTCGTTATCTGACCCAACATCTGAATCACGAGGTTATCACCAACATTCAATATAAAACGCCGTTTTCACTCATACTACTGGATATTGATTACTTCAAAGCGATCAATGATCGCTACGGACATGTCATCGGGGATGAAGTGCTGCATCGCACGGCTCAGGCTGTCAAAGAATCCATTCGGAGTACCGATATTTTAACGCGATATGGCGGGGAGGAATTTATGATCTACCTTCCGCACACGGAGCATGACGTGGCTAATCAAATTGCAGAACGCGTGAGATTGTCGGTAGAGTCCAACCGCATTGTAGTGGATCACGAGATTGAACAGGTGTCCATTACGATCAGTATAGGAATTTTGTCCATTGAGGATTTTGAATTGGAGCATGTACCGGATAACCCGGAGGGGTATCTGATTCAACTGTTCGCTGCGGTGGATAAGGCGTTATATCAGGCGAAGCAGAATGGGCGGAATCGGATAGAGTTTGCGGCGTTTGAGGGAGTTGTTTTGTAGATTCATGAAATTAAAAAAGAGTGTGAGGGTTACTCCACTCTTTTTGATTTCGATGCTGATGTGTTTAATCAGAGCTTTTTTGTAGCTTTTCTATAGTATTCAGAATCTCTTTATTGATTTTCGTTAATGATGCAATTTCATCTGCGCTTTTACCACTTATTAATGTTATATGTTCATCCAAAGCTCTTTTGTACTCGGATTCTTCGTTGAATTTGAAGATTTCTTCAGCCGGAACCTGAAATCCATTTATTATTTTTTCTAGAGTCTCCAGAGAAATATTTCGATCTCCCCGTTCAACCCCACCAATATAGCTGTAATGAAGACCTGCTGCTTCTGCTAGTTGTTCTTGAGTCCAACCCTTGGCCTTTCTTAACTCGCGCATTCGATTCCCTACACTTTCTGGTAAATTCATATGATCACCTCCACTTAAGGTTAGAAGAGGTTATAGAATCGTTACAGACTAACAGATACAAATTGATTGTGAATATAATAGTACTTATAAGTACAATTTAAATTGATCTTCTTTTGATTTAACTATACAATGATTTGATAATGGATAAATAAGGAGGAATCCCTTTTGCGCACTTCCATCCTAAAATCACTCAAACCGGACATCATTGTTGAAATGTTGGACATGGCTGTTGCTTTTGAAAACTGGAACAAGGTGATGGAGAGGGCGGACATGTTGTATCAATGTGTGCAGTGCATTCATGAAGAGCGACAGCAGCACCGTACCAAGGGATTACCTTTACCCTATATTCATACCGAGCGTCCGTTGATCTATTATCACGGGTTCAGCCTCCAGATGCGGGGCGTGGCTCACCAGAAGAGGGGACAGGTGGATCAGGCGCGGGCGTGTATCGAACAGTATGCAGAGATGGGGTGGATGGAGGAGCTGGATGAGGCAGATATGCAGGTAGTGCAGGAGTTTAGGCATCGTGCACTGGTGAATCGGTATGCGCTGGAGATTGAAGCGGGGCATGCAGAGCTGTTGGAGGAGTATGTGAATTTTCTGCTAGAGCATCCAGTGGAATGTATAGCAGGTCTAAGAACGATTGTGGAGGCTGCGGTCCAGTATCGTTGGCAGATTGATCAAGTTTTACATATGTTTGCGAGTCAGGTTCAGGATGTCGGCAGAGGAATAGATTCTTCAAACAACGGTGATATGTACCATTACTGTTATCACCGGGCTTTATACGAACAATGGATGGGAAGGCAAAAGAAAGCGGTGGAGTTCATTTTGCAGGCACTCAGGTTAGCGGATGAGCTTGAGATGAATCGGTATTTCAAAAAATGCGCGGCACTATTGGAATCGTTGCGGGAATGTGCGACGGAGGAGCAGGTTGGGCGGTATCGGGCGTTTTTGGAGGAGATAGGGTAAGGGGATTATTTGCTGGTGATAAGTACTCTGAAATGGGTAAATGCATATAGGACTATAGCACCGATGATGGGTACAGCTTATGTTTTAAAAAAATGGTCAAATCAGGATGTTAGCCGGATGGTCTATGTTACAAACTTCTGCTAACATTGGTTAATCCTATTTTAAATGAGCGGAGAAACGTATGAGTACAATTAAAGTTACCCCTGAACAACTACATCACGTATCGAATCAGATGGATCAGGCCAGACAACAGTTGGAGCATATACGGGGTGATCTGATGAGACAGATCATGTTCATTCAGACGATGTGGATGGGGGCTACGCAGGAGCGGTTTTACTATGAGTTTGAGCAATCACGCCCTATACTGGATAAAGCGTTGGAGAGTATGGTGAGTACATCCAAGGAATTGAAGGACATCGCTACGCGCTTCCAGGATGCAGATGCTCAGTTGGTAAGTCTGGGTGGTGCAACTGGAGCAGTCGGTGCCGCAGCAATCATGACCAATTCAGCAGGTGATTCAAGCTCGGGTGATAAGGGATATCGGATGGCACGAATCAATATGTTTGGAAAGTGGGTGTGGATGCCTGTCAACGAGGATGGTGATGCGGATCAGGCTGCCCTTCAGGCGTATGAGAAGGATCATGGACATCTGGATGTTAATCGCATGGAAGGTGTGAAGGTTGAACCACCTGGGGATGATATATTCACACTACAGATCAAGGCATTCCAGAACGGAATACATCCCTATACAGGAGAAACTGTCTCTGATTCTTATGCTCGAACCATGGTTACCTCTCTAAAGTTTGCCCAAGTGTTTATGGCGATTCAGATGGTTCGTGGGAGCTTTCCGGGTGGCAAGGGGGCATTTCGCTTACCATCATCTAGTTTAGCCGTGGCGAAAATTAAGAAGAATCTTGAGAAGACCGAAGTAATGGCAGTGAAGACCCAGGGAGAAGGCAACGAGGGAATAAGAACTGGCCAGAGATTTACTGGATCTGGAATGAGGGAATATGACAAAGCAGCAGAGGTAGAGTATGAGTCGATAAGACAAGCGAAAATGAAAGATATCGAAGAAGTTGCTTCCAATACTGGATTGAGAATTGATGAAATAAAAACGATGAAAAAACATCTGTTTTTTGGTAAACATCAAGTTCCTCAACCCGGGGGTAAGGAGTTTAGAATGGAACGATTCATTGCTGATGATGAAATAGCATATGCATGGAAAACTGCCCAAAAGGGAGAGTTATCTGTAGAGCAAAGGGCATGGTTCAAGCAATTGGCAGAACATGAACTTGCTGAGCGTAAACTTATGGCGACAGGACAAAAATATCGGACACTGGAATCCTGGAATCAGGAAAAGGGTACATACGATGGATTTCCACCTGGTGCCCATGAGAACGCACCGAAACAACCTAGTAATGCCTTTCCGGGATATGAAGAATATTTCTTCAATAAAATGTTTAAGTAAGTGGAGGGTTAAATGAAGAATAATTTCTTGAATAAAGCTATTGAACGCTTATCATCCATTTCATTTGAAGATATAGAAACTAAATCAAAAGAGTCGTATCATGTTCTAATCAAAGAGTACTTTAGGCGGGCCAATTTATTTTTGGATGCTATGGATACTTCTATAGATCGCTATCCTATAATTAGTTTTGCTAAGATTCTTGGAAAATCTGTAGATGAAAAAGTATATCAAGCCTGTCCTAATCTTGGTACTCTTAAAAATCCGTATATAAAAGCAATCTGTTATTGTTACTTAGAAATTTCTGATTTGGCAGATCAGGCAGTAAATGAAGCAATGGAATACATTGATTTGTATGAACCCATTATAAAATTCTTTGAAAGAGGTGGGAGCTTTACGATAAGGCAAGGGGAAATGCTTGTAGGCAGTTCAGCATATCCACTACTGTATTGGAGAGATTTGAATATTCCTATTCAAGATATCAGCGATGAAGCTCTTAATAATATGGATATTGTCAGAGAGTAGCATCTTTTAGGACGAATTATTAAAGGCAAAGGTACCAACACGCCCAACTTTCAGAGACAATTCAGGCTACGCAACCAGAATTGTCTCTTTTTATTGAACAAATTAATCTTTCAGCCCTATAACCGGGTTATCTATCTGACATAAACTAGCGTATACTGATGGAATAGCAAATATCTTCAAATTGCATATTTAAATTGATCCATATTATTGATACACTAGATCAAGGTTATATTCATTCAGAGAAGGGGCGGGCCTGTTCAAGAATGGGGCTTGCTGCAATGCCAAATCGATAACGCTTACATCCTTTTGGCAAATATAGGATATAAGGACGGTAGACATGAGCCAGGGACAAACGAGTACAGATGTTATCTTGATTGGTGCCGGAATTATGAGTGCAACTTTGGGAACTTTGCTTAAACAATTGGCACCAGACTGGAATATTAAGGTTTTTGAGAAGCTCGCCAGTGCGGGGGAGGAAAGCTCCAACGAATGGAATAATGCCGGAACCGGGCATTCAGCATTGTGCGAACTTAACTATACCGTTGAACGACCAGACGGATCCGTAGATATTAGCAAAGCGATTAAGGTGAATGAGCATTTTCAAATCTCAAGGCAATTTTGGTCCTATCTCGTCAAAAGCAATCTGATTCGTAATCCGCGGGACTTCATTATGCCGCTTCCTCATTTGAGTTATGTACATGGAGAGCAGAATGTCTTGTTTCTAAAAAGACGCTTTGAAGCGTTAGCGAAACATCCGTTATTCGTTGGCATGGAATTCTCGGATAATAAGAAAAAACTGGCGGAATGGATTCCGCTGATGATGAAAAACCGCACGGGCAATGAACCGATTGCAGCCACCAAAATTGACTCCGGTACGGACGTTAACTTTGGTGCTTTAACGCGTATGCTAATGGAACACTTAAAGAGCCAAAACGTGGATATCCACTACCAACATAGCGTGAAGAATATGAAACGCACAAGCAATGGATCTTGGGAATTAACAGTGAAAGATCTGGGCAGTGGTGCTGTTAAGCGCCATACGGCGAAATTTGTGTTTATCGGGGCAGGGGGCGGCAGCTTGCATTTGCTGCAAAAATCCGGCATTCCTGAAGGTAAACATATCGGCGGTTTCCCGGTTAGCGGCATCTTTATGGTGTGCAAAAATCCGAAAGTCGTGGAACAGCATCATGCCAAAGTATATGGAAAAGCTTCGGTGGGTGCTCCACCAATGTCTGTTCCGCATTTGGATACCCGATTTATTGACAATCAGAAGTCGTTGCTATTCGGACCATTTGCCGGGTTCTCGCCAAAATTCTTAAAAACAGGCTCCAATGCCGATCTAATTACGTCCGTGAAGCTGCACAATTTGCTCACGATGCTTGCGGCAGGCGTCAAAGAAATTTCACTAACCAAATACCTGATCCAACAACTCATGTTATCCAAGGAACAACGCATGGCCGAATTGCGTGACTTTGTTCCAGATGCCAAGAGCGAGGATTGGGATATGGTACTGGCGGGCCAGCGTGTACAGGTGATTAAGGACACGGCTCAAGGCGGCAAAGGAACCCTTCAATTCGGCACGGAGGTAGTCACTGCGGCGGATGGCTCGATTGCAGCATTGCTCGGAGCTTCACCGGGTGCTTCAACTGCTGTTCACGTGATGCTGGAGATTCTCCAGAAGTGCTTCCCGCAGCATATGGATGCCTGGGAACCAAAGATCAAGGAAATGGTTCCTTCCTATGGCGAATCCCTGGTTGACAATCTTACTCTTCTAAACCAGGTACATGCTTCAACCGCTCGGGTGCTTGGACTGACGGCTGAGAAATCAGTCGTTCGGATGTAACGAGCTGTATGTAACCTGTTTACCATGCGTGTGATAAAGAGCTAAGCCGGCTAAAAACCGTGCTTAGCTCTTTTTTTATGTACCATCAGCTGTATGCCACTCTCCAGAACTGCTCGACGCAAGTCAGAGGATTCCGCCTTAATTTAACCAGTCGTAATACTTTCGCCCTGTTGGGAGATCGTGGAATCTGAGATGATGGGTTCATCAAAGGTTCGGGTCACAAGCTTCGGACCTTTGGCCTTCAGGCTATGGCGATCCTTCCTTCTAACTTCATTGGCGAACTTAGGGTCGCCGCTTCCCTGAAGATCTCAATTCAGAGAGGAGGCGTCCAGGCTATCATATTCCTTCCTTCTACAGCAGACCACTAATTGTAGGGATATGGCTTTCCTGGACTCTTTTATCATGAACAATACCATCTATTTGCGCAGAGCGAAGAAACTCATGATCGAGCAAGAACAAGGGGAGAAACAGCTGCCGAAGGTTTATTTGGCGACTGCCCTTAAAAATATAGAAACGCTTGGATACACATTCTCGGATGAGTTGATGCAGGCCGTGCGAACATTATCCAAGGAACAATTTGAAGCATTGATGGCCCAGGTTGTGGCTGATCTGAGAATCATGGTCGGTGCACATGTGGACTACAAACCGATGTACCCTGGATTCCCGGCGCAGGTGATGGAGGAAGATGAGGTGGAACTCTACCTGAATGCCATCCTTCATTATCTGACCTGGGTATATCCGAATCATGAACCCGTGGAAAGAGTACCTTTCCTGGATAAAATAAATCTAAAAGTCATTGACCTTGGAAACAAGGCAGACTTTCAGACGCTCATGTGCCAACTGATCGAAGCGAAGGGCTCCATCTCGGAGACAGACAAAGCAGATATCGATACGGTGCTGGAGCATGCGGAACCGGATGAAGTAGATGCGCTGTTGCCAGCCGAGATTCCTTTCAAGGAAAATGTGGGGTTCGTAGTAGCTTCCTTATTAACGTATGAAAAGGCCAATATCGACCGTATCGGTCCGTATTTCAGAACGGCAACGGATGTCCTTCGTCTCGCTGTGGCTTGGTCGGATGGGGATGTCAGTCTGGCTCTAGCTTCGCCTTTCCGTAAATTCAAGCGGCGTGAGAGACGCCTGTTGCTTGGTCTTCTGGAGCAATGCGGTTCAATTACGGAAGACATGCTTCGTTACAAGGATCGCTGGATTCGACTGGGCGAAATTCTGCATCCATCTGAATATAAGCTGCGGTACCCCCGATGCGAGGAAGCTTTTGATATCTTGCGTAATAACAAATCGTTTACGACCTTTAACGGAAGTGTGGAGCTTGCCTTCCAATACCAGAATGTGTGGAGTTTGATTGAGCTGTTGAAGCAGCGCCCTGGTGAATTTGCGAGAAGATTGGATCACATGTTGCGCTCTACAACGGATAAGGAATATGTATTGCTGGCGTTCGGAGAAATTCTGGAGCACGTATCGACCCCGGTTTTGTTGCAGGTAAAGCAGCATTTTGCCCGGCGTAATGAACCGCAGGATCTGCGTGTATTTTTCCCGAAAGGCAATGTAGCGAAGGCTTTCGCCATTCCGAATCAGCTTCCCGAGATGGACGATGACACTTGTCGTGCCGTCGTGCAGATGTGTGAGCAGGCGCTGGTGCAGCGTTTCGCCGCCCTTCCTTCGCTTGGAAAGACGTATGTTGATCCACAGCTCCATGATTATCTGGTTCCCTTTTCCCAAAGATCGTCGAGCAAGGCCCTTCATACGATTGTTCGGGGAAGCCGGGTGCCGATGGCCGAGGGAGATACGATTCGTTTCTTCAACTGGTGGAAGGAAGGGACGGTGAGCGGTCAAGCAACGGGGCGTGTAGATATCGATCTGTCTGCGGTGATGTACGATGAGAACTGGAACTATGTGGAGCATATTTCCTATACGAATCTGCGTTCATCCAACTACAAGGCCGTTCACAGCGGGGATATCGTGACAGCGCCTCATGGTGCGAGTGAGTTCATTGACCTGCATATTCCGTCGATTGTTGCTTATGGTGGGCGTTATGTGGTGGCGAGTCTGCTTTCCTTTACGAGTCATCCATATTGCGATTTGCCGGAATGCTTTGTGGGCTGGATGATGCGTAAGAAGCCGGGTTCTGGCGAGATCTTCGAGCCGTCCACGGTGGCAAACAAGATTGATATCACGGCAGATACACAGATTGCCATTCCCGTCATTATGGATCTAGTGGAGCGTACGGTCATTTGGACGGATCTGGCACTGACTAGGCACCCGGAATATTACAATAATGTCGAGGGTAATCAAAAAGGGATGGTCCTGATGGGCAAAGCCCTGACCACACTACGCAAGCCGGATCTATACGACTTGTTCACGCTTCATGCCAAGGCCAGAGGTGAACTGGTGGATACGTTGGATCAGGCCGATACGATCTATTCGGTGGAACAAGGAATTACCCCGTTTGATATCGAGCAGATTATGGCCGAGTATTTGGCTTGAGTCCATCACATATGAATATGGGCGGAAACAGGAAAGAGCAGCGGTGAGCTGCTCTTTTTTGGTTCATGAATGGCGGGATGACCTTGCGATTATGAAATCAAATGATTAAAACGTAGACATGGTTGTAGGATAATAGACCGATTATGAGTGCTGATAGATGTAATTAACAGTAAAGTTAGGATGTCAGAAGGATATGTTGAGAACTGAATTTTTGATAACATGGGTGTTTCCAACTTCACAGGACATCTGAATTCGAAGGCAAAATAACTTATTATAATGAGAGGTTTTGAATGATGACTATTACACCTTTAATTCTTGTAGTTGTTTCTATATTTAGTTATGTATTTGTATATTTTTTTTCAAAAGTTATCAACCCGCAAGCTTCAAAAAAATATGTAACGTTAGCCAGTATTAGTTTTACAATTCTTGTGGTTATTTTGTTTAGTATGTTCTTGGTGTTTTTTAGTGAACTTGCTCAAATAAATAAATAAACAACATGATTATAAAACTGTATATTATTCGGCGCGAAAAGGCTTCGGTTTATATGAAGCCTTTTTCGCGTTTTGTTTACTGCATGTAACTCAAAATCCTTATATCTTGTTTCGTTTCATAATCACTCACTCACTCATTCGCTTCGCTTAGTACTTCCGCGCCGCCTGCGGCCATGAACTCCTCTACGAAATCATCAAATTCGCTCAGCGGTCTCTCGCCAGTAATGAAGGAGATGTAGGCCTTGTTCTTCAGCTTGATCAGCTCTGCTCCGTTTTTGGCAAGGGAGGGGGTTGCTACCTCAAGTGAGTTGTAGATACCACCCTGATCTAGGCCGAGGGTCGAAGCCCATTGCTCTCGCCGTCCGGTCTGCTTCAGGGGCACGGTCATGCCCAAATTGGCGCCAATTCCGTTCTGATAACTGAACATCTTATCGTACGGAGGCAGAATGACTGTGTTCTGCGGAAACGTATCAGTCCAAGTCCAGTGCTTGCCCTTCACGCCGAAGGCCAGGGTAGCTGCCTCGTTCGGATCAGGGTTTGCGCTGACATCATCCAGAATTCGAAGGATTGTCGCAAGCTTGCCCGGTTCCTTGACGGCATCGGCGCCGATGGCCGTGAAGCTCATTAACATATCGTATCCCTTGGAGCCGCGTTGCCCGTATGGTCCGGTAAAAGGTCTGCCAAACACCACTCGGGCTTTCGGGTTCTTGGCGGTCAGCTCCTTCACGTTAAAGGTCGATTGCACTGGAGTCTCTACGGCATGACCATTCGAACCATAACTCCAGTCCAGGTAATCACCATCCTGAATCCAGTGATAATAATTGCCCATCGATGTCATTCCAATTCTGCCGTTAATAAAGGCGTGGGACAGGTGTTTATAGCTACCCTTATTCTCCCCGGTAATAAACTCGGGATCGATCACGCCGTCCTCGTACCATTTGCGCAAATATTGCAAAGCTTCTTTCATTTCGGGCTGAAGGGCACCGATGACCTGCTCTCCATCCTTCATGCTGAAGTAGAGCTGATCCGCGAAAACGATTTGCCCAAAGGCGCCAAATACAACATTCATGCCTTCGCTGGACAGGCCATAGGTATCCTTGATCCCATTGCCGTCAGGATCATCGTTGGTGAAGGCATAGATTACCTTCTCAAAATCAGCCAGCGTTTGCGGCATCGAAAGGCCGAGCTTGTCCAGCCAGTCCTGCCGAAAAACGACCGGGGTACGATAGATGTTGGTCGGATTAATGACGGGAATACCATAATAGGTTCCGTCAATCATTCCGGCATTTTCGTAAGCAGGTGCATTATCCCGGATGATCCGCATCAGGTTCGGGGCGTATGTGTTGAGCATATCCACGGGAATCCCGGCCAGTACACCTTGCTGCTGGTACTTTAGCAGATCCTGCGGCTGGCGGATACGGAACAGATCGGGAATGGCACCCTGGGCCAGCTTCATGTCGAGAAGGGATTCATATTTGTTATTTTCAAGATTCCACACATCAAGATCGACGTCGAATTTGTCCTCCACGTACTTGAGCATCTCCGCATCCTCCGGCACCGGATAATTCTGATGCATCGTCCATGAAATGTGGTAGCGCGGATTGGGGGAAGCCGAATTGGCTTCTTGCTTATCCGTTGTGGTCTTCTGCCCGAGTGGCAGATCGCAGCCGCTGAGGATACTGATCATGCCTGCTGGAATCAGCATTGCGAGAAGCGCTGTAGCGCGTAGCCATCCCTTTTTTTTCATCCGCAACCCTTCCTCACCTTAAGATCCCGCTTCCGCGATTCCTGCCGAAGCAATCTTGCGTAAATAATGGCCCGGCGTACAGCCGTACATTTCCTTGAACCGTTTAATGAAATAGGCAGTGGTTCCATAGCCGACCGAGCTTGCGATCCGTTCAATAGTCATGTTGTTGTTCTCAATCAATTCTTTGGCTCGTTCCATCCGCCGGGAGGTGACATAGTCGGTATAGGTGACGCCAAGTTCCTCTTTAAAAAGCTTGCTCAAATATTTGGAACTGATGAACACCTGCGCTCCTACGGCCTCCAGTGACAGATCTTCGGACAGATGCTCCTCAATATATTGTTTGGCGAGCCCGATGGTAGAAACGGCCCGGTCGCTGTTCCGTTTCTCCGTTTCGGAGATAAATACCGTGATCGACTCCACCAGCCAGTCGCGATATGCCACGATATTGGCGATACTGATGTACTCATGGTACAGATCGGGATGACCGAGCTGAAGGGGATGCTTGTAACGAACGTTCTTCACAACATCCGAGTAGACGAATACCGCATTCGCCAGCATAAAATGGCAATAGTCTGCGGGATATAATCCTTCCCTCATCGTGGCAATGAACTGGTCAACGGCGGCAACGGCCTCATCCGGCTGCCTGGCATGAAGCTTGTCCCTGAACTTGGCAAGCATGGCCTGCGGAATTTCATCCATATTGTGCTCCCGCTGGAGAATACTGCGATCCTTCAGGATATAGAGCTCGGGCAGGAAATACGCGTATTTCATCAACGCCTGGGCCTCGCTGAAGCTTCTATGCACATCGGCCAGCTCCTGCACCCAGGAGCCTAACGACAGCTGAATATCAAGCTGGAACTGCTGTTGTGCCTCTGACAATAGAAGCTGGGACAACTTGTCCAGCAGCGGTTCAGACGCTATATCCGTACACAGAATAACCGCCAGCTTCTTGTCCGGCAGCTCCTCGGCAATCAGGCGACTATCTGGCAAGGATAGCGACTCCAGCCCATGGATAAATCTCGATATGACGGATGGCAGATTCTCCGAGCTAAGTCCCATATGGGCTACCCCGGTATTCAGAAGCAAGCAGCTGTATGCGTGATATGGATATGAGATGCCTAGTGCTGTCCGTTCTTCTGCCCACTGTTCTCGGCTATAGCCGCCATGCAGCAGATTCAGTACAGCGTTATGCTTGATTGCCGGACTGTTCGCCAGCAGTGTTTCCTCAAGGCTGCTCACCTTATCGTTTAATTGCATGAAGGCACTGTCGATCAGCCGGTATTCATTCGTAATATGCGTTGTTGCCGGTCCGGATAGGTCCTTAATCCGGCTGACGAGGCGTTTGATCGGGCTGTAATTCGCTCTGAGCAAAACTGCTGACAGCGCCAGACCGATCACGATGGCGATCATGCAGATGCCGAGGATGAGCTTCTGTACCATGATCGACTGCTCATAATAGAAGCTGGCCGGCATTGCGCTATAGATAGTCCATCCTGTCGAAGGCAGGGTCTGGTAGGACACAACAACCGATGTATTGTCGATCTTGTCGTCAAAGCTGCCCTTCGCGTTTCCAGATTGTAGTGCTTTCTTGATGCTCGCACCGTATTCGCCTGGCTGCCTCAGAGTGTCGGTATTGGCATTACTAATGGTGTTACCCATATGGTTAACGATAAATGTGCTTTTGTATTGTGAGGGCATCATATTCTCGATGATGCTGCTAACCGCGCTTTCTTTTACATCTATTGCAATATAGACATCTCCAGTTTCGCCTGTGGACTGAAAAGGATAGCTGTGCGTGTACGTAAACAGGGCGTTGCTACTGTCAGCTGTACCTGGCACCCTGGAGAAAATGTCCTGCGGCACCTGGCGTGAAGCCGTCCACAAACTATTTTGCTTGCTGGTCCGCATGTCCTGAAGCCAATCTGAATAATAAGCCGAACCTTCCCCTTGATCGGCGTTATAGTGCAGGCCGTATAGCGACGATAGCATGATGTTTTGTCCGGGATAATAGAGATGTATGGCCTGAATCATGTCCGTGTTGCCGGCAACCTTGGACTTAAGTAACTCCTGAAGGTCAATGACGCTGTCTAGCCCGCTCCGGGTAAATGGTTCCGCGAAAAGTCGAATATCCGCAGACTTGTCGAGTGACAAGTCCAGGTAGATCTGCTGCACCCTTTGCAGGATCGTTCCTTCAATGGTTCGCGTTGTATTTTCCAGAATCAGCTGATTCTTGTTCTGTAATTCCTCATTGTAACTGCGCGAGAAATAGATATAGAAGAAAGAGCATATAAGCAGCACAATGACGACCACGATGGAACCGTACGAAATCGCCAAACCTGCCCATGCGGAGCTCCATTTTTTCATGAGGCATTCCTCCCGGCGACGATTATACACTACCTGATTCCACCAAAGTTCACGATTTATATGAAGGGAATGTTAAATGTCGAAAACAGGCGATATTGCTCCGAAATTGATACAATGGCGAAATTGTTTTATTGCTGGTTAAACGTGCCGGGTGCTACATTGAGACCGATTCGAGACCAACTACAAAACGATGGGAGTCGAAAAGATTTGAAAACGAAAGCCAACAAAAACAAAAAGAAAATGTTGACCGCTGCTATGGGTGTCGTGCTCATATCCAATTCAATTGCATCAAGTGCTGCGCTTGCGGCGCCAAGTGATTCGCAAGTTCCATTACCGCAGGAGCCGGCTTGGGGTTATTTTGTAGATACGTATAAGAATAATAACTCATCGAACACTACACTTGAGACCAACCCGGCCCTTGGTACATTGTCCAAGTTCCTGAATCTCTGGACACCAGGTTCTTCCTGGAACAATGGCACTAAGGTTCAGCCCGACATACTGGACTATAACATTCAATATGTAGCGGATATCGCAGCAAACCGTACTCAAGTGGAGGAGGATGCCGCTTATTATACCGATCGTACAAATCAAACTTACGGTGCAACCGAGGGTCTGGGTTCACTGGCTGATGTATATCGTGAAAAATCAGGAACATATACGACCATTACGAGCATCCCGGACGATGCCACAACGAAGAAGTATGACGACGGTAATACAACGAACAAAGCCGGGAATTCCGACTCCGATCTAGGTAAAATGGTGGATCTGGTCGGAGCCCTGCGCGGTAATGCGGCGTCAACCAATCCTTCCAAAAATTTCTTCAGCTATATGCGTCCATTCCGCTGGTTGAATACTCATGAGGTTGTTGTGCCAACGCTAAGACCGGCAATCAAGGATGAGGCGGAGGCAGCCTCAGATGGTGGTTTCCCGAGCGGGCATACCAATGCGTCCTACCTTGCAGCAATTGCATTCGCTTATGCCGTGCCTGAACGTTTTCAGGAGTTGGTAACTCGTGCTTCGGAAATGGGCAACAACCGAGTTGTTGCCGGAATGCACTCTCCGCTGGATGTCATGGGCGGTCGTGTACTTGCAACTGCCCTCGCAGCAGGTGCTCTGAATGATCCGGAGAATGCTGAACTGAAGCAGGCAGCTTACGATCAAGCGCATAATGTACTGCTGAAGGAGACCGGAACAGCAGAAGACCGATTTACCGACTACGAGAAAAACAAGGCGGAGTATACCCAACGTCTGACTTATGGCTTCCCGCAGATCGGTTCCACAACGGAGCCTATGCCAGTCCCTAAAGGAGCAGAGGTGCTGCTTGAGACCAGACAGCCTTATCTTAGTGCGGATCAGCGTCGTGCTGTACTGGCGACAACCGGAATTACATCCGGCTACCCTGTATTGGATGATCCCGAAGGCTGGGGACGCCTCAATCTTTTCGCTGCGGCAGACGGATATGGCGCATTCAACAGTGATGTAACGGTAGTGATGGATGCCAGCAAGGGTGGTTTTAACACGGTGGATGTTTGGCGGAACAACATCTCCGGTACCGGCAAGCTGACGAAGGAAGGCAGCGGTACATTGAAACTGCGGGGGGCTAATACGTACTCCGGAGGTACTCAGGTTAGCGCGGGCACATTGGAAGGTGATACAGCTACTGCGTTCGGTAGTGGCGATGTGGTCAACAACGGGGGTACGGTTACGGAGAGCGTAACTGGCAAATGGAACATTGAAGGCAACTTCGTGCAGGCTGCTGACGGTACGCTGGAGCTCAACGTGGCTTCCGCAAATGACGTGCTCGACGTTAAAGGTACGGTGAACTCCGCCGGAGCACTGCATGTGAATTTTGCCAGCAGCTATGTACCTGGTGCGGGTGAGATTACGCTTGTAAGCCATGGCGCCAATCAGCAAAGCGGAAAGTTCGCCTCTGTTCAGGTGGATGGCCTGCCAAGCAAATATAATGCCCAGGTGAAATATGAGAGCAACCGCATTGCACTGGCGATTACGGATACAACAAATCCGGGGACTACGCCAACAACGCCGACTTCACCTGGTACAGGTGGTGGCTCCGTCACTACACCAACACCATCCACACCATCAACAGGTTCTGGAACAGATTCGGGTACGGTTACCACACCTCCTACAACAGAACCAACGGTACCGCCAGCAACACAGGTTAATCCGTTCAAATCAGGTGTTGTGAGCCAGGAAACGGTACTGAAGACAGTTAATGAAGCCATAGCGGCAACGAAAAATGAACAAAAGACATTCAGCGATATTTCTGGTCACTGGGCCAACCGAAGTATTGGTGCTGCCGTGAAATTACGCATGGTGGATGGTTACGAGAATGGTTCGTTCCGGCCGAATGCGTCCGTCACCCGAGCTGAATTTACCGCAATGATTGCCCGGGCATTTGGCCTTGGCAAGAATTCGGCTTCGGCTAGCTTCAAAGATACGAAGTCTAGCTGGGCAGCTGGATATATCAGCGCTCTGGCTGACAAGGGAGTCATTACAGGCTATGCGGACGGCAGCTTCAAACCTAATGCGACGATCTCCCGCGCTGAGATGGTGACGATTATTGCTCGTGTGCTTAATCTGAATGCACTTGCGACTAGCACTCCGACCAGCTTCAGTGATGTGGACAGCAGTAACTGGGCAGCGGCGGCAATTGCGCAGGCTTCATCGGCCAATCTGGTGCAAGGGCTATCCTCATCCGTGTTCTCGCCGAGTGTCAAAGCTACACGGGCTGAAGCCGTGACGATTATCATCCGTGCACTGGAGAGTGACAGCTCAATCAAGGCACTGATCGAAGGATTGTAAACATAGTGGTCGAAAGAATGTATGCTCTGAGCGAGAGTGGAAGGCTCGGCTGAAGAGAATAGCTTTTCTTAATAAATTCGAAAGGGCGAAAATGGTTCGTGTAATGCGAACCATTTTCGCCCTTTTACTTTTATTTATGGAGAATGTCCTGTGTTCCGATACAAACACTCACACTAGGGTAAGGGAGGAATAGAGCTTCCTTAGCAGGATAATATGTTGAAATTGTGGAAGTAGGTATCAAACTGCATCCTAGATTTGACGTTGCAAACGAGATCGGTTTTTATAAGTCTACATTTGGCGGTGAGCTAATTGGATCGATTAAAACACAGTGGATTTTATAAACTGAAATTTTTCATAACACCGGATGAATTCAAAAGCTTGTTGGCACTTTTTGAGCAGAAACGAGCAAAGTTTATCCGTCCTAGTTATGATCAGACTCAATATGATACGAATCAGGTGCTTGAAGGATATGAGCAATTTTATCATTTTTTTACCGCGGCAGAGAAAAGGGAAGGGTATCACCCATATCTCGCCTATTCAGTATTGACTACGCTGGATCAGCACAATTCCGGATTTTTCGTCAAAAACGAAGGAATTAACTTCCCCTATGATGGACAATGGGCTGAGGATGAATTACCGTGCATTACCCTGTCGCTCCCCAAAGGTTATCAGATCAATTTGGAGGATGAGAAGGGGAAATACTATATATACGAAGATATTCGAGAGCATTTGCCGTTAACCTATGCGTTTTATGAAGAGGTGGCGAGCGGAGTTAAAAAAATCACCAGACTGCTGCGTTTCTCCGCACCTGGAGTAGATGCCATGCAAGAGCAGAAGCCATCCGTTCGTGTCAGCCAACGTGCTGTAAACGAGTTGAAGGACTCCTGGATTTTCAATAAGTATTCTCTTGTTATGAATACCAAATAAGAATAGGCAGCAAGGCCCGCTTTAATTCCCGACTAACTGCAGCGCCACTGCCGTCAAGAAGAACACAAAAGCCAAAATTGCCGCCGAAGAACGTACCACATCTAATCGCTCCCATCTTCTCACTAACTGCTTCCAATTGCGTGGTGGTGCATCGGGATTCCAGGCGAGCGCACCTTTGTTAATAGGCACGGTACCGATAAGTGTAGTCAAAATAAATATAAGTAAAGCAAGCACGCCTGCCAAGCGGAAGCCGAATCCGGGTTCGGAACCACTCATTATGAGTACTGCAACGCCTGAAATGGCCGTGGGTAGAAAAATGGCAGGTACAAGTAAACGCAATTTTAGTATTAGTGCTTGTCGAACCCGAATCTGCGAAGGTTCATCCAGCTTAGCCAGGGACACATGCACTCCATACCGTACCACAAACTCTTCACCAGCCAGGATGCCGCCTAGAAAGATACTTACAAACTCAATAATAATCTGATACATAAGGGATATCCTCCTCGTGAATGTTGACGACTGTAGTTGAAGTATTGTTTAACGGTAATACACAATTGTGAATTCAACATGAACGAGGGGAGATAATGAATACCATGGATGTAGGGAGGGGATCTTCATGGCCGAAAAAACACCTATTATTGAGGTCGTTCCATACGATCCGCAATGGAAAGTCGCTTTTGAACAGATAAAAGGAATGATAATCAGTTATATTGGTGACTTAATTCTAAGAGTAGAGCATGTGGGCAGTACATCGGTTGAGGGTTTATCAGCTAAACCCGTTATCGATCTGGATGTTGTCATTGATAGCTATGATGTACTCCCAGAGATTATTAAGCGGTTGACACTACAAGGGTACGAATACCAAGGGAATCTCGGCATTGAGGGAAGAGAAGCCTTTCAAAGGACATTTCAAGATGAACATATGAAGTATCATTTATATGTTTGTCCTAAGGATGGAAAAGGGTATCTGGAACATATCGCGTTAAGAGACTATTTAAGAGATAATGAGACGGCGAGCAATGAATACCAACAATTAAAAATCAGGCTAGCAGAGCAGTATCGATCCGATATCGATCGTTATTGTGATAATAAAACCGCGTTCGTCACAAAGATATTAAATGAGACACTCTATCGTCCCGAAAGTTGAACATTTCATCTGGAGCTAAGTTGGTGGAAATCGCCTTTTTTGGAGTGGGCAGCGCCTAAATGATATAATTTCTACAACGAATAAGACAGGGAGGCAAGATCAATGAATGATGAACTCTTGGAACGGCTAGAGGATTGGCATGAACAGGATGATTATGAAGAGATTATAGATGCGATTACAGAGGTTCCGGAAGAGGAGCGGAATTATATTCTGGTCAACCATCTGGGTAGAGCGTTGAATAATATGGAGCGTTACCAGGAGGCAGTGGAGCAATTCCTGTCGGTTGAAGCAGAGGGACAAAATGACCCGCTTTGGCATTACCGCATTGGTCTGGCGTATTATTATTTGGAGCAATATGAGAACGCGCGTGAAGCTTTCGAAGCAGCGGACCGATTGGAGCCGGGAGATGAGGATACACAGGAGTTCCTGGAATGGATTCGGAATAAAACAGCAGACAAGCTTACAGAAGAAGTGGTAGAGGAGCCCGTGGATACAGTCCACTCGGTGACTGAAATCACCATCGAAGCTGCGCCTGGTATCCATGCCGAATCGACGAGCTTCTGGAATGACAGTCCAGCAAACGTCGATCAATATGTGTTGTCCCCACCTACTGAAGAGCAAATTGAAGCAGTGGAGGATCAATTGGTGTTCAAGCTGCCGACATTCTATGTGAACATGATGAAACTACATAATGGTGGTGTTCCCCACTATCGTTATTTTCCGGTTAGTCAGGCGGAGAATGATGGGAAGATTCAAGTTGAAATATCGAATATCCTGGGTATTGGACGGGAAAAGGCACATTCACTGTGTGGAGAAGCTGGAAGCCGGGTGATCATCGAACAAGGGGGGTACCCCGAAATCGGTGTCATTCTGTGTGAGTGCCCTTCCGATTCAGAGGTCGTGATGCTGGATTATCGTGAATCCGGCAATGCCGGTGAGCCCGAGGTTGTCCATGTGAATAAATCAGAAGGCTACAAGATCACTTGGCTTGCGCCCAATGTTGAGACCTTTATTCAAGGTCTGGTGAATGAGGGAAATCAACCTGCAAACCTTGAGGGTTCACTGTAAAGAAGGTTGGAGCTTCCTGTTATACAAAATATTGAAGAGCTGCATCCGTCACAAAGGATGCAGCTTTTTCAGTTGAAATCCTCTCATTCCATGCGGTAGAAGAAGAACGTAATGTTGATGGTGAGATCGCCGGTGTATTGTTTAGCTGTGTTCAGGCAGCTCAGCCATCTTCCACATTGCCCGTAAGGAGTATAAGATACAAAAAACAGAGAGAGATTACGGCAGGCTGATAGCTATTTTCATTGCCATTTTATGTAATATAATGGTATCATTTTAATGATATTACCAGTAAGTTAGTTGCAGATTATTCCTATACAGGAGGTGTTGTTATAAGAGGACGATAGGGAAGAAAGATGACCCGCAGGGATATGCCGCATGCAGCAAGAATACCGAGATGAGACATAGGCTCGTTTGTCATACATTATAATGTAAGCGCTGTACTTTTAGTTCAGCTATCTCATATACAATATTTAAATATCTGATTTTGGCCCATTACGAAAACGTTAAAAAACGATTCCAGGGAGGGATTAGCTCGTGAGCAGACGTTTAGTGAAGAAGGGATTCAGTTCGTTTCTTTTAATGGTGATGATGGCAGCAGCGGTATTATATCCAACATCCACCGGACACGCAGCCACCATCAATGTTACGGATAACGGGTCGAGGATTGAAGTGAACACAGGAGCAGGTCTGGTATACACGGTGAATAAAACCAATGGCGATATCATATCTGCCAAAATGAACGGAACAGAGCTGAACGGCTCCAGCAAGGGGTCCCATATCAGCTCTGGTTTGGGCTCTGCCAATGTAACCTGGAACACATCTCCTTCGGGATCAACCCTATTGATCACCATCTCAACCAGCACGCTTACCCAATACTATGCATCACGTGGCGGTGAGAACATTATCTATATGGCAACGTATGTCACAGCAGAACCGTCTGTGGGTGAATTGCGCTATATTTTCCGGGGTAACGGCAGCGTGTTAACAGGGGTTCCGGCCAACTCGAATAATCGGAATAACACCGGCGCGATTGAGAGCGAGGATGTTTTTGGTTACGCCAACGGACAGAGTACCTCGAAGTATTACGGCAACGACCAGGCCAAGGATCTGACCATTCGAGGCGTTACGGGGAATGGTGTGGGCGTGTTTATGGCCTATGGCGACCGAGAGAAGAGCTCGGGAGGTCCGTTCTTCCGTGATATTCAGTTCCAGAGTGGTGGAGATACGGAGGTCTACAATTACATGAATTCAGGACATGCCCAGACCGAAAATTGGCGTATGGGTCTGCATGGACCGTATGCCTTGATTTTCACCACCGGTGCAACGCCAAGTGTACCTGATTTTAGCTGGATGTCGGGTCTAAATCTGACAGGTTGGGTATCCAGCCGAGGTAATATCGTGCTTAATGGACTCTCTGGTATAGATACGGGTTATGCATATACGATTGGTTTTGCCAATAGCAACGCCCAATATTGGGTGAATGCCTCTTCGAGTGGGGCAGCTGCCAAATACAGTATGATTCCAGGTACATACACCATGACGGTGTATAAGGGGGAACTAGCCGTCTATACGGAAAGTGTGAACGTCACTGGAGGATCAACGACAACGCTGAATACGCGTACGATCAACAATGACCCAAGTAAAGCATCCAGCATCTGGCGCATTGGGAATTGGGATGGTACACCGTCAGAGTTCCTGAACGGCCAGACAATTCCGATCCGTCATCCTTCCGATAGCCGTAATCCAAGCTGGGGACCCGTCAGTTATGCCACTGGCAGTGCAACCAACAAGTTTCCAGCGATTCAGTTCCGGGGACAAAACTCGCCCACAACCGTTACCTTTAGCCTAAACTCTTCTCAAGCTGCATCTTCGCATGTTCTTAACATCGGTATTACGGCAGCATACAACAATGGAAGACCCAGCGTAACGATTAACGGTCAGACGTTAACCAATCCGGCAGCCTCCTCCCAACCGAACTCTCGTAGCTTTACGATTGGGACCTACCGAGGCAACAATACAACCTTTTCCTGGAATATACCGGCATCCTATTTTGTTAATGGGTCCAACACGGTAACCATTACGCCAATCAGCGGCTCCAGCGACTTGGGCAATTGGTTAAGTGCCGGGTGGGTGTATGACTGTGTTGAATTGTTGAATTAAAAATGGGTCAACTACATGATCAAATTAAGCCAACCGGATAAGGTTATTCTTATCCGGTTTTTCCATTCCCATTTTAAACACTTCGCTTGCTTCGCTAAAGGCATCCAAAATAAGGATACAGGGCCGTATGCGTTGCAGAAAGACAATTCCTCTGCTATTATTTAGACATCTAATATTTAGTCATCTAAATATTAGAACTGTTATTTATTTTCGGTTTCTTTATGAAAGGAGCTTGAGAACCATGTTGAGAATGAAAGACAAAGTAGCCCTTGTAACTGGAGGCGCTTCTGGAATAGGATTGTCCGCAGCCCAATTGATGGCGAGAGAAGGAGCAAAAGTCGTTATTGCTGATTTCAATGTCAATGGTGCAAAAGAAGCGGCAGCGGATATTCAGGCTCAAGGCGGAGAGGCAGTGGCCGTTTTTGTTGATGCCGGAGATGAATTTTCGATTAAGGAAGCTGTGGATTTTACGGTGCAGCAATATGGTAAGCTCACGAGTCTGTTCAACAACGTTGGCCTGACTAACCTGAAGAAGGATTTGGACGTGGTTAACGTAGATCTGGACGAGTGGGATCGGCTGATGAACGTGAATCTGAAAAGCGTGCTGCTCGGCTGTAGATTCGCCATCCCTCATATGATTGAAGCGGGTGAAGGTTCCATCATTAATACGGCCTCCATGGCTGGCTTTACAGGCGATGCGGTTCGGGTTGCTTACGGTGCCTCAAAAGCAGGAGTGGTGAATCTAACAAGGTATATTGCCACCCAATATGGCAAGCATAACATTCGTTGCAATGCTGTCGCACCTGGATTGATCTTGACCCCGGCAGCCCAGAATAATATGCCTCCGGATGTATTGGATATGTTCGCAAAATATAACGCGCTGCCTTATCACGGGGAACCCGATGATATTGGATACACTGTCTTATTTCTGGCCTCAGACGAGTCCAAATTCATGACCGGACAGACCATCCAGGTTGAAGGCGGCCATTATATTGCCAACCCAACCGTTCCGGATTTTGAACAGTTTATGAAATCACACAATACGCCTAGCAACTAAAGCAGCATCGTATAAATAAATTACGTTAGGAGCGTTTCATATGGGAAGATTAGATAATAAAGTAGCTATTATTACAGGTGGAGCATCAGGAATTGGTGAAGGCATGGTTGATCTCTTTGCAAAGGAAGGCGCCATCGTTATTGCTGCAGACATTAATGAGGAAGCGCTGGAGAAAGCAAGCCAAAAAGAGAATGTGTACGGAATGAAGTTGAATGTTTCCTCCGATGAAGATTGGGAGATATTAGCGAAAGTAGTTAACGAACGGTTTGGTAAAATTGATATTCTGGTCAACAATGCAGGTATTTCTTCAGAGAAGCCATTTGAGGAGATTGATGCACAGGATTGGCAGAAAATGCTCTCCATTAATGGCTTTGGCCCATTTGCTGGTATGAAGCATGTAGCTCCTTATATGGCAGCACAAAAGAAAGGTTCCATCGTCAATATTTCTTCATACACCGCATTGATTGGACAAGGCTTTAACCACTATTCGGCATCCAAAGGCGCGGTACGCGCATTATCCAAAGCAGCGGCGACAACCTTTGGTCGTCAAGGTGTTCGGGTGAATGCACTCTTCCCGGGGATCATCGAAACACCAATGACGCAAGCCTTGAACACATCGAAGGAACTGCTTGACCGACTCATTCAGGCAACGCCTCTGCAACGTCTGGGGCAGGCTATCGATATTGCCAACGCTGCACTGTTCCTGGCTTCGGATGATTCTTCGTACATTACAGGATCTGAGCTGGTTATCGATGGTGGATACTCAGCCCAATAGCGTGTAAAATGATGACAGCCCTTAAGTTGAATAAGGGCTGTTGTTTTATTTTTGCGAGGAGGAACACATGGAAGAACAGAACATTTTTGAGCTCATACACAACATGGACAATTTCACCAATAAATTGATTATACAGTGGAACAAATCGTTTAATGAGGACCTCGGCGTCTCTCATGTGCTTGTACTCAGTCATCTCAATCAAAATGGAAAAAGCCGACCTTCGGATATTGCCAAACTATTGGGCCTGACCCCGCCTACGCTCAGCTATTTAGCTGATAAGCTGGTTGCCAAGAAATTAGCCGTCAGAATGGTAGATGAAGCTGACCGCCGTATTATATATTTGAACATTACTGACAAAGGGATCGAAGTCCTCGAAAGAGCAATATTGGAGGGGCAGAAGCTGCGTAAGAATTTATTCCAGAAACTGAACGAAGAAGATCGTGCCCAATTAGTAAACATTTTTGAGAAGATGAATCGGGAGATTGAAAAATAGCCTGGAAGGGAGACAGAGGGTGATATGGAGGAACCGCTCAAAGTATATAACACCGCAGTTGAAGCTTTTCTTGAAGTGATCGGGGGAAAGTGGAAGCCCGTTATTCTATTCCATCTTACCTTTGGCAAGAAACGTAATGGTGAGCTGATGAAGCTGATCCCTGCAATCACCCAGAAAGTGTTGACTCAGCAACTTGGTGAACTAACGGAGGCGGGGGTCATTGTCCGTATTTCCCATCACCAGGTCCCGCCTAAAGTGGAGTATGAATTAACAGAGTATGGGTGGAGTCTTAAAGAGATTCTTCATCTGATGTGTAGGTGGGGCGATATACACGTGGAGAATGTTTATGGTGATCGAGGAAAAATTCTGTTTAAGCCGCCAACTACTACGGACCGTTGAGGAACTTATATAAGCCGATTCTGGAATTCACGAATCGGCTTATTATGCATTTTATTTACTTTGCGGAAGGATCTTGCGCTCACGTAGATTTCTGAAAATATCCATAAACATAGCTTCAGTGTCAATAAAATCATGAAATCCGAAGCGGCGAGCTTTGGAACCATCTGCGAAGAAGTCATAATCCCACGAGAAGACAAAGTCTCCAAATACCCAGGAAGAGACATCATCATAAGGGGTGTTTACTAAACCATACTTTTCAATCATGGATTTCCAAAGATCTTCTTTATCTGCCATCACTGTTGCAAGTGAGAGGGGGAGTGGAGGTGCGGTTTCCAATTCGAAAAATGCAGCGATTCTGGGCCATAGCTCATTCCAGCGAAACAGATCGCCATTGGTGATATTAAATGCCTGATTGGCACAGCGAGGTTCGGTTGCTGCCCATACAGTTGCATGAGCCAGCAATGTGGCATCAGTCATTTCAAGAAGCGAATGATACGCTCCTGGTTTCCCAGGGAATCGAAGTGGCAAGCCAAGCTCCTTGGAGATAGACGCATAAACGCCAATAACCATGGCAAGGTTCATTGGATTACCCAGGGCAAATCCACATACAACGGACGGGCGCAGGGCTGACCAGGTCCAGCTACTTCCGGGTTGCCGATTCTCGAGAAACATTTGCTGATCGACATTGAATTCAGGGGGCATATGATGTGCATCTGTTTCTTTGGCAGGTGTTTTGAATGGACCCAGATGTGCACCGTACACTTTATAACCTTGCATTAGGCTAATATGTTGGAGATTTGGAGCGATCGGTTCTATGGTATTCACCACATTGACGAGCATGGCCAAGTTGGGCTGTACCAATTCGGCCCAGGTTGGGCGATCCTGATACGCGGCGTAGAAAATATGCGTAACGGTCGTTAAATGACTCAGTTTGTCTTGTGTGTCTGCTTCGTTCAGTAAATCAGCTGATATATAACGTAACTTGGGGGCATCTTCTCCTCCGCGGCGAGATACACCAATGATATCCCATTGCGGAAGTGTCATCAGATAATCAATGAGGTTTCTTCCAATGACACCTCCAGCACCGATGACAAGCGCGGTGTAACGGGTAACCAATTGTTCGGTTTTCAATGGACATGCTCCTCTCTTCTTCTGTTCATATTGTGGGTCAGAAAAAGAAGGATGAGAAGTACGCACCTCAAAGTCATATACGTACTTTGAAGTAATATATGAGCCTGGAGCAGGATATGAGCGTTATAATCTGCACTTCAATGGATGTCACTTGCCTATAACCACAAGAAGCTGTAAAAGGAACAATCGTCCTTTCACAGCTTAGATGTATGTGTCTGTAAATTCGTCCAATTGATCGGATGTAAATAGGGTTACGCTGGGAAACCGCCTCCTGGTGGTGGCCATGCCCCGTAGAAGCGACGCAGCAGCACAATCTCGCCCAGATGGTAGGAGTTATGAGATGCGATGTTGCGCAAAAGTCCGGCTTTGGTTTCGCCTGGGAAATACGGCAGTGAATCATCCAACTGCACCGTTTCGGCAATCGTTACTGCTCGATCTACCCCGTCCAGGAAGGCCTGAATATCTGCCTCCCACGCTGCTTCATCCTGAGGACCCGTATCTTCTGGCCAACTCTCCATCACATTCGCTGGAAGCTGCGGCTTTCTTCCTTCCAAATGCTCCAACATAAATTGTTGCCAGTAATGCATATGTTTCACCAATTGATAGATACTGTATGGCATATGTTCATGTTTGCGACTAGCTAGTTCTACGCTAATGTCCGGTAGAGCGCGTGCAATACGAATATGTCCGCGTTCTCCGACTAGTGATTTGACTAGGGCTTGTCCGAACAGTTGATTGGTTTCCAACATGTGAAATCATCCTCTCTTTGTTCATCTGGTTGAGCTTAATGGATGTGTAATTAATAGTATACAATTAAATTTTGCGAAATCAAAATGTTTAACTATTTTCAGTCACAGGATTTCTAAAGGATTCTTCATATGTTAGTATTTTTAAAATCAGAAGTGCGAATGAAGCTTTGGCGCTTAATTGGGATTATGGTGGGTGGGATAAGATGCGCAATTGGGTTCGTAATGAAAATGTGCAAATGACTGCAGTTGCTTTTGCTACAGCTGTGGGAGCGCTTTTTAAAATAAATCCTTTTCGAGAAGATTACTTCCGGATTGGTCTGGGTGTAAGTATACTTTTATTTTTGCTGATGCTTATGCCGCATCTGTCTTATGTGAAGACGGGGATTTTGGCGGGGATTGCGAACTTCATTTTTCAATCGGCTGACTTACTGAATCATGTGAATTCGATCTCGATCATCGAAAGCATGCAGGATAATCTGGGCGCGGGAATGTATTATGTCGTGTTCACCTATGGCCTCAGCAAACTCAAGAACAGATTCCATGAGATACCGCCTCTTGTACTAGGTGGATTGATTACGTGTATTGATTTTTCCTCGAATCTCGTGGAGCTATTCATTCGCGGTGTGTTGAGTGGGACCAATATCTTTTATATGAAAGAATGGCTTTATTTGCTGGTGCTCGGTGGTTTGCGAAGCTACTTTATCATCGGGCTGTATAACAGCTTTGCGGTGAGGCAGATGCGATTGCTGCATGCTGAGCAGGAGAAGCGGATGGAGCAGATGCTGAGCGTTAACTCAGGTCTGTACGGTGAAGTCTTTTATCTGAAAAAAGCCATGAATACGATTGAAGGCATTGCCGTGGACAGCTACGACCTTTATCGGGATCTCAGAGAGAAGGACTTGAACCAATACAGCCAGCGGACGCTCGGCATTGCTCAACAGATTCATGAGGTGAAAAAAGACTCCCAACGTATCCTTGCAGGTCTGTTGAAATTGTACGATAGTGAAAAATCAGTGAATATGAGCCTTTCCGAGGTACTGAACTTTGCGACCAAGGGAAATCGGAAATATAGTGAAATGTTGAACAAAAAGATTGAAATCCATATCGAGCAACAATATGATTGCGACTCCCCTTACTATATTCCTCTCTTAACTGTAATGAATAATCTGATCGCCAATGCCGTGGAAGCTATTAAGAACGACGGAACGATTCGGATTCGAGTATTGGAAGAGGGAGCCGATGTGCAATTTGTAGTCATCGATTCTGGGAAAGGTGTACCCGAGGAAAAGCGAGACGTGATCTTCGAACCGGGTTATACAACCAAATTCAATGAAGTGGGCATTGCAGCAACCGGAATTGGTCTGTCCCATGTACGTGATATCGTTCAGTCTCTGGAAGGCCGAATTAGCGTGAAATCAGCGCCGCAAGGCGAAAAGGGCTCCTCATTTGTTGTATCCATTCCAAAAGCCAATCTTATTAATGAGGACGGTGCAGACGACGCTTTCTATCCAGATCGTGGGTGATGAATACAGGGCGTTATTTTGTGCCAGTCTTTATATTTCAAAAGTAAATGTATTCTCCGTCCTCAGGAATCACGACTGAATCTAATAACTGCTGCTGTTCTATATACTGTAATAGATCCTTTCTTGATGAAGTGCAATGTCGGATGGCATCCATATGTACAGCGACAACTTTGGTGGAAGGTGAAATCTTCAGGATTGTACCGATATCCTCGGGTATCATTGTAATGATGGAACCAAATAACAGTTGAGCGTTGGGTGCATTGACGATGCATATCCGGGGTTTGTGCTGCTCGAACACGTGCTTAATCTGATCTGTAAGGACACAATCACCCACAATATACAACGATCCGTCGTCAGGTGACTTCAGGATAAACCCGGATACGGGGCCAAGCAGTTTGGAGATGTTTCCTTTTGCGTGCTGACCACGAATTCTTGTAAAATCAATACCCCCCCAGTGTCTGAACTGCTCGATAGGGAATACATTCTCGAACCCCCACGATATAATGCGTTGTTGATCCTCCGGCTGGCAAAGTACAGGTATCTTTTTATTGAGTATCTTCTTTGCCGTTTTGTCAAAGTGGTCAACATGCAAATGTGTAACGAGGATCGCATCAATGTGTTCGAAAGTTTCTAGAGGCACAGATATGGGGACGGTTGGGTTTCTACGAATATGACGTGTGAAGGGAATAGGCGGAAGTTCTCCCGCATCACTTAACATTGGATCGAGCAGAATCGTTTTCCCTTGTATGGTGATCAGGGAGGTGGCATGGCGGATATGTTGAATGGTTAGCGTCATGGCGGAAATTCTCCTTAGATATAATATGTATTTGCTAAAATAATACCGACCGGTCTGTTTTAAAATAACATAAACCGTGCTTCTCATGCAACATCCTTGATTTTTTGTTTTCATGTACAGCATACGTATGAATGCGTGCTTGTATTAAGCCATAGGCGTATGATATTTTAAGACCAATCGGTATGAATGGAAACGGAGGGAGCATTGTGCGCAAAGGCCAAATCACCAAAGAACATATTATTCGTGAATCGGCAGCACTTTTTAACACGAAGGGATACACCGGTGCCTCCCTGTCTGAGATTATAGAACGTTGTGGCGTTCGCAAGGGCGGGATTTATAATCATTTTGAAAGTAAAGATGAGATAGCACTGGCTGCTTTTGATTACTCGGTATCACAGATGCTGCGATTCCACTCACAGGCTCTTGAAGGCGTCACAAGTTCCAAAGACAAACTACTCGCCATATGCGGCGTTTATATTGATATGATGGAAAACAATACGCTTGAAGGGGGATGCCCCCTACTAAATACTGCGGTTGAAAGTGATGATGCACACCCTTTGCTGAAAGAAAGGGCACAGCATGCCATGACCAATCTGCTGAATGAGCTGACACAGGTCCTTATTCAGGGTATGGAGCAAAAGGAATTTAGAGCAGATATTGCACTGGAGGAAGTGAGCAGCAACATCATCGCCATTATCGAGGGGGGCGTTATGTTAAGCAAGCTTTATGAAGATAGCAAGTATATCCGGCATGCCGTACTTCATATCACTCAATTTATGGATGACCGAATATTAATCCAATAATGTAATAAGGGGAAGGTGGGTTAAAATGAGAATATAATCATTGATCAACAGGGCAGCTCCAAGGTTGCCATCATCGAAAGTAATGACGTCGTTATTAACAATGTTCAAGACGCTCTCGATCTGATGGCCTCCGTGAACTACACAGATGACGCTCATAAAATCTTGATTGATAAATCCAACCTCACCGAAGATTTCTTCGAATTGAAGACCAAACTTGCAGGTGATATTTTGCAGAAATATGTGAATTACCAGGTTAAACTTGCCATAGTCGGAGATTTTGACGGATACAACAGCAAAAGCCTCAGAGACTTCATCTATGAGTGTAACCATGGCAAGCATGTTTTATTTTTGAAAAACAAAGAGGAAGCACTTCAGGCTTTGCATAATATCGATTAATTTCATATTTAGAGTGGTAAGTCATGATCTATCCTTATGGAGGAGGTACCATTATGATTGCAGATTTGAAGCGAGTAACGAACGGCACCCTGGCTTGTTTTGAATGTCATTGGAAGCACGCTGTGGAGGATGTATGGTCCTTTTTGACCGAAAACGAAAAGCTTGCAAAGTGGTTCTCCGAACTCGAAGTAACGGATCTTCGGGAAGGGGGAAGCATCAAGTTTAATATGCCGGATGGTACCTTCAAGGAACTCGATATTATCGAGCTTATCCCTGGCTCTGTTCTAGAATACACTTGGGCAGAAGACCGGGTTCGATTTGAGCTGTATCCAGAGCCGAATGGGTGTCGTCTGCTACTGATCGAAACCATTCATCACATCACAAGCCATACACCTAAGGATCTAGCGGGGTGGCATGTCTGCCTGAACGTCATTGAGGCATTACTGGATGGAAGTACCCTGGAATCTCGCGAAACAGAATGGAAAATCTGGTACGAGAAGTATCAGAAGCATGTAGACCATTTTCTCAAAATCTAGTCATATGAGACTGCCCTTTGTGGCAATAATCATGCGGGAGGAATACATGGTGGGAGTTAATGAGAAAATACAGACGTACGCGTTATCTGATGTCAGCAATCTCAAAGTACATGGCAGAACGACAGGACAACGGTCGCCCTTAACCTTATTTTGGACCGGAAGCGCGGTTGAACTTCATGTAAAAGGCTCTGAGTTGTGGGTAGAAATCGAGTCTGATTATGACCTGTATGAACCTTGGATCAGCATTCTGATTAACGGTGTCCCGGTGAGCAGACAGATGTTAATAGCGGGAAAGTATTGGATCTGTGTATTCCGAGGCATGAACGAGAATGTGGTGAAAAATGTACGCATCGTCAAAGATGTACAGGCCATGAATGGAGATCCGGGCTGTTCCTTGCAGATTCATGCGGTGAAATCAGATGGTGTCTTCGTGCCTGTAGAGGAAAAACCGTACAAGATTGAATTTATTGGCGACAGTATTACATCTGGAGAAGGTGCGATCGGGGGCAAAGCGGAAGAGGATTGGATTCCGATGTGGTTCAGTGCCATACATAATTATACGGCCATGACAGCAGAAGCGCTGAATGCAGAATACCGCGTCATCTCGCAGAGCGGGTGGGGTGTGCTGACGAGTTGGGATAACAATCCGAATGCCAATATCCCTGATTATTACGAGCAAGTCTGTGGATTGGTGACCGGAGATAAGAACGCAGCACTTGGCGCTGGGGATAAGCATGATTTTAATTCCTGGCAGCCGGATGTAGTGGTGATTAATCTGGGAAGCAATGATGGAGGAGCCTTTCAGACACCAGAATGGAAGGACCCCGCTACCGGAAAGGTGTACAAGCAACGCCTGAACGAAGACGGGACTTACCATGAAGAGGATCTTGCTGCTTTTGAGAATGCCGTGACCCGCTTCCTAATTCAACTTCGAAAAAACAATCCTGAGGCGCATCTCGTATGGGCATACGGCATGCTTGGGTTCCCGATGATGCCAGCGATTTATCGTGCTGTTGACGCGTATACGAAACAGGCTGGAGATACAAAAGTTACGGTTATACAGCTTCCCAATACGACCGAGGAGACGGTAGGCGCCAGAAGCCATCCGGGTGAGTTATCTCATCGAAGAACTGCTGATGCGTTATCGGAATATCTAAAGGAAATTTTAAAATAAATTTTAATTTACATTTGAAATCGGAAGAGCCAGACCTCTCTTAGTTAGAGAGGCCTGGCTCTTCTTTTAGTACACCTTATACATCGAAAGGGATGTGTTAACTACGCTAAAGTTAATTCCCTTGTACCTGATAGCGGATCGAAATGATCTGCCCCAGCGTCTGTGTATGAATCATTTTGAAATGGGTTGGTACCGTCCCTGTTGGAAATAGGGGGATTCCTTGGCCAAGGATTTTTGGAATAATGGCAATCTCAACCTCATCGAGCAGTTGTTGTTCCAGAACGGATTGCACCAGCTGGCCTCCGCCAACAATCCAAATGTCACCGCTGGAGTCTTGCTTCAATCGGGGAATCAGGTTCTCCACAGCCTCGTCCGTAAATTGTACATGTGGTGCAGGGGCTTGTTTGGAACGGGAAAGTACATACGTCGGGCGATCCGTATAGGGGAAATCCTCTGACAGCTTGAGCACCTCTTCATACGTAAGACGTCCCATAACCACCGATCCAATCGTTGAATAGAACTCGCCATACCCGTTATCGGCGCCATCGCCTTCCACATCGAACAGCCAATCCACCGAACCATCCGGTCTTGCAATGTATCCATCCAGACTCATCGCAATATATAACACAACTTTATTGTTAGACATATCAATCGCTCCCTTCTGAAATGTATGATACACTCCAACTATGACAAATGTTGACGTAGTTAGGTGGGGTGAACATGAATAATCGAAAACTCGCATTGATGCGACTCATGGATTCGAGAAAGAAATTTACGGCTCGTGAATTGGCGGAGCGTTTTCAGGTGTCGATTCGTACGATCCAGCGAGATCTGAATGATCTGCAGGAGTTGGGCTTTCCTTTGTATACGGAGGTTGGAGTGAACGGGGGTTATCGAGTGCTTCCTAATCGGATTTTGCCACCTCTTCAACTCACACAGCATGAGGCGTTGGGGTTGTTTATGATGATTGGATATTTGGAGAACGTCCCGGATTTTCCGTATGGATCGATTCGTGAGCATCTGGCCGAGGAATATTATTCAACTTTGCCTCAGGATGTACAGGATCTGATTACACGGATGAGGCAGCACGTTACGTTCCTTCAACATCATGCTGTACAGGTCGAGGCAGTAACAACAGAGATATTAGGCGCGGCAGTAGATCAAAGAGAGATTGAATTTATATATCATTCCCGGCAGGGACATAAAAAAGTACAGGCTTTCCCCATAGGCATCTATTACGATCACGGGTATTGGTATATGCCAGCCCGGAGGAAGGATCGGGTGCTGTTGTATCGGGTGGATCGCATGCAGGAGCTGGTTATGCTGGATTCCATCGACGAGTCGGTTCCTACTTTGCAAGAGTGGATAAATTATAAGGAAAACAGAGAAAGCGTAGAAGTCGTGCTGCAATTCACGGAGTTTGGGGCGAGACTGGCAGGATCAGATGTACTGTTCAAGTCGGTTGAAGGTAATGAATGGCGTGGGCTTGTTCCGCCTGAGGAGTTTCCTTTTACAGCGAGGAAGCTGCTCTCCTATGGGCCTGAAGTGAAGGTGATTCAGCCTCTGGAGCTGCAACAACAAGTGAAAGAGATGCTCGAACGGAGTTTGAATCAGTATTGAATGTTGTAAAAGGATATCGTGTTCTCATATGGAACATATAAGAGTACCATGAAAGTAACTTAGAATGGGGGACTACCATGATTCAATTCATAAGAAGTTTCACGATCCGCTCTATGCAGAGTCCATGCGATGAACAACGGCGGTTGTTTGTATAGAGCTTGAAATCTATTTCCGCCACACCACTATAATGCGTATAACAAGTGTTCATCGGTTGACTCTGCTGCCTTAAAGATCTTAACTTTTAAGGAGCGGAGCAAATATGAAATATATTAACGCAGACACGATCTTTCCGGAATCATTGCTAAAGGAGATCCAGCGTCATATCCCTGGTGGAATGGTGTACATCCCCAAACCCAAGGAAACCCATCAAAAGTGGGGCGAGAATTCGGGCAGCCGGATGATTTTGAAGCAAAGGAACGATGAGATCCGCCAGCTCTTTGCTGCGGGCATGTCCATCGACCAACTCACAGAACAATTTTGTTTGTCCATCGATAGTATCAAGAAAATTGTATATTCCAAAAAGTGATTAAAGGATTAGAGCTGCATTCGAGAAATCGAATGTGGCTTTTTGTGCAGGGATTAGTTTAAATGGTTTGCTGCCTATATTGTGCGAAAGAAGACCCATACAATGAGAATATAGAACGGTTACTAACAAAACATTACGTCAGCTGTGGGGGGAGCCAAAATGAAAATTGACTTACAGTTAGCGCATAACAATGAGGCATATATCATCAAAAACATGTATCCTCTCTACCTTCATGATTTATCCGGACATTATGGGCTGAAAGCAGAACACATTCCGAATCAACATGGGATATTTGAAATGGGTGATGATTACAAAACGTTGCAAGATCAATATGATGTCCAGAACATATGGTGGGAAAAACCGAACGTCCTCTATGCATTTTTGATTAGAGTAGATGGCGTACCAGCAGGTTTTGTATTTGTAGCTACTGCGCCTCATTGTTCAGCAGACACGGATTTCTTTGTACATGAATTCTTTCTAATGCAGCCATTCAGAGGTGTGGGGATCGCAGAGCACGCTGCAAAAGAGGTATTTCAGAGATATCGGGGCCGATGGGAGTTGTTCACGAATCCTTCGGAGAAAAATAAAGTAGGTCAACACTTTTGGCGAAAGACTGTATCGAACTATACCCAGGGCAACTATAAGGAGCTTCAGGACCAAACGCATGATGGAGAAAAGTTGATCTTCAGATTTTCAAACCGTTAATCGTTATTTTAGATATTTTATTTTGATTATATTTAAGGGCCTAAGGAGTAATCCGGTAGGCTCTTTTTTTGTTTGTGGATATTTCTACGTTTTTAACCCACAGTTTTCGCAAGGTTTGTCCTTCCGGAATATGATATAGCATGCCAAGGTCGCAAATCTTCATTATTCTTCATGATTTCATCGACTGCTTCTACAGATTTGAATTCTATACTGATCTCAGAAATCAACTTAGGGGGTCGGACAGCATGGAGTGGTTATCTTTTTTGAAGCAATACATCCAGGGTCCCAGATGGATTGGGGCGATTGCCCCCAGCTCAAAATATCTAGCAGTGAAAATGGTGAAAGACATCGCATTTGACCGTGCATCATGCATTGTGGAGTATGGGCCGGGCACGGGGGTGTTTACGGAAATGCTGCTTGCGAACATGCAGCCAGGGACGGTTCTGATCCTGATTGAAAACAACGCCCGC
Organism: Paenibacillus sp. O199; assembly: GCF_001636635.1. Classification (NCBI taxonomy): domain Bacteria; kingdom Bacillati; phylum Bacillota; class Bacilli; order Caryophanales; family Paenibacillaceae; genus Paenibacillus; species Paenibacillus sp. O199. The sequence goes on from NZ_LGRP01000010.1 coordinate 72,127, forward strand.
TTCTGCCGGCTGCTTCGCAAAAAGTACGGTCATCTTCCGAATGTACACATCATTCACGATTCTGCCGTGCATGTCGATCAGCACATGCAACAATATGGACTGGACAAGATTGATTACATTGTATCCGGACTGCCTTTTGCGAGTCTGCCTGCGGAGGTATCACTGGACATTTTAGCTAAATCAAGGCAATATTTGAAGAAAGATGGCAAGTTCATTACTTTTCAGTACACGTTACTCAAACGGGGATTGCTCAAGCAATTTTTCGAAAACGTAAGCATGACAAGGGTGTACCGTAACCTGCCGCCCGCTTATGTATTCAGCTGTAGTCGATAACAAGAACGCACAGGATGGAGGATGATTTTGCGTAAATTAAATTATATCATCGGAACAGTTACTCTGATGTCTATCATAATGATGGGGTGTAACGAGTCCAAAAAAACCGAAAATATTCAAGAGCCAGCTCCATCTTCAACTAGTCAGTTGAGTATATTGACGAACCAAAAGGCATCGGCCCAGGAAGAGCAGCAGGCTCTTGAAATGACCTTGGATTATAAAAAGGCGGAGTTTGCAGTGGATAACACGAAGGGTGAAGAATTATTAACCGTAGAAAATGTGCTAGCCAAGAAAGAGATTTTGAAGCCCTTCCTGACTGAACGGAATCTTGAAAGAAATAGTATGGGTTTACCATTCCAGGTGGCAGACAAAGAAGATGCGTCACTGCATGCTAAAGATATAAAAGCGAAGATGAAAGAAAGTAAAAATGATTGGATGCTTGTGGAGTACACACTGAATTTAGTATTTACGAATTATGATGGAGAAGAAACGAAGACCATTCCGTTAGAAGGGGAGATTACCTTTTTACAGGAACAAGGAGAATGGCGTATTCAGGACGACACATACAATATGAAAGAAATCTTGGATATCGTCAATAAGCTATAATAATTCATTTAGAGTCTGTGAGTCCTGTGCGTTGAGTACTCCCCATTGCATATTTCCTCGAGAATCGGCATCAGGCTCTGCCCCCCTGAGTGTTAAGGAATACTTTACCTAGATACGCCCCTTCAAGTAGGTACACACCAATCATAAATTTTATAAAGCAAAAGAGGCCACGTCTTCAGTATGAGTTCTGAAGAAGCGGCCTTTTTTCGAGATGTGGATGCTCATTCTCATCTCCGATCGCTAAACTAAAAATCGGTTCGCCCAAACGTGGCGTCACCCTTCACCGTTGTGCTGCTGGAAGCATTGATGGCATCCAGCTGCAATACGTAGTCGTAATGTCGGATGTAATATCCGGGCTGGCTATACGACTGGAGGGATACTTTGGAGCTGTCAGCCCAGCCGGGGCTGCTCAGGAATGTGGCATCTCCTTTATAGGTGGCGGTATCCGTGTATGCCTCAAGTACGATTTTGTTGCTGGCGTTGCGCTTCAGGAAGTAGCCAGGAAAGTTGATAGACTCCAGTGAGATGTCTGTAGAGCTGGCCAAGCCGGGTACGACGCGGAACTGGGAATCCAGTACAGGTGAGACGTTGGTGTCGATCCGTGCAGTGAAGTTGGAATGACGGATGTACCGATCCGGATAATTGAAGGAGCTGAAACGGCTGTAATTCGTCGCATCAGGTGTTGCTGGGCCTAACATTTTGACCTCATGCAGGGTTGGGGTGTACCAGTTACCCGGATTGTTCCACAGGACAGCGTTGACCATATTGATACGTACATACCGGGCGGTAAAATGAACAGCGTCGGTCGTAAACCCATAGGTGGTGTTGCTGGTTCGATCCAGCGTGGAGTAGTTGACGCCATCGTTGCTGATCTCAATTTTGTACTTATAATAGCCTTCCGATCCTTTATACATAAACCAGGAGATATCGATCTCTGTGATGGTCTTCGGTGCACCGAAATCGACCTGCCACCAAGCTGGCCAAGTACTGGACGATGCTGCCCAAGAAGTCTGATAGTTGCCGTCATTGACATTGGATGCAGATGAGCCGGAGGCTGTGGAGATGGCGGTAGCTGTTTTGCCTTGGGCGTGATTAACAAGAGAAGGTGGCGTTACCGTGCCTGTTACAGCATCGATATTCCACTCTTTGTACCATTCCAGTGAGGCGGTTCCGTTTGAATCGTTCAAGGTTAAAGGAAGCCAGATATGCTTATGTTCACCGAGATTAAGTGGATTCCAGCGGTCGCCCATATAAATATAGGATGTGGTGTTGCTGCCTGTAATGGTGGCAATATCATGGATCTGGGAGCCGAAGGCCGATGGATTGCCATAAGGTGTAAGAGCGGACCACGTGCCTGTCATGGACGATGCGGTTGCATACGCTCCCTGATTCGGATACCAGCCAGCAGCCTGGGAGGTGAAGAGGTAGTAACGATTTCCTTTTTTCACAACGGCAGGAGCTTCGCGATAGGCATTCTCGAATTGCCAACCCACAAAGGATTCCACACCGGTATAGCTGGCGTTCATTTTGAAAATAGCCATGGTATCATTGGCCCCGCCATTCTTGCGGGAAGCTGTGATCAGATAGCCTGTACCGTCTGTATCTACGAAAACAGTCATGTCGCGTGACTCGTAATCCAAAGGCCGAAAACTTCCCTCATACGTGAATTTACCGTTTGGTGTGCTGCTGGTTGCTACCGCGACCCGCCCCAAATTGTAGTCCGTGCCGTTCTCATAATGCGCCCATAGCACATACTGTTTCGTGGAGGCATTGTAGATGACTTTGGGACGTTCAATTTTGCTGGAGGCTAGCTCGGTGGCCGAATCCTTGGTCAGTATGGCATTGCTGAACGTCCAGTTCTTCAGATCGGTTGAAGTATAGACATTAACGCTGTCAAACTTACCGCTGACCGCATGCTCTCCGTACCAATAATACGTGCTGCCGACTTTCAGAATGTTTCCGCTATTGGCCTGAATGGGGTTGCCTGCGGTATCCAGCCAATCGGAACCGTTGGTGATGGTCACGCTTGCCGCGCTGGTCCGTTCTGGAAGAACACCAAACATGGTTAGCGTGAGCGCGAAGACCAGAAACCAGACTGCTTTCCTGTTGCCCATTACGTACACCTCCTAATATCGGTCCTTTGTGAAGCGTTTACATATTTAGTGTAATAAAAATGGAATCTTGTACAAGTGAACAATGTGTACCCTGATGAACAAATGGAACTTTATCCTGAATATAGCGGCGATAGCGAGTCATTTACCTCATTCAATATATAAAAAAGGGATCGTAGACTTATAAAATAAGCTACTATCCCTTTTGGAATAACACTCTATTTAAACGGGTTCAAAATCTATTTATGACCTTTGCGAACCTTGAGCTGCATCTTCTTAATCGTTGTATTCTGCATGAGCTCCAGTACGAGTGGGCCTTTGCCGTTCAGGATCTCTACATCCGTCACATTATCCAGAATCGTAATGATCCCGATGTCGTCTGCAGTGACGCCTTCAAGCTTGGCGATGGTGCCTACAAAGTCTACCGCACGGAGTTTCTTTTTCTTACCTCCGTTGAAGTTCAACTTCATGATCTGTTGGTTCAACTGTTCACGCTTGTCCTTTTTGCGTTCAGGCACGATCTTCAAACGCTTCTCGAACTCTTCCCGACGACGGTCAACAGCTTCCTCGGAAGGAGCTTTCACGACAGGAATGGCAAATCCGATATACGATTCGATCTCTGCCAGACGTCTGCCATCCTTCGGGGTAACCAAGGTAAAGGCTTTACCTGTTTTACCAGCGCGACCCGTACGACCTGTACGGTGCACATAGCCTTCTTTTTCCAAAGGAATATCGTAGTTGATGACATGGGTAATATTCGTGATATCAATCCCGCGTGCGGCTACATCCGTTGCAATCAGATAACGGAATTGTCCTCTTCTGAATGCATTCATCACTTCGATGCGCTCATCTTGTTCCATGCCTCCGTGGATACGATCGGCTGGATAATCGAGGTCAGCCATGACACGGAACAGTTTATCCACGTTCTCCTGCGTACGACAGAACACGATACAGCTATCTGGATTTTCAACAATAAACAGGTCCTGAAGCAGCGCCGTTTTGTTCACCTCTGGCACGTGAATTACTGCATGTTCAATCGTGGCTGTGGTAAGACCACTTGCCTTGATCTCAATCTCGACCGGATTGTTCATGTATTTGCGCGACAGCTTGGCTACATCTTCAGGGAACGTAGCGGAAAATAACATCGTCACTCGCTCACTAGGCAGTGCTTGAATAATGGATTGTACCGTCTCGATGAAGCCCATATTCAGCATCTCATCGGCTTCGTCAATGACAAGGTATGAGATCCGATCCAGTGGCAGGGTGCCACGTTCGATATGGTCCAATACCCGTCCAGGTGTACCTACAGCGACATGTGTTCTTTGTTTTAACTCGGCTTTCTGAACATGAAAAGGGGACTGACCGTATAATGCGGTTGCTTTAATACGCTTAAAGCGTCCGATATTGGTAATGTCTTCGTTCACTTGCAAAGCCAGCTCGCGGGTTGGCGTGAGAATCAAAGCCTGCGGTTTATTTTCGTTCCAATCTACCAGCTCACAGACTGGAATGCCGTAGGCGGCTGTTTTTCCGCTGCCTGTTTGTGATTTGACCACAAGATCTTTATTTTCAAGGGCTACTGGAATAACTTTAGTTTGAACCTCAGTTGGGGTTTCATAGCCCAGGCTATCCAGCGCTTTTACAATTTCTTCGCCAAGTCCATAATCTTTAAATTGTTGCTTACTCATCGTTAACCTCTTTTACGTTAGTTTTGAATACAAGAGCATATTGCATAATTCCTTAAAGCGACTTGTACACGGGAGCGTTTGGAATCGAATTATGCAATATGCTTATGTACAAGCATTGCACCGTACATTTATCGTATACCTCTTCATTATACTCTATATGCAGGTGGGTTAACGGAGTAATTCACAATGATGTTTAAATCGTATGATGCAAACCAACTCTTTCTGAACTCCAGTCCCATAATTCTACGGCACGTTCGGGGCTGTAGGATTCCTCGGAAGAAGGGATTTTCTTCGGTCCATCCCAGTACGTTCCCTTCAATTCGCTTAAAGGTTGATGTAATACGAGACTTGCAAGGTCAGTTCCAGATTGCTTAGTGGTGCGTATGCCAGCATTAAAGAAACGCATCAGAGGCATTACATAATTCCACATGAAACGAAGGAGCGGGCGATACTCTCTGGCGAGAGCGGAACCTTTGCCAGGCATCATCCCAGGATTAAATGCAGCGACTGCAACAGTTCTTCCAGATTGTTGGACTTGGCGGGCGAGTTCATAGGTGAAATACAAATTGCATAACTTCGATGTTGTATAACGTAGTTGTCCCCGGGCAGAAGGAGAGAGGGAGGCGAGTAATTGATCGGACTTGGCAGGGTCAGACATGATATCGGGATGAGCATAGCGAGGAGCGGGCATACCAGTTTTGGCTCCGGGATCATGCGTGTCACTGGATACAACGATGATTCGGCCCTGTTCCTGAAGCGACTCAAGCAGCAAGCGGACGAGCAGGAAATGCCCCAGATGGTTTACGCCAAAGGTTGCCTCGACACCATCCGTAGTGGATTGTGTATTTTGCACAAATTGAGACCCAGCATTGCAAACGATGGCATAGAGAGGTGGAAGATCGGTTTGTATATATAGCGCTGCAAGTTTCCTTATGGATGTCGTTGAAGCCAAATCTAGCTCCATAGCCGAGATATTGGAATTGCCGGTAGATTGGATCAAAGTCTGCACCGCAGCGTTTCCTCTACTTAGGCTGCGAGAAGCAATAACGACATGCCACTTCTGAGATGAAGCGATCACTTTGGCACATTCGTATCCAAGGCCGGTATTACCGCCTGTAATAATCACTGTTTTATTGGGTTTACTCATGGATTACACTCCCTTGATTGATTTTATATTAGATACGATACTGTATCGTATCGTTATTTGTCAATAAAAAGGTCCTGCTAATCATAGCGGGACCTAAATCATTTGGGTTGTATTCCGTTTAAAATCATATCAATACCGCGTTTCAGTTCGTTATCCAGATCGGATGAAGTCGGTTTGAGCAAGAGTTGATACATAATAAAGCCGATTATAAAATCAGACACCAGATCCAGATCTGTATCATGACGTAGTTTTTCTTTCGGGATATAACGTTCAAGCAGATTGGAGATTTCCTTGGTCTTCGGCAGTGAATGGTTTTCCCAATACGACTCTGAAATCTGTGAACTGCCAGATAGGGTTGAAATCAGCAATGAGAGCATCTGCTTCCCAAGCGGATTGTTCATCTGATGAGCAAAACTTTGGGCCATTTCGTACAACACTTCATGTAGTTCGCCTTGTACAGCTGTGCTGAACTCCGGCTTGACACGTTCCAGTGCATCCACGACCAGCGCTTCCTTGCTGCTCCAACGCCGATAGATTGAGCTTTTACCTACGCCTGCGAGCTGTGCGACAGACTCCATACTCAGTTTCTCCACACCTACTTCGCCAAGTAAGGTTAGTGTGGCATCCAGTATGCGTTTGTGAACTTCTGTACTCCTTGGTCGACCTCGAGAAATGGGATTCTCTTGATCTGGGGGTTGTTTAGCGTCCATGCGAATCCTTCCCCGTTCCTTATAAGATTATTTCGTTATTATAACATATCACCTGTTTAATCTTGTGTTAATGGATGATCATCTTCAGAGCCTTAGTCTGAGGAGGATAAGATTTGGCGATAAACTCACCTGTCCACACTTCAACTCTGCGTCCAACCAATGTCCCATCCAAAGGGACAGTTACGGTTTCTGAGTCAACAAAGTTCCTACACATCGCTGAAAAAATAACAAAAAACCACCATTTAAGCTGGAATCAAAAAATGGAATATGTTAACATATGGTTAACTTACGGGACGGAGGGATACGTGTGGCAAATTTTATCCGATGGAGATAGTATGGCGAAACGTTTGTTTGCGCTTGCTGTGTTTCTGCCTGTGTGCAGCTCATCGGGATCGGTTTGCCTATTTACACGTATGCCGCTAGTCATTAAAGAAACACTCGTTTAGAGTGGTTCTTTAGTGTACTACTATTTTTCTGCGAGCATTCAGGTACACCCAATATCCGAAATGAACTGCACAGGCATGGATGTCTGTGTTTTTTTATTTTATTGAGGTAAAGGGGAAATCCTGAAATGACAAAAACGAACGTGAATGAGCAGTTTGAATTTCAAAAGGAACTAAAATCTTTAGCTGCACAGAACGGGCTTCATATTGCTGAGGAATCCATGAAAATTAACGAGTCAGGTATGGACTTTCGGGTAGCGTTTGCCACCGATGGACAGGGACAACAGTGGATACTGCGCCAGCCACGGCGTGAGGATGTATGGGAGCGGGCTGAAAATGAGCGCAAGGTGCTGGAGGTTGTAAAAAGCCATCTTCCGGTAGAGGTACCGGAGTGGCGGATTTGTACGCCGGAACTGATCGCTTATCCTTTACTTGATGGAGAACCGATTGCGGTCGTAGATCCGGCAGGGGGAGGGTACGCATGGCGATTTCCACAGGAAAGCTTATCCGATGATTTCTTCGATTCGCTCGCTGCTACCCTTGCCGCATTGCACAACATTGATCCTGATGAGGCGGTAAAGGGCGGAGTGCGCAGCAAGACGCCTACAGAAGCTCGTAAAGCTTTTGCAGCCAATATTGAGGGGATTAAACAAAGCTTTGAGGTGCCAGATCAACTGGCCAAGCGTTGGGAAGCTTGGCTGACAACGGACAGCTATTGGCCTGAGCACTCCACGTTCAACCACGGTGATCTGCATCCGCCGCACATTATCGTCGACGATGCCCAGCGTGTTACTGGACTTATTGATTGGACTGAGGCGGAGATTGCCGATCCCGGCAAGGATTTTGTTATCTATTATGCACTCTTCGAAGAGGAAGGCTTGCGGGATTTGCTCAATCGCTATGAGAAGGCAGGGGGAAGGGTGTGGCCTCGGATGTTGGAGCATATTCGAGAACAGTGGGCGGCATACCCGGCAATTGTGGCACAGTTTGCGTTAATCACTGGGGAAGAATCCAATATGGAAATGGCGAGAGGCATGCTTGCAAGCTGGGATGTCAAGAGGGATTAATATAAGGTGAGAAAACGCTAGGGAGGAGAAGGATGCGTGACACAACTTCGTGTAATGTGTTGGTTGTTTGCAATCACGTTAACAGTCGGTCTATTGGGTTGCTCGGCCCCTTTTTCTAACTCGGATGATATTGAATTAGATGTTCTCTCCCAAGAACGGTTACAGGAACTAAGGGAGGACTACCCATTATCGCCACAGTCTCTCGTGACTCCATGGATGAAAAAAGTGACCTTTAGAGAGATCACGGACTCCTCAGATGCAGTTGTTGTGGCAGAGGTTGTGAGCGTTCTGCCGAATCTCAGTATGGTGTTGACCACTGAATCAGATACACCTGAACGCAAAATGGCAGAAAAGCAGGAGAATACGGGAATGACTCCCTACGAAGCTGAGTTCGTCTCTTACAAAGTAAAGGTGCACGAAGTGATTGTAGGAGGAGATGTAGCCAAGGAGACATTTCTGTTCTATAACGCAGCGTTTGCGGCGCTCGAGCCTAAACTTATGCCTGGTCAGAGAATAGTTACAGCGATCAATAAGGGAGTAGGGTCCGAGCAACATGGAGGTTATTTCTTCTCTCGTTATGGTATGTACTATATCGTCAATGGGGATTATGTCCTTTCTGCCTATGAGGGGTTCTCCAACGAGGCGCTTGAATTCACCAAACAAACGAATGGAATCAGGCTGGAGCAGTTTGTGAAAAGGGTGCGAAGCTTAGCGCTGGAGTAAGTGAACACGTAACATACGGCTCTAAAATCCAAAAAAAGTAAAAGACCTCTTCCACATGCATTGTGGAGGAGGTCTTTCTTATGAATAGATTAATTACCTAAAGTCGTCAATTGGAAGTCTATTTCAGCATAGTTACGTATTTTCCGTAGACATAAGCTACGCGTCCATCCAGTTTCACTTTGACCCAGCCATACTTATCTGTACTGATTACTTCAAGGACGGTGCCTTTCGGTACGGCAGTAACTACTTTGGCTTTGGATGAAGCGCTGGAGCGCATGTTCAGGTAGGCCGCAGTAACCTTGGCTTGTTTACCTTTAACGACTGTACCTGGTTTACTTGTACCTGGTGATGTCGATGGTTTTCCAGGTTTCGATGTGTCTGGTTTCGGTACTGTTGGTGTCGTCGGCTTCTCAGGTGTAGTAGTCTCTTCCTCACCACTGCCAGTGGACGCCTTACGAGCTTTATTCAGCTCTTGATAGAACTCACCTTTGGTTTTCACGCCAGAGAATTTCGCGATACTTACGTTCGCTTTGGAGGCAAGTGTGGTCATTTCTTCTTGAGTCACCGTATCCAAAATGTTAATGGACGCAATATTGGTATACTTGCCATCTTCCGTTGTAGGAACAGACATGATGCCAGCATTAATTAGCTCTACGATATCTGCACGTGCAGGTGCTGTCAGATCAACACCGGTGATTTTCCAGTTGTGCTGGATTTTCGGTTCGTAAACGCCCTTCATCACGTCTTTGAGATAAGCAATGGACAGATTACGGATCGTACCTTGAATCTCGCCAAATGCTGAAGCATCCTTGGAGGACCATAATTGCTTGAACTTACGTCCTTCCAGTGCCCCACCTTTGGCAATCAGGGCTTCCATCCGGTAGGCATTCATGCCGAGCTTGAGCGTATCGTCTTCTTTAACCACTTTGCCATTACTGTATTTTAGGTTCGTAATCCGACTGCCGTAAGGCTTGGTCAGGTCAATCTCATACGTCACTCCGCCGAAGAAATCGTCGGTGCTGTATTTGGAAGCACGTCGTTTCGGATCAAAACTGATCGTCACATCACCAGGACGTGTGGAGTTAAAATAACCCGCAGACCATTCCATGTAATCCTTCAGATCACGTCCGGTCACTTCATATACCGTTACTTCACCAAAGGTATATTGGTAGTTGAACGCGATATCCTTTTTCTTGATCGGTCCGACATCCAACTTGGCCTTATCGTTATCAATCTGGTGCGCGACAACGTCGGCATCGCTATAATGCAGCATGACTTCAGTGAAGAAGTCTGAGAGTGGTGTCTCCTGAATCTGCACAGCAGGAATACCTTTGATCTCATCTGCTGGCACCAGGTTGGTTCCTTTTAGTTCAGCTACTTCAATGTTGGCATCAGCACGAGCGAACTCATGGAACGGATGCAGTGTATCTTCCAGTCCGGGATCGGACACTTCATAAGAGCCATCAGCTGCTTTTACAGCGAGTGCTTGAGCTTCCTTGCTTTTCAGTACAACCTTGTCGCCTTCTTTGGCAAACGTGAGGTCAATCCGTGAAATATGTGAACCATATTTGTTCGGCTCGGAGATTAATACGCCGTTAACCGTTTGGGATTCAATCAGGGTATGCATGTGTCCGGCAAAAATGGCAGCCAGCTCCGGGTTGGCATTGGCGATATCCGTGACCCCGGTGCCCGGGTTCCCGTTCTCGTTATCCAGTCCCATATGCATGAGTCCAACCATGACATCCACTTTGCCTTTCAGCTCAGCGATGGCCTTCTTGGTCTCTTCTACAGGATCTTTGACAATGATGCCATTCAGGTGATCCGTACCTTTCTCGAACTCCGTAATCATAGGTGTGTTCATTCCGATGACACCAACCTTGATACCATCTTTCTCAATAATCGTATAAGCAGGCATGTAGCGGTCGCCGTTTTCTTTGAAAATGTTACCTACCAAGGGTTGTCCCTTGAACTGTGAGGAAATCTTCTCTAATACGTCCAATCCAAAGTTAAATTCATGATTTCCCATAACCCATGCGTCATATTTCATTTCGTTCATTGCGACCATCATGGGAGATTGAGGTTGATCGTTGAACAGTTCAGCCGAGTTGTCCTGAATCATGTCGCCTGCATCCAGCAGAATCGTATTCGGATTCTCAGCACGTACTTTTTTTACAATCGTGTACAACTGCGTCATGCTGCCTGTTGGATTCGGACCGTCCAGGGCATAGTCCCACGGCATAAATCGGCCATGAATGTCTGATGTTCCCAGCAACGTAATCTTGGTTTCCTTGTCTGCTTCAGCAGCCTGAGCCGGAGTGGAGGCAAAAGGTGCGAAGAGGATGGAGGCACATAAGAGGAATGATAAGGGCCATCCGGCGTAACGTTTTGGCGAAAATTTGCGCATGTTGTAATCTCCCTTGTTATCTAATGTTATGTAAAGATATGTGTTATTGGAGTTAATACTAGATAAACATTTGGTAAATGTAAACCACAAAATGACAAATAAAAGAGACCACTCTGGATCATTCCATGGAAATTCCATAGGGAGTGATCAGAGTGGTCTCTACACGTCTCTTTATATGTTTAAATTTCTTCCTCAACCATACCCAAAGCCCGGTTTTTCTCTTTGAACAGCTCATTGTGTGAAGATACATATGCCATTAGTGAAGCATCTGGTTGTATATATCGCTTAGCACTGTTTAGTGCGAGAATACCGCTGGTAAAAGTGCCTGCCAGTAATTCAACTTTACTATCATAGGCTACAAAATCGCCTGCAGCGAATACACCGGGAACGTTGGTCGTCATCTCGGCTCCCACCTCCAGGTTCCACTCACCGAGATCCAGACCCCAATTCCGGATGGAACCATAATTGCACTTCATGCCGTGATTGACGATGACCGCATCAACCTCCAACTGCTCTCGCTCTGACGTCTCAGTATGGAGGAGGGATACACGATCAATTTGTGTCCCGTCGCTGCTGTGGAGCGCTTCAATGGTATAGGGTGTCCGAACCTGGACGGAGGAGTTCTTCATCATCGTAACACTTCGCTCCAGACCGCCAAAATGATCCCGGCGATGAACGATCGTTACGCTGCTGGCAATGGACTGCAACTCATTGGCCCAGTCCACAGCGGAATCTCCTCCGCCCGAAATTAGTACCCGCTGATCCCGGAATCGTTCTAACTCCTGAACCGTGTAGTGCAGGTTGGTCACCTCGAAGCGATCTGCTCCTTCAATCTCAAGCTTGACGTTCTGGCGCTCGCCATAGCCAATGGCCAGAATAACGGTCCTGGTCAGATGTTGCTGACCGTGATCAGCGGTGAGCAGGATGGTTCCATCTTCCTGACGCTCCATGCCGACAATCCGCTGGCCGAGCACAATCGTCGGATCAAATGTGTGGGCTTGTCCAATCAACTGGGCAATAAGTTGTTCCCCACGAATTGGGGGCATGGCCCCAACATCCCATATCATTTTCTCAGGATAGGTCAGGACTCTTCCGCCCAGTTCATCCTGTGCTTCTATGACCTTGGTCTTCAGTTCTCTCATTCCGCTATAAAAAGCCGTGTATAACCCGGCGGGTCCTCCGCCGATGATGGTCACATCATATCGTTCAAGTGAATCTTTCATCGCTAACCTCCATGATTCGTTGGGCAGAAACCCTTTATTTTTTGAGCATCACAGGAAGTTGTTTGATCAGTTCTTCCCTCGCCAGCGGATCTGTTGATATACCTAACCCACCATTCACGAAATATACTTTACCGGCTTTGATAGCGGGTAGTTGGCTCCATACGGGACCCTTGGTCATGTTCTCAACTTCCTTCAATTCTTCGTCACTGTAATACACAATGAAAATTCGGTCTCCGGCAATTTCGGGCAGCTGTTCGGTGGAAATATCGGCATAGCCATAGTCATCCGGGTTATCAATCATTTTCTGAATCGCTGTGGTTGGCTTGAATCCATCCTTGTTATAGACAAAACCGGTCAGGTAACTGGTCGTGTACACACTCAATCTTTTCTGGCCAATCATGTATTGAAATACGGATGCCGTCTCGTCCTTCTGAATGGTGCCATCCTGCTGCAGTGCGGTCCACATCTTCACAATCTCAGCTTCATGACGTGCGAGAAATTCTTCAGGCAGTTGCTTGTTGCCGAGCCACTCGCCCAGTCGCTTGATCCGATCAGGCATAGGGTCCCATTCATTGGTCAGGATAACCGGAGCGATCTTGGAGAGCGTCTCATTCTGCTTTTGGTCGGGAGTTGATGTAATAATCAGATCGGGCTGAAGTTCCACAATCTTCTCCGGACTTGGCGGCCAGCCGATATCTGCAACATCTTTCAGTTCGTCTTTATACGTCGCGTATTGCAGACCTTGCTGTACCACACCTACAGGCTTGATACCAAAAATTAATAGATCCCCAACGGTGTTGTCTGTATATACGATACGTTTGGGCGCTATGGGAATCTCCACCTGGTTACCATAGGCATCGGTCGCCATTTGGGTTCCTTTTTCCTCAGTTTGGCTGGTGGTCTGTGCTGTATTACTTGTTGAATCGGCTGTTTTACCGCAAGCTGTTGCTACCAATACAATCAAACATAAGGTGAGCAACGTGGTGAATCTCGACATTTTGTGTATCATGAATATCCCCCTGTATGGTTAAACATTTACTGATAATCATTATCAATAAACCAAGTGTAATGCGGTTCAAGGGTGCATTCAATGGAATAATAGGACGTTTTTTTTGCATTAATAGGCTGGTTGTGGGCAAGTTTCGGTCATTGATAACCAAGGAAGAGTTGGGTTATGATGACTCTAATTGATAATGGTTATCAGAAAAAAGGAGAGCTAGCTGTGGATCTGACTCATCTCAAAACCCGGTACGTTGTTCCCGACATTTATTACGAACTTCACGGGTTGGCTCTACAACATCTATCGCTTAATGATGGCATTCCACGACAAACGCTAACCACCGACCTCATGATTGTGGTCGAGGAGGGGGAAGGTCTGCTCATTTGCGATGGTAAGATAAATGAACTGCAATATGGGGTTCCCCTGGTCATCAATACGGGACACACTGTAGAGATTCGGATGAACGAAGAGGCGTTGTTATCCGTGTGGTTAATCGCATTTACATTGCATGATCCTGAGCGCCAAATGTCCCCTTCCCTTATAGAGACCCGCGAAACGGATACGGCCGGATTTCGATCCATGGTGCAGCGAATCCGGGCCATTGAAAACCGCCGTATGGCGCAGGATCGCAAACAACGAGTCGGCATTCACACCCAGTTTCAGAGATTGATGAGCATGGTACTGAAAGATACCCCTGAGCACGAAGGAGAAGTCTCCAGTGAGCATACGAGAGCGAACATATCCGAGATCATTACGCAGCTAAAAGGCCGCTACAACGAGGAAATTACCGTGGATGAGTTGGCAGATCAGGCCAGGATTAGCAAGCGGAGGTTTACCCATTGGTTCAGGCAGCTTACAGGAACGAATCTATCGGATTATATGACAACTCTGCGGATGGAACATGCCAAACAACTGCTATTACGCGGGGAGCGTATGAAGGAGGTGGCCGCAATGGTGGGATATCGGGATGAATACTATTTCAATCGTCGATTTAAACAGATGGAAGGAATCTCGCCGGGCCAGTTCATTCTTAACCATCGGAAAAGTTCATCTAACATCTGTGTGATGAGTTGCCTCGGTCATCTGCTTGCCCTTGGGATCCGCCCAGCAGCGGTAGCCAAAAATCTAGCCAATGAGCATTACCTAAGCAAGTTGAGTACGAGTTTCCATAAGGTCAACAGCGTACCGCTGGACCCGCAGGAAATTTCCTATTTGCAGCCAGAGATGATTCTGGTTGGAAATCAGGAGGAGTACGATACGTTGTCGCCAATAGCGCCGACATATATTTTTTCACAGAACGACGACAAGCCATTCGTATTGTTACAGAAACTTGGTGAGGTCTTTGGTAAGGGGTTTGAAGCGGAGAAGGTAATGAAGCAATATGAGCGCAAGGCACAGCGCCTGAGATCGCGGTTGAAAGGTATGATTCAGAGTACGGATACGTTCTCTGTGATGGAAATACGCGATGACTCAATCTATGTGTTCGGGAATTACTGGTGCAGAGGAGCCTACAATCTGTATGATGGCCTTGGACTCCAGGCACCTGAACGTATACAGAAGGAATTAATTGACCGTCAGGCTTATCTCATGATCTCAGAGGAGCAAGTTGCATCCTATGTAGGAGACCACTTGTTCCTGACGGTACTGGATTCGGAGCGGTATCAACATATGTCGAGCAGCATCTGGTGGCAGGAAATGCCTGCAGTGAGGCAAAACCAGGTGTATATGACGGAGTATACGGAATTCGCAGTTACCGATCCCATATCAATGCCTTACCAACTGGATGCCCAGATGAAGTTAATACTTGAACGTAAAATGCTCCATTCCTAATCGGATCACTTAACTCTTATACCGTCTCAATTGAATTACCACTACGAGAGGTGAAAAAATTTTATTTTGACAACGATGGATACCAAAGCAAGCAAACCAAAGATGATTCCGCTCCAGATGACCTGATGGATGCCGAGTTGGGCAATGAACCAGCCACCAATGGAGGTACCGAGGGTAATCCCCAGATTAGAGAAAGAGACAAAGAGGCTGTTTCCGAATTCCGGCGCTTCATGAGATTCCGTCGTAAGCCAAGTTTGGCTGACAATCAGACCGCCAGAGTGAATCGCACCCCAGACGAACACCATGATAATCATCGGAATGAAGTAGGTACCTGCATAGAAAACGAGTAAATAAGCCGCCATGTATAGCACCGGGAAGAGGAGAACGGTCCTCGGAATATTCCGATGCAGAAGCTGTCCAAATACCAAATTTCCGGCGATCATAATAACACCAAAGGCCAAGAGCATCACACTAATCCATGAACCGCCCATACGGGTGACTTGCCCAAGGTATTCGGCGAAATAACTGTATACGGAGAACATCGCTGCAAAAATAAAAATGACAGTAGCAATATTTAGCCACAGCGCAGGTTTCCGCAAAATGCCGATCTGTTTGCCATAAGACATCTTCTCTTGCACAGGCATCGAGGGCAACCATATCCATATACCGATGAAAGCAATGATACTGACAACCGCTCCGAACCAAAACGCAGCCTCCAACGAGAATCGTTCCGCAAGATAGGAAGTTAGGGGCACGCCAAATGCAAAGCCGGCAGTGATTCCGGTAAAGACTTTGGCAACGGCCTGACTGCTTTTTTCCGGTGGGACCAGCTTGGCACCCGTGACGAGAGCAACGGAGAAGAAGACTGGATGGAAAATGGCCGGGATAATCCGAAAGATTAGCATCATGTCGAATCGGGTTGTGTAGGCATATACTACGTTGGAAATGGCGAACAATAGCACGGCAGTTAACAAAATGGTTTTACGATTGATACCAGATACGAGCAAAGTCAGGAAAGGGCCAGACACAGCAACGACGAGAGCGAAAATACTTACCAGCCATCCGGCCTGTGCAGCGGTGATGTTGAATTTCTGCGTGATCAGGGGCAGTACTCCGATAATGCCGACTTCTGTAGTAATGATGGCGAATACACCGAGCGCCAGAATGAGGATGAGTAACGGATTAACCTGTTGTGATTTCGATTTCATGTTAAAGTCTAGACCTCCAAATATATTTATATATATAGAAAAATAGATATATTAAACTAAAAAAATGCCTCCTCACCTATATAAAAATATATGGCCGATATAATAAGTTCTCAGAATTACATTATATCTATATTTATAGATTTGTAAATATAATAAAGTGTAAGTCATTTAGTTAAGTCATCATGTTAGTGCCCAACATCTATACTTTTTGAGGGACAAGCTATACTTTCTACATGGATAATTACAAATATATCCAGTAAAATGAAATTTGTAAGCGCTTACCAATGAGTCGAATACTAAAATTCAAAGGAGGAAGATCATGTTCAAGTCCAAATGGTTTAAGACTGTAGGTTCACTGGCATTGGTTGGTGTGCTCGCTACCTCAGTCGCGGTTGGCAGTGTGAGTGCAGGTTTGGCCAAAGGTAGCAAGTTTTTGGGCAATATCATTGCAAGCAGTGTTCCCTCCAATTTCAGTCCCTATTGGAATCAGGTAACGCCGGAGAATTCAACAAAATGGGGAGCAGTCGAAGCCACGCGTAATAATATGAACTGGTCTCAGGCAGATATTGCCTACAATTATGCCAACAACAATGGATTTCCGTTCAAGTTTCACACGCTTGTCTGGGGAAGTCAGGAGCCAGGTTGGATTAGTGGACTTTCCGCTGCAGATCAGAAAGCTGAAGTAATCCAGTGGATCAAGGCAGCAGGTCAGAGATATTCCAAATCCGCGTTTGTCGATGTAGTTAACGAACCATTACATGCCAAACCTTCCTATCGTAACGCCATAGGCGGGGATGGAGCGACAGGGTGGGACTGGGTTATTTGGTCTTTTGAGCAAGCAAGACAAGCTTTCCCGAACGCCAAACTCCTGCTGAACGAATATGGGATTATTGGCGATCCGAATGCAGCTGATCAATACGTTCAGATCATCAATATCTTGAAGAGCAGAGGCCTGATTGATGGCATCGGCATCCAGTGTCATTACTTTAATATGGATAACGTTTCTGTCAGCACAATGAATACCGTATTGAACAAACTGGCCGCAACCGGATTGCCGATCTATGTATCCGAACTGGATATAACCGGCGATGATAACACACAGCTGCAGCGCTACCAGCAGAAATTCCCTGTCCTCTGGCAGCATTCGGCCGTTAAAGGTGTGACGTTGTGGGGCTTTAATCAAGGTCAGACTTGGGTGAGCGGTTCCCATTTGGTGAATACCAATGGTACAGAGCGTCCAGCACTGCAATGGCTGAGAAATTATCTTGCGAACAATCCTTAAACGAGGTAGACAGAGTCATTTACAGAATCATTTATTTCCATATATTGACACAAGAATATAGCGTCATATCCCCCACATCAAGTAGGGGGACATGAACGCTATTTCGTGGTTTGAATGGGTATTAAGATTGGGAAATAATAATACTGTTGAAGGAATCAGCCTCCAGCTCGAACCGGAGTGTCTGCCCTTCATATGCCAGATGCAGGTCACGGCTGTCCTTGAACGGATTGTTGATGACAATGACGAGACTATTGTCCGGGTTGCGGAAGGCCACGGCTTTGCCACTCCAGGCTCCAGACAGTCCTACTCTTCGTGCACCAGGCACGACATCATGAGCAAAATGCTTCATCACATAATACTCGGGATTCCGAATGATTCCTTTGGCATCCGGGTCTACCGTAATCATGGAGTTTTGCTCCCACCCCCATGTGCTGCGGCCTTTCGGCTCCAGAACCATGTTCCAATAAATATACGCATTCACTCCATTGCTGAAATAGTGCTGGTACAGATTAAATACATACTTGGCGTAGTTCCAAGAGTTGTTGCCATCACCGCACTCATTCTCGGTCTGCATGTAACGAAGCTCCGGGTAGCTCGCGGCTGTACGTTGGATGGCATTTTTGCCTGCCCACTGATAACCAACTCCCTTGATATAGGCGTAGGCTTTGGGATCACTAAGCACCAGCCCGGCATACTCATCAAAATCATTGGTTTTCTTCTTGATCAATTCTTCCCATGGATCAGGTGCGTTGATCGTTCCCAGCCAGATTTCCGTATCCAGACCGTGCTGATCAAAGGCAGGACCCAGGTAATCGGCGATAAACTCACGCAGCTGCTCTCCTGTCCACATGCAGGAAGGGAATTTCTGATCCGCGATGACTTCGTTTTGTACATGGACCTGATGGATGGTGATGCCAGCGTCCTTGTACGCCTGTACGAATTTGACGAAATACAGCGCATAAGCTTCCAGGATATCCTTCTCCCAGCGCAGCGTTCCATAGTTATAGGCTTTCGGTGATTTCATCCAGGTGGGCGGGCTCCACGGCGAGGCGAAGAATTGCAGATTCGGATTATAGCTCAGGGCCTCTTTGATGTATGGAATCAGATATTTGAAATCACGTTCGATCGAAAAATGTTCCATGGTCACATCGCCGTCCACCTCATTGTGACTGTACCATTGCTCTGCATAATCACTCGCGCCAATGGGCAGGCGACAGATGTTGAATTTATGTTCACCTTCCGGGTGGAAGAGGGAATGAAATACGTCATGACGCTGCTCCTCATTCAAGTGGGACAGGGCAATATAACCAAGCTCATTAAAACAACCGCCAAATCCTTCTACAAGCTGATGCTGTTCACCTGTGAGCTTTAAGTTAGCGTTTTTATTTGTAGATGTATAAGAGATCTCTTTCCATGCATGATCTGGTGTAGTGGAATAACCATGTAATGTCAGGGACATTGGAATTTCCTCCTCGCTTGAATCTTAGGTATGATGTACAGTCAGTATATCAAGTCCCATTGCAAAAGAAGATACGCTGAACCGCGTAAAATTTGCCCTAATCCAAGGTGGTGAAATGCATGATCATTCCTGAACCATACCGTTCTTATCTATCTCCGGAGAGCCGATGGCTGCCTGCGACGGACTGGAACGTCAAGCTGTTTGGTGCTCACATGCAGAAGGTAAAGCGAGGCTGGCAAGTGCCGCTGGAATCGCATTTGGCCTTTGAATTGATACTGATTCTGGAAGGATCGCAGACGACGATACTGGAGAACATCCGTTATGATCTCCACGCAGGAGATATATTGCTTATCCCGCCTGGATGCAAACATACCAATGAATGTAATCAGGAGCAGGGGCTGACCTACTTTATTGCCCATTTCAATGTAGATGAGGTTCTGTTTCGCCAGGAGATGAGTCGTCATGTGCAGATGTTGTTCCCATGTGGCGGCGAGGATAATCAGCGATTAACGGAAGTTATGATGAAATGGGTGGATCTGCTTCAGCACAGAGAAGAATATACAACATCAGATCTGTTCCGTATGCAGGCTGGTTTGCTGGAGATTTTGGCGATATTGGCAGAGCAAAGCTTCTCCCGTTCCCAAGAAGCCGTATCGCCTACTGTGGCGCACTATGCAACACTGATTGCTGAGGCAATCAAAAGCCGCTTCAATGCCGGGAATATCCAGCGGGAAGGTCTGGGGGATAAGGAGATTCGGATTGAAGAGATTGCGGCCTCGCTTCAAATCAGCCCTGGATATGCTCTGGAGACGTTTCAGAAAGTATACGGCATCTCTCCGCGCAGATATTTGTCCGAACTGAAGCTTCACGAGGCTAAGCAGCTAATACACCAGCCTGATCTTAACCTCACTCGCGTTGCCACCATGCTTGGATATTCCAGTCTTGCGCACTTCAGTCGGCAGTTCAGGCGATGGACTGGCATGAGTCCCAGTGAATACAGGCTGACCATGGGCAGCATCCGTTTTTTTGATTAAACTGCATTCCTGCCAGCTCGTATCTAGTTTAATGCTCATCAAAAATCCCCGCTGATGTTCAGACGGGGACTTCGCTGTGCATGTAACAATCTACATGGAGGGCATATGAATTGAATTGTGCATTAAGATAAGTTGAGATAAGTGCGCGGTGCTGATCATGCTTTGCTTAATTAAGGTTGTACATTTTCGTCCTGCGCTTTGTTTTCGAAGATCAGAATCGTTTTGCTGCTTCCGATATACGCAACCGTCGTATTGAATTGCTCCGAAATAAAACGTACCGGGACAAACGCCTTTCCATCCTTCATCAACAGGGGTGCATCATTTATAGCAAGCGTATCGTCCACAACCACCTGCTTGTTGCCCACCGTCCAATGAATCGTTGTATCATTCTGCGCAATCTGAACCTCCTGTGTATCCGGATTCCAGTTCACGCTGGCATTCAACTGCTCGGAGACAAAACGGAGTGGTACATAGGTCCGTCCCTCATCGATAAAAGGTGCAGCCTCCAGTGCGTAAGCACGATCCCCGACATAGGCCGTGGTAGAGCCTTCAATAAGCCGCTGGAAATTACCCTGTGGAGTACGCTTCTGCTCCCGCACATTCATTTGGTTTAGAAGCTGCATCGTGTCACTACCGTTCGCAACATCCAGATAATTATTTTGCACCGTAAGTCCGGCAGGTTCCGGTTCAGAGACCGAGGTCTGCGTACCGGAGGATAAGGAAGTGGAAGCCGAGATATCCGTTATCGTATTTGTATTTGCAGAGCTGTTTCTTGTAAAAGTAAAACCGGCAATCGGTGACAGATTCCACACCCGGTTATTGGACAGTTTCAGTACTTCCAGCTTGGATAGCTGGCGTAATGGCTCCAGATCATAGATCTGATTGGACTCCGCATTCAGTTCTTTCAACCCTACCAGGTCTTCCAAGGGTGCCAGATGCTGAACCTGATTCCCGGAGAAGTCCAGCGTCTGCAGGCGTGTCATATGCTTCAAGGGCATCAGATCGGAGATCTCGTTGCCTGCCACATTCAGCTTCTGAAGTGTATTCGGCAGATCAGCCAGTACATCCAGTGTATGAATGTGGTTGTTGGCCACATTGAGCTGTTTCAGTTTTCTTTTATCCGCCAGTGGTGTCAGGTCCGTTATCGCATTATTCGAGATTTCAAGCCATTGAAGATCATCTGCATCCGCCAGTGCGGAGAGACTAGTAATCTGGTTACCGCTGGCGTGAAACGTATGTAATCGGGTGAATCCACGTACAACTTCTATGGAAGAAATGGAATTGTTGCTGATATACAGCCGTCCCAGGTCTTTCAAATCAGCCAGTGCATCAATCGATGTAATGTAATTATTGCGGACGTCAACCTCGCGAAGCTGAGTCAGATGCGCAAGCGGTGTTAGGTCTTCAATCTCATTGCCATATAACCGGAGGTGGGTCAGATTCGTGGCGTATTCCAGACCGGACAGGCTTTGAATGCCTGCATTGCTTAGATCCACCACGTTCAGCTGCTCCAGATCGGAGGAGGTTAGAGGGGCATCTACCGGTTTGTTCAGGATCAGCTTCAGTCCGTTCTCCAGTGCAGGATCTTTGATGATTCCTTCGCCCAAGTCTGCCGTAGTATAGGCCATCGCTTGCCCAGCCGCCCCAAGACTCAGGATGAATACTAGAAATAGTAGAGTCATTCTTCTCATTGCATGAATTCCCTCCGATTCCGATTTTAAAATACTCCGAACAGATTGATTTTTTTCGATGATATATAAGGTAAGTACAATATTTACACGATAACGGAGAGGGCAGAAATAACCTGAAGAAGCGAAGCGGTCACCTTTATCACGGGATTTCTCCCTTTAGAAAAAGGGAATCAAGGAAATCCGGGGATAACAGTGATCGGAAGGTTGTTCTGCCATCGGAGTGGTAAGTGTAAATGGACCAGTTTAACTTATGCAGGCACGAATAAAAACACATCTATAGTTATTAACCCATCATGGGGCAAAAGGAACAAGAAATTCATGACAGGTAGAACATCTACTTCTATTCTATATGATACAAACCCCATACTGCACTCTTCCAGCCATCTTTTTCAAAAAAATATTGTACAACTCCCCCAGATGCTATTCAACTCCATGGCAGAAAGGGTATAGATGAAGTAAGAATGCCATTTGGAGGAGAAGATGCAGGTATGCGCCAAGCCATGATCATTAGTAATCCATCGTCGGGTAAAGAAGAGGCTCAGCAATATGTGTCCCAGGTACAAGAAATTCTTGAATCACAGCAGTATGAAGTGGTGGTCAATGAGACGGCTGGTGAGGGAGATGCGACCAACTACTGTCTGAGTGCCTGCAAAGATGGCTGTGATCTCGTCATTTCCATCGGAGGGGATGGGACGCTGCATGAGACGATTAACGGCATGATGGATCAGGAGCATCGTCCCAGACTGGGTGTGGTGCCGCTGGGTACGGTGAATGATTTTGCGCGTGCGCTGAATATCTCGCTTGATCCGGAGGAAGCCATTCGGCAGTTACGTTCGGAGCAGATCCATAGGGTGGATCTCGGTAAAATC
Source organism: Paenibacillus sp. O199 (assembly GCF_001636635.1). NCBI lineage: Bacteria > Bacillati > Bacillota > Bacilli > Caryophanales > Paenibacillaceae > Paenibacillus > Paenibacillus sp. O199. The sequence continues at coordinate 94,952 of NZ_LGRP01000010.1, forward strand.
AATGATCGTCTGTTTGCCAACGTGGTGGCAGCCGGTTCATTGGCAGAGGCGTTGTTTTCGGTATCATCGGAAGAGAAGTCGAAGCTGGGTTCATTCGCTTATTTGAAAGAAGGATTGAAAGATCTGATGAATACACCGGCCAAGCCACTAACTATTGAGTATGACGGGCAGTTTTGGGAAGGGGAGTCTCCACTTTTCCTCGCGGCACTGACCAATTCGGTTGGAGGTTTTGAGAAATTGTCCCCGGAAGCAGCGGTGGATGATGGGTTAATTCATTGTTTTGTGATCCGTAGCATGAATGTCTTTAATACGGTAACACTCGGAACGTCCCTGTTGTTTGGCAACCTGAAGAACCATAAGGATGTTGATTATTTTACAGCAAAAGAAGTTCACGTCCGTTCTATAGAAGCCATTCGCACAAATGTGGATGGGGAGGAAGGGCCCTCTCTGCCCATTCAAATCAGTGTATTGCCTCGGCATATTGAAGTGATAGTCCCGGAAGAAGTATAGGTGGGGGAACGATGCTGAAAAAAACCTCCATTATTCCATATAAGAATTCTAAAATTCCATTGAAACCGATTGCAGTTCTGTGTCACAATCATAGACGGAAGACAAGTATATACTAGTTGGCAAAGATCATGAGAATGAATGTACGATACTATTCGAATATGGAGGGAAATCATCTTGAGAACAATTAAACTTGGCAGCAGCGCACTCGAAATACCGGTTGTAGCCGTTGGCTGCATGCGAATTAATTCATTAAGCAGCAAAGAAGCTGAACATTTTGTTCATTCCGCCATGGAAGCAGGCGCGAACTTCTTCGATCATGCTGATATTTATGGAAACGGAGCGTGTGAGGAGATCTTTGCAGAGGCTGTGCAGATGAATCCCCAGGTTCGTGAAAATATGATCCTTCAATCCAAATGTGGTATCCGCAAAGGCATGTTTGATTTCTCCAAAGAGCACATCTTGAATTCGGTGGATGGCATTCTGCAACGCTTGAAAACCGATTACCTGGACGTTTTGTTGCTGCATCGTCCGGACACCTTGGTTGAACCGGAAGAAGTGGCTGAAGCCTTTGACCAGCTGGAACGCGAAGGCAAAGTGCGTCACTTCGGGGTATCCAACCAGAATCCGAACCAGATCGAACTGTTGAAAAAATACGTTAAACAGCCACTGGTAGCCAACCAGCTGCAGTTGAGTATTACCAATACCACGATGATTGACAGTGGAATCAACGTAAATATGGAGAACGATGCCGCGGTTAACCGTGATGGCAGTATTCTTGATTATTGCCGCCTGCATGATATCACGATTCAACCATGGTCCCCGTTCCAATACGGATTCTTCGAAGGCGTATTCCTGGGCAGCGATAAGTTCCCGGAACTGAATGCGAAGATCGATGAGATTGCTGCAAAATATGAAGTGAGCAACACGACCATCGCAATTGCCTGGTTGCTGCGTCACCCGGCACAAATGCAGCCCGTGACAGGTACAATGAACATCCAGCGTTTGCAGGATTGCATCAAAGCTGGCGATGTTCACCTTACACGCCAAGAGTGGTACGAAATCTATCGTGCAGCGGGCAATGTGCTGCCTTAAACCCAAATCAATACATAGCAGAATGATCTGCTGTATTGCATGTAAAACACGAGCGTATATAGCGCTCGTGTTTTTATTTTATCCTTTATTTGATGCTTATTCGTTCCCGGTATAAAATAAGGGTAGGGCCTCTATTTTAACAAAAGGATTATTTTGTAATTAATACAAATTAGTTGAATTTATCTTATTGACCCTTGCTTAATTATTACATATAATTACTTTTGCATACCGTTAATCCTGTTTATGGTTTTTTATTTTGGAGGGTGGTGTTAGTTTGGAGCCGACAACCACGATACGCGATCATTTAGAGAGTTATCTGAAGCGTGAGCAGATGTCCATTAGTCTTTTTTCGGAAACGTCAGGAATTAACTCGGGTACGCTGAGCAACATTTTGAATAAGAATCGTCCGATTGCGATGCAGCAGCTGGATCGAATCACTTCAGCTATGAGACTTGAAGAAGGTTACTTCTATGAATTGTATATAGATGAGTGTTTTGTCCATGCTGCCCCTGACTGGCGAAGACTGGGACCATTCCTTCATCGATGTGCAGAATTGGATAAATTGAATTGTATTGAAGATGTTATCCGGTTGATGATGGATAATCTATCTTATATTCCTTTGTTATTTGATCTGGCTGAAGAATTCTACCATGCTGGTAAATTCAAACCGGCCGTTCTACTATATGAAACGATAGCCGAAAGTGAGAAAATGCAACACTCTGAACGGCTTGCACTATGTCAGTATCGACTATTCAGATTGGGGCTGAGCAATGATCAGCAACGAAATCTAATCATTGCGGCTCAATTTGAGTATTATGTGGATCGGCTGGATGAACGCTATCAGCTGGATGCGCTTAACGAACTGATCAATGCCTTTGCATCTCTTCACAGGTGGAGCAAGGTTCAGGAGCTCTCTGAAAAGTTGAAAGTAAAAGCGACCATTCATTATGAGTTGAATGGAAGACGGAAACAGGAAGAGACGAAACGACCGATTATCTTTTATATTATGTATGCCTATTTGGCATCTGGAAGTGCTAACTTCCATCTAAATAATTATGAAATTGCACTGAAATATGTTTCTTTATATACGGACTACAGTTGGGTAAAAAAGCCTGATTCGGATGAGCTGGTTGTCATTAATCAATTCCAGGAATGGGCTGAAGGAAATCGCTATATATATCAATTAATGGCTGGACAGTTTGAGATATTGCCTGACTATCTCGATTACATCTCAACGAAAGAAAATGAGATTTTCCCTGCACTGTGTGACATTGTAACAGCTGCAAATCGCTATGATATGAATATTGACTATGTACTAAAGGAATACGAATCCTACTTCACTTATCAAGAACAAAGTAATCGAATTGGGAAAGTTAGCAAACAGGTAACGGATGATCGCTATGTTCGTCTGTTGGCAGGATTGGGAACCTATTACCTTAAAAAAGATGAATTTGCCAAGGGAATAGATTTTGTTCTTGATAGTTTGAGGTTTTCACTTGAAATTAGTGACGGACGAGGTATGCTTAGAGGTGTCGGGCTATTTGAGCAATATAGGGATTATGCGTCTGACACAGCTATACAGCAGTACAAAATTTTGATTAGTGAGGTGCAGAAACTCAATGAAGAGAAAGCTGGCTTTGCTGATAGTTACATGTAGTATAGTGGTGAACATCGTTGCTCCTGTTATTGGACCTGTCCCCACTGAGGAAGTTCCGAACCCTTCAATTTACCGAACTAATGACCATGGTTTAGGGACATAAGCCTAAGCCAAGGGACGCTTCTGAATATTCATTCAGAGGCGTCTTTTTTTGCGTCTGGTGGAAGAATAAGTATGTCGTACCCCTTGCGGCCTATCGATTGGCATAATAAACTAAAATATGACAAAAAGGAGGGATACTATGGATTGCCTGGAGTTAATGTCACAGATCGAAGAAGCCAGACAACAGCTTCACCGCTTACAGTCGGAATACGGTAGTCTGCTTCATCCTGAAGTCATCCAACAATCTGTAGTTCTGGACGGTCTTATTAATCAATACAATCGAGCCAAAATGAAAAATTTGATTAATTAGTGGTTCGCCTATTTACATATTGGTTTCCGTATACTATAGTTAGTCACATGAGTAACTAACCGACTAACTAATTAACGATGAATGAAAGTTGGAATCGCATGAAATCGAATTTGGATGAATCTCAGCCCATTTTTCATCAGATATCCATGATGATTATGGATGACATTGTAGACGGCAGATTGAAGGTAGAGGAACAGGTTCCGTCTACCAATGAGCTCTCTCGCTTTTACAATATTAATCCAGCCACGGCACGCAAAGGGCTTCAAATGCTCGTGGACAAAGGTATCATTTACAAACAGCGGGGTGTTGGAATGTTTGTTGCGAAGGGAGCCAGGGAAGCGTTGCTTGTTGAGCGAAAACAGCATTTCTACGAGGAATATATTAAACCTTTACTTGAAGAGGCCAGACGGATTCACATGAATGAGGATATGATTATTGATTTGATTCGCGGCAAGAAGGATAAGGAGAGTGAGTTATGATTCATATCGAGCAGATGAACTACAGCTATCAGAAAACAAAAACGCCGGTTCTGAACAACGTTACTTTGCATGAAAATGAGCCGATCATCAGTGCAATGTGGGGAAGAAACGGTGCCGGCAAAACAACCCTGATGAGTCTACTCGCAGGCCATAACCGACCTGATGCTGGAACCATTCAAGTGATGGGTCAGGATCCATACAATAACTTGGCTGCGCAGGAGAACCTGTGTTATATCCAGGAGAACCATCCCCTGGGTAGAAATTGGACGATCAAGGACATGGTTCGATTCGGTCAATACTTCCATCCTCAGTGGAATCAGGCTCTTGCCGAGCAACTAATCGACATCTTCGAATTACCAGAGAAGAAGAAGATCGTCAAATTCTCAAAAGGCATGAAGACCGCCGCTCAGATGATATTGGGTCTTGCCAGTAACGCAAGGGTAACGATTCTTGATGAGCCCACCAATGGACTTGATGCTGAGAAACGTAAATATTTCTACAATGCTTTACTGGAGACTTATGAAGATAACCCGCGTCTAATTCTAATATCAAGCCATCATATTGAGGAAATTCAGCCTTTATGTGAGTCCCTTATCGTTCTGCAAGCAGGGGAAGTGTTGTTTAATCAGTCGATGGAAGAGATGCGCGAAAAAGGAGTTCTCCTAACAGGGAGAATAGAAGATATCAATCGAGTCACCGCAGACGTGAAGGTCATAGAATCTTCCCAGATGGGATCGACCTTGAAAGTGATGATTGATGAGCCATACTCGAAAACGTGGAAAGACATCGCTCATACGCAGGGGCTTTCCATTGAGAAGGCGACATTACAGGATTATTTGGTTAACAGGACGCGTAATCAGGAGGGGATTAAGTGATGAACTCGGTGAAAGGTACGAATCGGCTGATTCTGGATGATATGCGCTGGTATTTGATGATCTTCTCCTTCATCACCCTTATGCTTACTGTAGTCTATCTGGCCATTGGATTCATCTTCGATATTGCTTATACTACACAACTTTGTGGTCCAATGTATGGAGGGATCTGTGCTTTTGCGATTGCGGGAATCGTTACCTTGTTTCCGGTTGCGATAGGTATAGGGAGTACACGCATTCAGTTCATGAAATCCTTCTATATCATTTCGGTTTGGATGGTCATAGGCACAATTACCATCCTGAATATAATCTATTTTATTACGCATCTTCTCCTTGAATATGGAACACTTCGCGTAACCTTTTATCAACCAGGCATGCTGTACTCAAGCGAATATCATTTTTTCTCCTATTTGTGGATCGATCTGATGATTGGTTTTCTCGTGCTGGGACTGTCCATCTTTTCAACCGTCTGTTGGATCAGATTGGGGATGCGCAATTTTTTCAGTCTGTTCTTTGGATTTAGCTTAATCGTCACGCTGGTATTTACTTTGACCGATCTTAGTGAGTTTATGTTGTGGATTGCGGGGGTCAATCGCATGACATTGTTCACCACTCTGGGGGTCATTGGAGGTGCTTTGCTTCTGAGCACGTACCCCATGATGAAGAATGCGCCGCTTACAATGAAAGGCAGAAAAGACTGATAAGATCAGAAAAACACGAGTGCGTACATACACGCCTCGTGTTTTTTTGTATGAGTTAAGCTTGAGCTTGTGGTTTGAATCCTTCTTCTTTGAGATACTCGCCTGCTTCGCTACGCGTTTCGAAAGCCATATCCAGATTAACACCGGAATACACATACCACATGTCATCTTCATATTTTAAAGTAAGTGTATGTCCATCTTCATCGATCCATGTTCCGCCAGCAGTAGAGGTTGTAGCCAATGTAGGAGCAGCTTTTGCTTGTTCTGGCTCTGGCTCTTCTAATTCTACTGCGTTGGGATTGGTTGACATTGCTTTAATCGTTTCATCTAACAATGTGCGTAGATCTGCTTCGGAGTAATCTCGAATATTGACGAATCCTTTATTATCTGTCTCATAGTTGGGCAGCAGCCCTGCATAGATATAACCGTTACCGTTAGGATGAATATGGAGAGCAACGATCTTTTTCTCGTACGCACTTTCTTCGTAGTGGAAATTAACACGGCCGAGAGAAACATCTTTGCGTTGCAGTTGGGGATACGATTGTAGCACTTCAAGCTTTTGTTCAACGTTAAGCATATTTTCCTCCTGTTAGTGTTGGGTAGTGGTGATTATAACATACATAGGTGAAAAGATAAGCATCAAAAAACAGGCGCAGTATAGCACCTGTTTGAGGATTCACATCATAGATGATGGCTTGTAATAGTAGCATTAAATGAATATCGTGGAAAAGTGCGCTTCCTTCTGGTGGAAAATGAGAAGCGCGCCTTTCTGTTAATTTCCAGATAGAATACTTTGCCCCAGTTCTTTCAGGTGTTCCATCGCTTGTAGATAAGGATAAGGCCCATAACTTACGCGTGCCACACCCAGCCCGGCAAGTTGTTTCGGTGAGGGTTCATGGGATGTAACCATCACGTTGACCGGAAGCGACGAACGTTCACACAATTCCTGAATCAGTTGTTGATTCTGTAAGCCCGGAACGAACAGACCACTGGCGCCTGCTTCTGCATATGCCTTGGAGCGAATAAGTGCTTCTTCCAGGAGAGCGTGATTGTGTCGTTCAGGTGCATTTTGCAAAAAGATATCTGTGCGGGCGTTAATGAACAGCGGAATGCCTGCCTGCTCCGCAGCTTCCTGGGCAGCCGACAGTCTCAGACATTGCTCCTCCACAGCGTACAGTCCCGCGCCAGAGGGGAGCTGATCCTCAATATTAATTCCTACCGCACCGTGATGGATCACTTGGCTCACATTTCCCTTCACTTCTGACGCCAACCTGCCATACCCTCCCTCAATATCGATCGTAACAGGCAAATCCACGCTCGCTGTAATCCGGGCCAGATTGTCCAGTACCAGCTGGAATGGCATCGCTTCTCCATCTTGTTCACCGTGGGCAGCAGCTACAGACCAGCTTCCAGTAGCGATTGCTGCTGCTCCAGCAGATTGGATGGCGAGTGCACTCCCGGCATCCCAGACATTGACCAGAACCAATGGATTGCCTTTGGTATGGGATTGGTGGAACATCAACGCTTTTTTTTGTAGGGTACTCATAAGACTTATCTCCTCCGTTACATAGCTGTATCCTTCATATCACTTGCCGTTCTTTTCTTATCTATTGAGTACTCAGCTACCCTGCTTCTCGTGAGTTAAAAGCCAGTTTTTGCGTGTCAGGCCTCCTCCGTATCCACCCAGTTCACCACTAGCATTGATCACACGGTGACAAGGAATAACAATGGCCAGTTGATTGGCTCCGTTGGCCTGTGCTACCGCTCGACATGCTGTGGGTTTACCCAGTGCATTCGCGATATCTTGATATGATCTCGTCTCCCCCGGCGGGATCGCAATCAATTGCTCCCATACACTCTTCTGGAATGGTGTTCCTAACCAGAACAACGGGGTATGGAATACAGCTAGCGTGCCTTCAAAATACTGTGCAAGTTCCCGTTCAATGGAACGAATCGAATCTGTTACTCCAGGTACAATGGCTGACTTCGTTCGTTTGCGCAATCGTTCCACCTCGCGCTCCAGACCTCTTCGATCCACGAATTCGAGCAGATATAATGCTTTCTCATCGGCTACAGCCATCATGGGTCCAAGACGTGTGTCGATCCAGGACGCCTTCAATACATGTTCTTCATCTACTTGTGTAGGCGCTGCGCCCATGATTCGCGAGAAGGCATCCCGGAACCCGCTGCCAGACTCGTAGCCGGTGGACAGCTGGGCATCAATGACCGTGCGACCGGAGCGAATATTTTTCAGAGCCAGTCCCATGCGGCGGGCACGGGCATACTCGACAAAGGTCATGCCAAATCGCTTCTTGAACTGACGTCTGGCGGTAGATTCGTCGATGGATAATGCCTTGAAGTCCTGGCCTTTCCAGCGTTTCTCCGGATGGTTCTCCACGGCTTCCACCAATACGCGTACCACATCAGATACCTGATTGGGATGAGACAACGGGCGGCAACGCTGGCAAGGACGATACGAAGCAAGCAATGCCTGCTGCGCCGTCTCATAGAATTCACAGTTTTCGAATTTTGGTTTCCGCGCGGGGCATGTAGGCCGGCAGAATACACCCGTCGTCTTGACGCCTACATAGAATAAACCTTCGTATTCCGAATCCTTGGCAACCAGAGCCTCATAGTATTGTTCTTTCAGTTCAGCAGAAATCATTGGGCGCACGTCCTTATATCAGTAGAGTTTATCCTTATTGATATTATAAAAAAACGATGCGCAGGGCATCGCCGAAAATCAGGCATGAATATTTTTATTTCATCAATACATTCTTATTATTTGTTCGTCCAGTCCAGTTTACCAGAAAGATACCCAGGAATATGCATAGCCCGCCCATATAGACGTAATTCCGAATGACTTCGCCCAGAAGCAGCCAGCCGGATAAGACCCCGAAAAATGGAGCAAGAAACAGAAACGCACTTGTCTGGCCCGGATCGCCCTTGCTTAACAGGTAATACCACGTAGCGAACTGCACAATGGAACCGAGGATCGCCAGATATAGAATCACCCCTATGGATGTGGTGTTCAGGATGAGTTTTGTTGATTCCATGGTAAAACTGAGCAATAACAGCGTTAGTCCGCCGAATAACATCTGATATGCCGTTAGCACCCATGTGCTGAAGTGTGAGCCCCATTGTTTGACCAAGAGGGTAGCGATCGCCCAGGACAAGGCAGACCCCATACCCAGTAACGTTCCTCCGGAGAATTGAAGATGGAAACCAAGCGTGATGAAAACTCCTGTTATACCGATGAGCACCCCAAACCACTGGTATACCTTATATCTCAGACCAAGAAATACACTCCCGAGAAGAACTACCAATAGCGGATTTGTAAATGTGAGAATGGATGTCTGCCCGGAAGGAATAGTGCGCATGCTCAGGAAAATGCAGGCCATCACACCCGTCGTCTGGAACAGACCGATGACGAATAACCGGAGCCAGTCAGGCGCGGTCACGGGAAGATTTTTATTTCGTACCCAGATCGCCATTAATCCTCCAGCGAGCGTAAATCGAATGCCGACCAGCAAAATGGGTGAGACATAAGTCAATCCGATTTTGCCCACAGCAAAGGATGAACCCATAAGCGAAGTGGCGAGTATAACGAGCATCATAAAAGCAAAGCGATTCAACCTTTTACCCCCTCAAATAGCATGTTTTTTTGACCCTTTCAGGGTAACACGCCAACATTTCAGGGTTCATCGAAGTGTATTAACGAATTGAATTTAGTACTCATTTACATAATATGGAGCTTAATGTGAGACGATATGGTGTAGTAATTACTATAGAAGGTGCTGTTTGGGAAGTTCTCTTTGGATGAATGCATAAGGTTTGTTACTTGAGATCAATGGAGGGAGTTCCAATGATGAAAAATAATAAAAATAAATCTATACTCTGGGTGTCTGCTCTATGTATTCTGCTGTTGACCAGCGCATGTGGGGCAAAAAACAACAACGAATCCGTACAGGAACACGCCTACCCACAATCAAAGCAGCCCATAGAGGAAGCGGGAAATAGTTCCGTTCCCAATATGGAGGCGAAGAATAACAATAATCAGACGAACGAAAGTGGGAATGAAGGCAAGCCTACGGCCCAATCGGAATCCTCCGCTGATACGGCAGGACAGGTCATGATCGTCATTGACCAGACGGATAAGCCGTCCGAGGGCAATAGCTTTGATTTTGCGATAAAACAAATTCCTGAGGGCTATGCTTTATCCGAGATGCGCTGGACGTCCAACACGGTAACGATTGTGAATTCCTACAAGGAAGCGATCGAGCATGGCGCGAATGGAAAAGAAGGGTTTTATATCAGTGGTGACGGGCAATTCTCCGGATTTATTTATTCGGATGAGATGAAGGGTGAACGCGGCAAAGCGACTTTTGTATTTACCAATGAAGAGGGGAAAGAAGTGACCTCGGAGAAGGAAATTAAATTAAAATAATCAGGCAGATCATAACCGTGTGCAGTGCTTTCTGTTAATCCAAAAATGGAAAATGAAACAGACACATTATACGTGCGCCTTCATTTCTCCCATAAATGAGTAAAAGCAGCCGTCAAGGCTGCTTTTTATTGATCTGCAAGCTTACACTTTGTTCTATCGACTGAGTGTTTCGGCATCTCGTATCTGTAACGGATACTCCGTCTACATGAAGTCGAAGAAATAACGCACCACGTGGAACATGACCGGAGAGGTGTACGTCAGGCTGTCGACCCGGCTCAGGTAGCTTTTTTTCAGCGCATCGAACTTATTGTCATCCCCAATTAACAAATCCCGCTTCAGAACAGAAACCGTCAGACTTCCGAAGAACCCTGCCAGAGCGATCAACACACCGATGAAAAGTGCGAAACGTGCATCAAACGGAGTCAGGTAAGGATGAATGAAATAAGAGGCAGCGGTGGTTACAACGAATGCACAGGCGAACCCTTCCCATGTCAAAAAAGGATTGGCCGTGGGCACCACTTTGCGTTTGCCCAGATAGAGCGAGGCCAGATAATGCACCACATCATTCAGCTGGGTTAATACGACCAGGAACAAGACCAACTTTGAGCCATATTCCGGTGTTGCGAACGGGAAGTAGGCCAGATGACTAAGTCCAAATACCATCAGCATCAATCCCCATTGCGTCGAGCTGACACTGCGCAGGAAACCAACCGTGCCCTTATTAATTAGACGTGGCAGAGGTAACACCAGGAAGACATATAGCGGAATAAACACGATAAACATCCCATACCATCCAATATAGATCCAGTAGAACTGTACCGGAATCGCCATATACGCCCATAGAAACAGCCTACGATCAGCTTTGCGGGTGCTGCGGATCATGGAGAAGTACTCTTTCAGCGCGAAAAAGGTGAGTACCATAAGGGAGATCAGGGAGACAATCGGATTGAAGAGGGTGGCGAGACAGAAGATGACAAACATGCCCCACCAGGTTTTGATTTTGTTGCCAATGCCCGAATAATCCTTATCCGGCTGAAGCTTCGTAATGATTTTGTACACGATATGTATGACCAATAAAGCAATAAAAATCAGTGTTAAGGTAAAGAGTGAACTGCTCAAGTACAATCACCTGCTTATCCAAAAGTAAGATTCCAATATAGGGTACCTATGTTATTATGAAGGAATAGTGCCAACTTGATAAGGGGAAATTTCGTTATGACAGAACCACGCTCCATCTATATCCTGCTTACGAATACGGGAACGTTGTTTACCAAAGTCATTCAAAGTTACACCAGAGCGCCATACAATCATGCCTCCATCTCATTTGACCGGGAATTATCCGAGCTGTACAGCTTTGGTCGCAAGCATCCCAGCAATCCGCTGAACGGCGGGTTTGTGAAGGAAGATATTCAGACAGGTACATACAGTAAATATCCAAATACCACATGTGTGATTTATGAGCTTCAGGTGACGGAGCGTGAAGTGGAAAAAATGAAACGGGTGCTGCACATCTTCATCCGCAGCCGTCAGAAATATATGTACAATCTGCTTGGTGTGATTGGTATTACGTTGAAGGAGCCAGTAGAGTTTAGCAACTCCTACTTTTGCTCACAATTTGTTGCCGAGATTCTGCAGCGTTCAGGCATCAAGCTGTGGAACAAGCTGCCTGCGCTGGTGACCCCGGATGATTTTCGCCAAAGTGAACAACTGCAGCTGGTGTATGAAGGGAAGTTAAAGGAGTATAAGCCGGGCATTGAAGAGCGGGATTGAGGGCAAGGAGGGCAAGGAGTATGTCTTATGCTCATATGCTCGCTTTCCTATCGCTCAAAAAACATAGTATAAAACAGCCTGCCGCCACGAATTTCCGGGCAACAGGCTGTTCGGTTTGTGTAACGTTAGATCGATGGTGTAGAGGAACGATCAAAATCAACCTCTTTGAGGAATTCGATCACTTCACCATTTGGACTATGCACAACCGCATTTCGAACTTGAAGCGGGGGTTCACCAAGTGAGATCCAAGCGGGTTGAATATAAGGCTTGGCACCGTGAGCAAGCGCTCGCTCGTAGATCTCTTCCACATGGTCTACGTAAAAGGCGAAATGCAGTAATGCCCCATGTTTTACTGCTTCGGGAGACTCTGCTGGTTCACCTTCGGCCGCGATTACGGCTCCGGGGTCAAACAGTTCAATGCAGGTCCGTTGATCCGGTGAGATCAGCATGCACGCCTCGGTAATTTGGAAGGCGGGCAGACTCCAGGAGTGACCAACTTTAAATCCTAAAACATTCGTATAGAATGAGAGGGTATCCTCATAATTACGTGCTTGAATGGCTACGTGAGCAAGTCCGTTTACACTCATGCTCATCACTCCTTCGTCAGATTGTATTCTAAAGTATAAAAGGAACGGCGCATTGGAACCATGTGATATCAAAGGATATAATGGAGTGAGAGTTGCAATATATAAGCTCTTTTATCCCAAAAAACTTATTAAATTAGCCTGATTCTCGGGAGGGTCTACAAATGGGTTATGTTATAGATGAGATCGACCAGCAGATTATGCGTTTGCTGCAGCACCATGCTCGCATGCCAATTGTACAGATTAGCAAAGAGGTAAACATGTCCCAGCCTTCAGTCAAGGAGAGAATTCTCAAACTGGAGGAAAATGGGGTCATATCGGGATATTCAACCATCTATGATTTGTCCAAACTAAATCGTGGGACAACGACTTTTATTTTACTCAAAACAGAGCATTGTGAGGAATTCGTTCACTTCTGTGAACAGGCTGTTGAGGTCACGGATTTATATCGGATTAGCGGTGAGTACAACTATCTGATTAAGGTACAGACGGCAACCATTGAAGAGCTTGCTGAGTTCCAAGACTCGCTTGTGAAGCTTGGGCCATCCAAATCCCATATTAGTATGAAAAATATAATGGAACACCGTGTGCTGCTCTAAGTAGCAGCGAAGCACGTTAGTGTATGGGTGGCAGGATATTCGGTCCTGCCATTATTCATTGTGCACGTGCACAATGAATTTGCGTCTGTTCATCAATATTTATTTGGCTTACCAGTAACTATAATGAAAGCGCGTTCAAAAAAGGTTTATCCTTTAATAACACGGATGGGGTGGGAGAAGATGAGAGAGACGACATTTGTACTGGCACCGGATTCATTTAAAGAGAGCATGACAGCGAAAGAAGTATGTGTGGCCATGGAAAAAGGATTGCGTAAAATCTATCCAACCGCCAACTATATTCATGTACCGATGGCTGACGGAGGCGAAGGCACCGTACAGTCGCTGGTGGATGCTTCTGGCGGCGTAATTCACCAGAGAGAGGTGAGTGGGCCACTAGGGCAGCCTGTATCAGCGCAGTATGGCATTCTGGGCGATGGGTTAACAGCGGCGATTGAGATGGCATCGGCGAGCGGCATTCATCTGGTGACCAAGGCAACCCGGAACCCGCTTCACACGTCAACCTATGGCATGGGAGAGCTGATTCGGGCGTGTCTGGATCAGGGTATTCGCAAAATCATTATCGGAATTGGTGGAAGTGCGACCAACGATGGGGGTACAGGCATGGCCGAGGCGCTTGGCGTAACTTTTCTGGATGCACACGGGCATCCACTTGCACGTGGAGGTGGGGCACTTGATCAGTTGGCACATATCGATGTGTCCGGCCTGGATGAACGATTGCAGGATGTGGAGTTCATTGTCGCCTGCGACGTAACGAATCCGTTATGTGGAGAGCATGGCGCTTCACGGGTGTTTGGACCGCAGAAGGGAGCTACACCGGAGATGGTACAGGTGCTGGATGCGAATCTTTCCCATTATGCAGATGTGGTGAAGCAGCAGCTGCACAAGGATATACGTGATGTGCCGGGTGCTGGTGCGGCAGGTGGTTTGGGCGCAGGGCTTTTGATTTTTACACAGTCTGTGTTGCGCAAAGGTATTGAAATCATCATTGAATACACTGGATTGCGTGACAAGCTGCTACATGCGGATGTGGTGTTTACGGGCGAAGGCGGCATTGATTTTCAAACGAAATTTGGCAAGACGCCTTACGGTGTAGCGCGTGCTGCCAAGGAAGCAGGCAAGCCGGTTATCGCCATTGCAGGTTACGTTGGTGAAGGGATAGATACGTTGTACACTGAAGGTATTGACGCGGTGTTCGGTATTGTGCCGGGGGCGGCTGATCTGGAACAACTTCTGCGCGAAGGCCCGGAGAATGTGGAGCGTACAACCGAGAATATTGCGAGAGTGCTAAAATTGGGTCTGATTTCTTAACATTCTGTGGTTCGGTTATGAGGCGTAGCCTGTTCATAACAGATGGCAATACTGGCGTCTCGTCTGCTAACAGAGATGAAGGCATGAGTTTTTATTCAGATTTCGCTTCGTTATGGGATTCCTCGACTAATTTCTCCGCAGTAATCATATGTTTGGTTCCGTTCAAATACTCCAGATGAGCCTTGCCCCAGCCGCACATGCCATCCAACAGCGTACCAATCGTCTGCCCGTGTTTGGACAGACTGTACTCGACCTTCGGTGGAACATCGCCATAGAGAGTGCGCACAATAATCTGATCCTGTTCCAGCTCCCGCAGCTGTTTCGTTAACGTGCCCTGTGCTACATCGGGAATCATGCGTCTTAGTTCACCAAATCGTTTCGTGCCTTCCTTCAATAAAATAAACAGGATGAGCGGTTTCCATTTTCCATTAATGGCTTCCAACGTAACGAGAACACCTTGTAACCGTGGCTCCTGTAAATCCATAGTATTCACCTCGATTTAAACAACTATATGTAACTCCATTATACCTGATTTCATCGCATTCTGCTTGTTTTGTCTATGTTAATTGGGCAGAAATAACTGTGTGTCTGGTTCCAATAGTACGAATTTTCGTACCTGGTACGATCCAATTGCGTACTGTTCAGCGCTAATCTTTTCAATAATAATGAACAAAACGCTGGTACAACGAAAGTTCTGGCGCTACGAGGGGAAGATGCAGAATGAGTTCATTTACATTGGAGAATAAACGTGTCGTGATTATAGGAGGAAGCTCTGGAATTGGACTTGCAACAGCCGTGCAGGCTGCTGAGGCTGGTGCACATGTAGTTATCGCGGGACGATCGGAGACCAGACTAGAGGAAGCAAGGGAGCAGATTGCTCGTGTCGCAGGCAAAGGCAAGACTGGCACGGTGTCCATCGAAGTGTACGTATTGGACAATCAGGATGAAAAGCAAATCGAACAATTTTTCAATCAGGTTGGTGCATTCGATCACCTGTTCACCCCTGGAGCTGCATACACCCGTGGTCCGTTAACTTCAGATCGAGAGACGGCCGAAAGCTGTTTCAAGGGCAAGTTCTGGCCTCAATATTTTGCTGCCAAATACGCAGCTTCGTATCTATCAGCTTCGGGTTCGATCACGTTAATGTCGGGCGGCTTCAGCCAACGCCCACTGGAGGGCGGGGCCTCTTACGCTGCGTGTAACGGAGCGATTGAAAGTCTGGGCAAAGCACTTGCAGTGGAGCTCGCGCCTGTTCGCGTGAATGTCGTGTCCCCCGGAACCATCTGGCGAGAGGGGCAGGAGGGTACACCTCGCGGTGAACATTTTAAAGACTATGAGAAGCTGTCTGTGCTCAAGCGTGTGGGGTACAATGAGGAGATTGCACATACGGTTACGTACCTTATGACGAATACATTTACGACAGGGAGCACATTGTTTGTCGATGGCGGATACACGATGATTTGATGCGTCTACCTGTTTGATGTGGCAAGGAGCGGTGGATGAGTACAGGTACGACGTGACAAGAATCATAAATTTTATGGAATATAGGACTCTATAATTAAATGAAGAAGTAAAAATGATGAATAATGACGAAAAATATTTGAAATCCGGCCTGTTTTTCACCTACAGGCCGGATTTTTTTCCGTTTATTGGAGCGAATGTTCAGAATCCGTTCAGAGTTGCGTAATACAATAGGCCTATATTTCGACAAGCGAGATTAGGGAGGAAAGCGTATATGCAATACAGAAAAATATTTAGCACGCTGCTCATTTTGGTGTTGGTAGCTCCTTGGTTAGCAGTACCGGCAGGAAAGGTACATGCAGGGGCATCGTATCCGGTACCCGGAAATAACGGTCTATTAACGATAAAGTATGTGGACGAGAAATCAATAGAACTACAGTGGGAGTATGCACAATCCTCATCTTCTACACCACCTGATGTAAATTACCAGGTTTACATATCTAATGCTCCTGATCTTGCAGACATGCAACAAATCAGTGGAGCATCAGGACAGGCTTATGGTGATCCGATTAATGGTTCAGCTTCTACTACAAATGGTACATTTTCGAAAATAATTACAGATCTAATAGAAGGCGATACGTACTATTTCAATGTAGTAGTTAAAGACCGATATTTGGAAGCTGCGTATCAAATGCAATCTATCCAATTCACTGCACAACTGAGTGAGCTAGATCAGTACAACGAACTCAAAAAGAAGGCAGACCGGGGTAACAGCGATGACTTTATCCAAGAAGCTATCTTGCTGCTTAGTAATGAGCAATTCATTGGAGAGCCTGACTTTAAATCTTTGCCTGTAAGAGATCAGGAGGCTATTGCACAATACTTATTAGAAATTGATCCACCAACAAGCGCTGGATACGAGAACAAAGGGCAAGTTGAGTTTTTGGTGCAATTAGCTCTGAAAGCCCTTGAAGTGACTCGCCAAATCGGGGGACAAAGATCCATAACTGCACTTGATGACATGTATGCGAAACAGGCAGAACGAGGGCAGCATTTTGATTACCCTGGTCCAGAAGATAAATTCTATCAACTCATTAATGCATATCGCACTTCCTCCGAGATTGATAAACGAATGACTGCTTATCTGTACGAGCTTAGACTCAAAAAAACACCGTCCATTTCTCGTGTGTTGAAATATACAGACACAGCAGTAGAAAAAACGCCATTCATTAATCGTGCAAACACGACTGAGGAAATGTTGAAATCGTTGCAGAAATTCCGTGACATTGAGAAAGAGAGTAACTCATACAACACTGCGAATCCGGAAAACCCGATGGCGAGCTTTCCTTCGAATGTAAGTAAATGGGAAAACCTTGCAACGGAAGAGCAGGAGCATTTGGCTGATCATATGCTTGCTCAAAGACCGATGGGTGGATATACCAGCTTTGAATCCATTCAGACTACATTTAACGAATTTTTCCCTGGTAATGAAATTGATGCGTTGGCTGCTGTAAATGCTGCAAAGAGTAGCAACGATATCGATGGTATGATTCTGGCCGTGGAAAATCCTGATCTGGAAATTAATTTACCGAATGGATACTATGAATCCTTGCAAGTTAAGAAATTCATTGCTGGTTTCCTGATTGATTATGTGAAGAACGATTATAGAAATAAAGATCAGGTTCAATATATGATTGAACTCGCTGCTCTGGCACAATCCATCTGGGGGCAGAAGGAATTCGACGTTCTTAAAAACAAACTGGATTTATTTGCACAAAAGTTGGTGGATGGACCAGATTATTTTAATGACCAACAAACATATGTGCTGCGCAGCTTGGGGCAACAACATTTGGACCGTAGCCAAGTAGATAAAGGAGTTTTTGCTTATAAATACCTGCATCAGGTGGCTTTTGAAAGGTTGGAAGGAGAATTTAAAGGGAATATTGTTAATCCGGACATTGTGCTGAATCTCTTTTCTATGCCTTTGGAATCCTTTGAGAATGCTACTTCTATTCCGCTAATGGATCAATGGCTTGATCATGCCATGAACGAATGGATTGCAGGGGAAGCATTCTTCGATAACTATAAATTTAGACGTACAGGTGCCCTTGATTTGTCCAAAAGAGCTGAACTTAGCCCGGAAGGCCGAAAAGAACTGGCCGAATGGGTGCTTAACGAACAAGACAGATACGAGGATGTTGGGAATCTACAATATGTGATCAACCGATTCTTTACGGCCCCAAATGTAACGGGAAACGATATCAACAACACCATAACTGGCTTGGATGACACCATGGAGATCTCCCTTAACGGCAAACTGAACTGGATTGATGTTGCTTCTATTCAGAAATTTGATTTTAGCGGTGACAAAACGGTATGGGTTCGTTACAAAGCCATCAGTGACTTATTGCCAGGACGTGCGGTGAAGATTGTCTTCACGGCGAATGGCGATAGCAATAACGGAAATGGTTCAACACCAACCACGGGTGGAAGCACAGGTGGTGGATCGTCAGTGACTACACCTGTAACGACTACACCGACGACCAAGCAGGAACAAATCGTCGTGGACGTGAACGGAGCGAATGGCACCAACCTCACCAAAACGCCAATTACACGTACAACCGAGGCAGACGGTACGATTAAGGACCTCGTGAAGATGTCTGAGGCGATTGCCAAGGAATCGGTGGAAAAAGCGAAGCAATTAAACATGAACACTGCACGCATTGTCATCCCTGACGCCAAAGATGCTGTGTCTGAGACACGCATTGAACTGCCAAAAGCAGCGGTGAAACAGCTGAATGATGGTGGGCTTAACCTTGAGATTTCCACAGAGAACGCTATTATCTCGGTTCCAACGAAGTCGATTGCCGGATTCGACCAGGATCTGTACTTCCGCGTCGTTCCGTTGAAAAAGGAATCCGAGCGTAAAGAAGTGGAAGAACGTGCGAAGAAAGAGCAGTTGATTCAACAGATTACTCCAAATTCAAACGTGAAAGTACTGGCTCGTCCGGTTGAGATTGAAACGAATATGCAAAGTCATGAAGTAACACTGACATTACCGCTGTGTGACAGTCTGCCAACTGATCCGGCTGCCCGTCAGCAAGCTTTGGACAACCTGGCTGTGTACATTGAACACAGTGACGGCACGAAAGAGTTGATTCAAGGTAAGCTCGTGAAGCTCAGTGATTCCAGTGAAGGCATCGAGTTTACAGTTAACAAATTCAGCACGTTTACCCTCGTTGTGGTGGATGGACTGAAAGCTTCCCAAGGCTCGCACAACCCGTATATCAACGGTTTTGGTGATGATTTCCGTCCGGATGCATTCGTAACCCGTGCGCAAATGGCAGCGATGCTGGCTCGTAATCTGTCTGATGAAGCGGGAACTGCATCCTCGAACGCTGTAAACTACGACGATGTATCTGCTACCCTTTGGGCAGCAAGTGATATTCAAAAAGCGCAATCCGCAGGCATCATGAACGGTATGAACGCCACTCAATTTGCACCCGAAGGTTCGATTACCCGTGCACAAATGGCGACCATTGCATACCGCTGGATACAGCAACAAAGCGTAGACGCATCAAGCAGCACAACACAAGCAACAGATGGTGCTGGATTTACAGATGTGTCCGCCGACCTTTGGGCTTTCGATGCAATTGCCTACGTACAATCGGCTGGCCTGATGACTGGATATAACGATGGTAAATTTAAACCGAACAGCAAACTGACTCGTGCTGAAGCCGTGAAAGTATTAAATGTACTGTTCAAACGGACGCCGGCAACAGGCGTAACTACGCCAACTTTTACAGACGTACCTGCAACACACTGGGCTTATGCAGACATTGAGGCTGCGGCACAGAAGTAAGATAACCATATCTATAAAAGGGGAGCTCCGACCATGAAGACATGGTGGGGCTCCCCTTTTGATTATTTAAAGCCAGCTCAGCAAGCACATCGTTGATCGGCGAGTTGGCTTTTTTATAAGGTGTATACACTTTATTAATCACTTTCATGTGGAGCGTCTTTGTAAAAAACACCTTCCCGCAGTTGGTCTACAAATCCCTGCAACCACTCATAATACTGCTCCGCATGCTGAAGTTTATGCAAATCGCGCAAAGCGTCTTCCCGTTCCTCCGGCGGAGTTGTTCTGGCGAGAATAATCTCCGATAACTGCGGAATGACCTCCCGAAGGCTTTCCTGCATCACGTCGATTTCCCGTTGAAGCTTGGCTCCGAAGAAGTTCTGAAACGTGCGGAAAAAGTTGGTTTCGGCCAGATACTGATCCTGGCGTTCCCGCTTTTCCTCCAATTTATAGATCATCTGAGATTCGGTAAGCGAACGTACAGCATAACTCATATTACTTTTGCTCATGTTCATGGACGTTTTCATCTCTTCCAGCGTCATGGGGCGATCCTCAAAATACATAATGCCATACAGTTCACCAAATGAATGATTGACTCCATACAGATCCATGGTATTGGCAATGGCGTCAATGACTTTCTCCCTCAGCTCGGGCCGATAGGACAACGACGAATGGTTCTGGTCCTCGGCAGCTTCTTTTCCCACAATCTCACCTCTAGTATATGGATGGGACTCCCTGTTTCCTTTTCATATTTTACATGACCTCGCGTTATTTTAACATAACCCGGAATTACATTTTTCAAATGTATTATACAATCATTTTTGTACAGAAGAGATTAAAGGGAGTTTTAAGGCATGATTTTTAGAGAAATTAAATAAAATTTGGACGATTAGGAGTGTGCAAATTGCGTGTGAAATTATGGAGGGAGACAGAAGCGGTTCTCTTCACCCTTCCTGCCCTTATCCCATTACTCATTTTCTGGCTGGGGCCTTTGGGATACATTGTTTATCTGAGTTTTACGGATTGGGACTTCATGAGTCCTGACAAATTATTCGTCGGTTTGGATAACTACAGCTATCTGCTAACCAATTCTGAATTTTACCGTTCATTAAAAGTTACGCTGTTGTTCGGTCTTGGAAGTGTAGTGCCTACGATTGTGGGTGGATTGGCGCTGGCCATGCTCATGAACAGCAAGATTAAGTCCTCCGGCTTGTTCCGGACGCTGCTGTTCTCCCCTTGGGTGACTCCGACAGTCGCAGTCTCCATTGCGTGGTCATGGATTTTCGAACCTGAAGTGGGGCTGGCCAACCTGTTGCTTGGCTGGGTCGGCATATCCCCGATCGGCTGGCTGAAAGATCAGAACTGGGCACTGGTAGCTGTGCTCATCGTCACGCTGTGGAAATCGATTGGCTGGTCTATGGTATTTTATCTGGTCGCATTGCGTAACCTGCCATCCGATCTGCTTGAAGCGGCATCGATTGATGGGGCAGGCAGCTGGGACAAGTTCCGAAGCATTACACTGCCGTTGATTTCACCCACCACGTTCTTCCTGTCCATCATTCTGACGATCCAGTCGCTTCAGGCTTACGACCAGATCAACGTGATGACGCAAGGGGGACCAGCGGGATCAACAAGAACACTGCTTTACATGTATTATCAATCTGCATTTGAGTCCTTCAATGTGGGCGAGGCTTCTTCCATCGCCGTTGTTATTATTCTGATCTGCGTTCTGCTGTCAGGAGTATCTTTCCTGCTCGGCCGACGCCTGGTGCACTATTGATGAACATGACCACTCTAAGCAACCAAACAAGAAAAGATAGTCTTCGTGAGGAAGTGCAGAAACGGAAGGTCCCTCGTGCAGGAAAAGGATTTGCTACCGCACTTCGCTATCTGCTGCTTGTGCTGGTGAGTCTGACGATGGCATTTCCGTTCTACTGGATGGTCATTAGCGGTTTAAAGACCAATGACGAGATCTGGCAGTTCCCGCCAACCTTCTGGCCCGAAACGTTCCGCTGGAACAATTATGTGGATGCGTGGCAGTCTGCTCCATTTGCCCGTTACATTCTGAACAGTACAGGGGTAGCGGCAGCGATCTGTCTGATCCAGGTCATTAACTCCAGCATGATGGCCTATGCACTCACCCATATGCGTTTTCGTATAAAAGGGGTTCTCACCGGACTGATTCTGGTAGGCTACATGATTCCGAGTACCGCCGTTTATTTGCCCAGTTATTTGGTGCTCAGCGAACTTAAATTACTGGATTCCTATACCGGACTGATTGTGTCCAACTGTGTCAGTGTGTTCTCTATCTTCCTGATTCGTCAGGCGTTCATGCAGGTATCCCACGAATTGGTGGAAGCCGGCCAGTTGGATGGAGCGTCGCACTTCCGCATTCTTTGGACCATTATGACGCCGCTGGTTCGTTCGTCGTTTGCCGTGATGGTGTTGATTACTTTCATTGACCAGTACAACAACTATTTCTGGCCGATGCTCATTACCAAAGACCCGAATCTGCAATTGGTATCCGCAGGTCTGCGCAGCTTTTTCGTGGAAGGTGGAGCCTACGGTCTGGCATGGCCGCAGATCATGGCTGCCAGTGCTTTTACCATCGCACCGCTGCTTATCCTTTTCCTGTTTACCCAGAAAACGATCATGCAGAGTGTGAATATTACTGCCGGCGTGAACAAGAACTGATTTTCACAACATACTTTATATAGGAGGAATCAAAATGAAATTGGGTCAAGCGAGTATGAAATGGCGTAACAAATTAAAGCTCAGGTGGAGAGGGGGCATGTCGCTGGTACTGGCTGCGAGTTTTGCCCTGATCACCGCGTGTGGTTCCTCTGCCGATAGCGGTACGGGCACGGGTTCAGATGCAGTAGCTGCGAATGGAGCTGATTCTGCATCAAGTAGTCCGGTCGAGATTGAGTTCTGGTATGGTCTGGGTGGTAACCTGGGAGATAACATGAAGAAGACGATTGACGCCTTCAATGCATCCCAGAACGAAGTTGTTGTGAAAGGGATTGTACAAGCCGATTACACGGAGACCGAACAGAAACTGCAGGCTGCCATTGCCTCGAAAAAAGTACCCGCCGCTGTACTAAGCTCCAATATCGACTGGGCGCGCAAAGGCTACTATGCACCTCTGGATGAGCTGATCGCCGCCGATCAGAGCTTTAACAAGGAAGATTACGTGCAAACCTTCCTGGAGCAGGGAAAAGTAGACGGCAAGCAATATTTCTTACCGATGTACGGAACAACTCAGATCATGTATTACCGTATGGATGCGCTGAAAGGTAATAATATCGATCCTGCCACTCTGACCACGTGGGAGGCACTTGCTGAAGCGGCAGCGAAGATGAGCAAGCAGGAGAATGGCAAGACAACCTTCTACGGCTGGGAGCCGATGTGGGGTAGCGATAACATGATCGACGCCGTGCTGGGTAAAGGCGGGAAAATTCTGAGTGATGACGGCAAGACCGTAACGATTGATTCACCGGAATGGGTAGAGACGTGGGAGCTGTTCCGCAAGTGGATTAATGAGGACAAGACCATGGGTATTCATTTTGGCGGCCAAGGCTGGGAGTACTGGTACAAAACCATTGATGATGTGATGAAAAATAAAGCAGCTGGATACACCGGTTCCAGCGGTGACCAGGGAGATCTGGATTTCAGCATCGTTGCAGCTATGGAACAACCGGGCTGGGAAGGTGTAGGCCAAGGCAAACCTGTAGCGAGTGCGATCATGGCAGGTATCCCGGCCGAAGCAAGTCCAGAACAGCAACAAGCAGCTTATAAATGGCTGACGTATTTCTCGGAAACAGCGAATACAGCCGCTTGGTCCATGAACACAGGTTACATTGCAGTTCGTCAATCTGCTCAAGAAGATCCTGCTTTCAAAACGTTCAGTGAAGAGAACCCGCAAATCAAGGTTCCACTGCAGCAGGCTTCCCATGCTTCGGCTCCGTTCCAGGACCCGACTGGAGGCAAAATCAATGATGCACTGAAGGATGCGGCAGATCAGGTACAGATTAATAACATTCCAGCGGCACAAGCGCTGAAGGAAGCCAAAGAAAAGGCTCAAAAAGAATTGGATCGCGTGAAATAACAAGGGAAACAAGTTTAACTTAGAGGAGCGGTGCAGTCATGTGCCGCTTTTCTGACTTCGTAATTCAGCAGATAAGGAGCGTAACCAATGCCCGAATTAACGCTTGGGAGCCTTTCTACCCCAATTGAGGCTATTTTATTTGACAAGGATGGGACATTGCTTGATTTTACAGCCATGTGGGGCTTCTGGACCGATTGCGTGATGGAGAACTTCCGGGAAGAGCTTGCTGCCCGTGGCCTTCAGTTCAATGCAGTAGAGATTCCTCATATATGGGGAACATTCCATGATGAGCAGGGACGAATGAACGGTTATGATGTGCGAGGACCCCTTGCCATGGGAACGATGGAGGAAGTCTACGCCGTATTAACTTGGCATGGCTATCGTGCAGGATTAAGCTGGGCGGAAGCGAAAATTATTGTGAGGGAATGTTTGCTGCAGGCAGAATACGCAATGAATAAGGAGCGCCCTGCTCAGCCCCTCCCAGGCGTTCTTGCCTTTCTTGAGCACTGTCGCAGCAAAGGACTGAAAATGGGTGTCGTCACAGCGGATGAGACAGAAAATGCCCTAAGTCATTTGAAGTGGATGGGGATTGAATCTTTTTTCACCGTAGTTGTAGGAACGGATCAGGTTGGACGGGGAAAACCGTTTCCTGACATGTTGCTGCTGGCGTGTGAGCGTCTGGGTGTACCTACTGCAAGAGTTGTCGTGATCGGCGATACGGATGGTGATATGGAGATGGCTCGTGCTGCCGGAGCTGCCTGGAAGATTGCTGTCGGCGAACCTGCTCATATCAAGCTCGCGGATCTTACGGTTCGTTCGTTTGATGAATTGCTGGAAGTCGAGGTAAACCGATGACGAACCATTCGTATACGGGATGGATACTACTTGCCCTAGCTATTGGATTGGAGCTGAGCGGTACGATTCTGATGAGGGTCTCGGATGGTTTTACCCGCGTATGGCCTTCCATTCTTATGTTTGCTTGTTATGGAGCGAGCTTTACCCTGTTGAATTTTGCTGTGAAGTATATGCCGCTGGGTGTTGCTTATGCCATCTGGTCGGGTGTAGGCATTACATTGATTGGGATCGTGGGACATTACTTTCTGGGTGAACGTCTGAAGGCGATGTCGATCGTCTGGATGGGCTTTATTCTGATTGGCATTATTGGACTGAAATGGAGTGATTCCTGATGGATAATGAAAATAAATACGAACAACCGATAATCAGCTTCCAGGTCATCACAGATACTCATGTGAGAGAGCAGGCTGATCATATCCATAACCGTCATCTGGAGAAAGCGCTGGAAGACATCGCAACGTATAGCCATGGCAGCAGCGGAATTATGCATGTGGGCGATGTGACCGATCGTGGACTACCGCAAGAATACCAAGAGTTGCAGCGTATATTGGAGGCTCACGGCGAATCACTGCCTCAAATCCGTTACACTGTAGGCAATCATGATATTGGAGCCATTCTATGGGGAGATCCGCCGCTGAACTTGACCACAATGACCCAGCACGAGGTGGGTCAGGTGTTGGGGCATTCAGGGGATATGGGCCAGGTCGAGGCTCATGGTATTGAAAAACCCCAGAATTCCATCTCAATTGAAGAGTTATGGCAGAAGCGGCTGAGTGATTTTACAGCAATCACAGGTATGAACGGATCGTATCATGACCACTGGATCGACGGTTATCATTATATCTTTCTAGGTACGGAGCAGCCTCATCCGAAAGATTGTGATATGTCTGCCGATCAACTGCAATGGCTGGAAACAAAACTGTCGGAGCAAGCATTGCCTGAGCAGCCGATTTTTGTCTTTCTCCATCAACCACTGATGGATACAGTCGCGGGTTCCATGAAGGAACAGGGTTGGTATGGTGTGAGTCAGGACGCAGCATTAAAGGCAATTCTAAGTCGTTATCCGCAGGTCATTCTCTTCTCTGGGCACACCCATTGGCAATTAGAGGCTCATCGCACCATGTACGAAGGTGGCGGACAGCTGCCAACGATGTTTAATGCTTCCTCTGTAGCTTATCTCTGGACGGATGAGGATGAGCATCTGGAGGGAAGTGAGAGTCTGCATGTGGATGTATACCGTGATCGGGTTGTCGTTAAGGGACGTAATCATATAACCGGGAGCTGGATTGAAGGCGCAGAATATACGGTTCCTTATCCGCTAAAAGTAAACGGCGGTAATTGATCCATACATCGGGTGATTTGATGGAATATGCAGGACAGCAATAGAAGACTTCGCTCGTTAAATGAAGCGGAGTCTTTATTATTGCTGTAAAAGTTCCACGTGAAACGTAGCAGTGGTACTTGAATCTGGACAAACTTGTAAATGGGTATCGCGGAGATCTATACTCAAATAAGTGGAAACGCGCCTGCCAGTACGTACGAAAGGGCGTTGAAGCAATACAAAATTATTCTTCGTGTACGTTATTTAATAAACCTTGAGACAGAATTTCATCAGCTCAAAGTTACACCCAGATCTGAACAATACCAGTCGTAAACTGGAACTATCGATCAGTAGAGAGGATGTATGTGCGCATGAGGGAACTTCAAGTAAACACAAGATATGGCACGGTTCAAGGAGAGCTTCTGCATGGAGCGAGTGTATGGAAAGGCATTCCTTATGCTACACCACCCGTGGGTGAATTACGCTTTCAGGCTCCAATCCCACCCGAGTCGTGGGACGGAGTTCGGGAGGCGAAACAATTCGGTCCTGAAAATATACAGCCAAGAAATCCTCAAGCCGAGGGCCTATCTGGACAGCCTCCGGTGGAATCGGAAGATAGCCTTTACCTGAATATCTGGGCACCCGAAAAAGAAAGCCATGATCCACTTCCCGTAATGGTATGGATTCATGGCGGATCTTTCGTTTCAGGCGCTGGCAGCCAGCCCATGTACGATGGAACACAACTTGTCCTCCGGGGAGACGTTATCGTCGTGACGATCAACTATCGCCTGGGGCCGCTAGGGTTCTTGCATTTGGCTCCGCTTGGAGATGGTTTTGCATCTAATGTGGGTTTACTGGATCAGATTGCTGCGCTGCAATGGGTACAGGACAACATCGAAGCTTTTGGCGGTGATTCGCATAACGTCACTGTATTCGGAGAATCTGCGGGCAGCATGAGTATTGCGGCTTTGATGGCGATGCCAGCAGCCAAAGGGTTATTCCACCGCGCCATTATGCAAAGTGGAGCCTCACAAGTTATGCCAGCAGAGCAGGCTTCAGCCATTCGTGATGGCATGCTGAAGGTTCTGGGTGTAACACCGGATGACCTGCATAAACTCAAATCCATTCCAGTGGAGCAAATCATCGCTGCTGGCGAGACGGTCAAACAACAAAGCGGTGCAGGGATGGCCCTGTTGTTCCAGCCCGTACTGGATGGAGTTACACTTCCGAAGTCGCCTCTTCAGGCGGTAGAAGAGGGAGCCGCACAGGATATCCCTGTACTGATTGGAACTACTTTGCATGAAGGCTCGTTGTTCATTCAGCCTCAGGTGCCTTACTCCGAAGAGATCAACATGGTGAAGGCTGTTGATTTTATGACACCTGATCTGGAGAATCGGGCTGCCATTGCGGACAATTATCCCAAAACTGCAGATGGCCAGGCCCAGGTGATGACGGATCTGTTCTTCTGGCGCTCGGCTGTGCAATATGCGGCTGCTCAGCAGAAACATGCACCTGTATGGATGTATCGCTTTGATTGGGTGATGCCGGAGCATCCACTGCTGCATAAATCAATCCATAGTATCGATATCTTCTTTGCTTTTAATACGTTACCTGTATTGAAGTTTATGAATGCCGAACCGGATGCTGCCGCGGTAAAACTTGCAGGTGAAGTGCAGGATGCATGGATTTCGTTTACCAAGCAGGGCAAGCCTGAGACATCGGAAGTTAATTGGCCTGCCTACGAAGATAATCGCGCTACGCTGATATTCAATCATGAAGTAGAGGTGGTCCATGACCCGGAAGCTTCCAAACGTGAGCTGCTGGGGCTATAGTTTATCCCATCTGTACTTCATCTCAATATATTTAAAAGGTGTGTCTCGTCATTGGCTGACGAGGCACACCTTTTTTTACGATGGATCAAACTTGCCGGCTTTAATGGCAAACGCTACGGTACTATCTGTCATCTGAAACTATGTGCTGTGAGTGTTGTGAGTCAGGAATTTTATTTTCTTGAAGCTCGTGTCTTGGACACATCATCACAGTAAAACGCACGCTTGCCTCGGGAGAACAGCACCAGCATGACATGCACGAACAACACCAAGAGAATAAGCATATGCAGACCAAAAATTCCGACAGAGATCCACACCTTATAAGGTTCGAGCATTACATTTTCGTTCAGAAAGGCATAATCAGTTATGAATTGAGCTACGGTGACCAAGATCCAAGGGGCGTAAAGTGCCAGCAACCTTTTAAACAGGGATGCGCTGGAAGGCTCCCCAGTCTCCCGGTGAACATATCTGAACCGCATGAGGGCAGACCCTGGAGTCTTGCCATCTCGCAAGGATGGAATAAAGAAAAATACAAACAGCATGGCGATCGCCGTATTTAGCGTACTGACGATCACATTTGTATTACTCCAATTAAATATGGACATCAGATTGGACAGGAATACAACAACTACACCGTCAATGATAAGTGCCAGTAATTGAGGCACAGGATAGACCTTGTTTTGTTCCAGAATCTGCTCGCTCTTCGCCTGAATACTTGCTCGAGACGGGAATAAGGCAAGCAAGATGGGAGCTGCGAAAAATCCCAGTATCGTTCCTGAAGTATTCAGTAACAGGTCATCCACGTCAAACAGCCGGTACGGGCAATCATAAAAACCGTAGAAGCCGGTGATCTGGGTAATCTCAAAGAACAGGGATAAGCCGAATCCGCTTAACAAAGCCTGTTTCCAGTACGATCTCTTTTGCCAAAAATAACGGATATACACGCCAAGTGGCATGAGAAGCATTACGTTGAACAGAACCTGCAGAAAAGCTCTGCCCTGAATCATTCCCATATAGCTGGCGGGTTGAGACCAGACGATTGGTGTTTCTTTCATAATATCTTTTATAAAGGTGAACGGAACAAGGTTGTAATATACGGTATCCGCTGCTTGCTGTGCACATGTATTACGAGTGGTCGGGAAAGGAAGAATAACCAGACAGTACGCAGCCAGTAGGTAGAAAATAAATGAGAAGCTGACCCCAAACCGCGACCAGCTAAAAAATCCATCTTTCCGATATCCGTAGATCAACCAAGGAACCAGCAGAAACATGGCGATCAGGACAAAAATAAAGAAAGCCGTTTGGACAGGAAAAACATAGGGTGACATGAGCAGAAACTCCTTTTATAGGATATATATCAGCATTTCGTGTAAGACACGACTTTTAAGAATAGTATTTCGTTGTGATGCTCCACCATTTTTCTTTTATTGCTTCAGTATAAGGAACCTTCCTTAAATCAGGGGGCGGGGCAATCTTAAATTTAGTTTAAAATCAATTAACCAGCGTGGCCTATGTGGAACAATAGATTGCATTCCCGTATACTTGCGAGGAAGCCACAAAATGAATGGAGAGTTTAATACATATGTCTAATTTGCCTAATTGCCCCAAATGTAATTCCGAATACACGTACGAGGACGGTAATTTGTTGGTGTGTCCAGAATGTGCGCACGAATGGGCGCTAGCGTCTGAACAAGAGAATGCGGAAGAAACTAAAGTAATACGTGATTCGAATGGTAATGTCCTGAATGATGGCGATACTGTTACGGTCATTAAGGATTTGAAGGTGAAAGGCAGCTCGTTGGTAGTTAAGCAGGGTACCAAAGTCAAAAACATTCGTCTGATTGACGGTGACCATGACATCGACTGCAAAATCGACAGCCTGGGCGCGATGAAGCTGAAGTCCGAGTTTGTGAAAAAAATCTAGCATCTCCTTTTGGCACGCTGGATTGCCATGTTATTGGCCTTGTCTTAAACCATAAAGAACGTTCATTTCTGCAATGCTGTGGAAGTGAAGGTTCTTTTTTGTTGTGTGGAGAAAGGGTAAGAATGAACCTTTGAAGGATCGGCTTTGTCTATAGATTTGAGAAGGCTGATGCAGAGAAAGGAGGGAAAGCTTTTGAACGAAAAGGAATTGTTTGAGATATACAACAAGGATGTGTACCGAACTTGTTATTACATGCTCCATCATGCTCAGGATGCCGAAGATGTATGCCACGATGTTTTTATTACGGTATTTCGTCAGGATTGGCAGAAGGTTGAATACATGAAGACATGGCTGATGAGAATTACGGTGAATCATTGTCTTAACTTTCTGAAGAGGGAACGCACAGCCAAGCAGCGGGAGAAAAGGCAGTTTATTCTCACCCCTCAACGAACTGCTGATCCGGTTGATACGTTGATCGAACATGTGGAGGAGTCCGAGGTCTGGGCACAATGGGTTCATGAGCTACCTGAAAAGATACGTTCAGCGATTCTGCTGCGTTATATGAACGAATTAAGTTTATCCGAAACTGCAGAGATTCTGGAAGTGCCACTGGGAACGGTGAAGTCCAGAGTATATAAGGGAATTCGATTGCTTAGGAAAAAATGGGATCAAGCCAGAAAGCAACATCAGAAAGGGGAAATGTATAGTGAAGCATACGGAAAATCTGTTGTCTCGTCATCTGAAAAATAATGCAGATATTCGCTATCCCGATTTCGATGCCATGTGGAATCAGATTCAACAGGATCAGGAGCGTTGCCCAGAGCTTCATGTATCAGAGAATAAAGAACATCTGCCGCAACAGATCAAATGGAAAAAGACTGCACTGATAGGAACCGCTGCAGTTATTCTCATGGCGACGCCAGTATATGCAGCAGTCCATTATAATTGGGGTGAAATTTTAAATGACCGTAGTGGTATCCAGAATGCCATGCAAAAGGATCTTGGACAGAAACTGAATCAGTCCGTAACGGTCAACGGTGTGACTTTAACACTGGATACAGCCTTTTCCGATGATAATCGCACGGTTATTTTGTATACATTGGACCCTGGTAAGTACGGAGGTGATACATTACAATTCCCTTCTATTGGCCTGCGGGATGAGAGTGGTAAGCTAATCGAAGGAAGATACTACCATGTTCCTGATCAGACCAATGGAAAGTTTAAAGGGTACTTTGAGACGGAGTGGACACCATCAGGAAAAGAAGCGAATGTCGACTTCACTGTAGGTGGAATCCAAATATTAGTTCCGGAAGAAAAGGAAATTACCCTAAATCCTTTTCAGCAACAATCACAGGTGTTCAATATCAATAAGGATGGTTTGGGTGAACTTGTAGTGAGCGCATTCAATGAAAAGGAAGATAAGATGATGTTGTCTACATCATTAACCTTTGATCAACCGGAGGTTCGTGACTATGCCTTTCCGTATTTAAAGATATACGATCAGAAAGGACAGATTTTGGAAGGGAATGCAGCGGGCATATATGGAAAGCCGGGAGAACATGGTGAATATATATCGGAACAGTTCTATAACTTGGAGAAGTTGAAGCAACAAGCAGCAAGTTATGTACTGGCTTACAGTAAAGAAGAAGGCAAAATGGAGCAATCACTGGATATTGGTATACGTCTGGATAAAACAGAGATGCTTAGTGGTACGAGTAAAAGAGTGCTAAATATACCTCTGGATCAGCAGTCGGATGGAGCAGTCATCAAGGAAGCCATAATTACACCCACCCAAATCAGGCTGATCGTTACTCATAGCGAATATTTCATGCAATTACCATATTTGCAATACACACTTGATGTAAATGGCAGCCAGTTAATTGGAGGGGTATGGCCGTCGGACGATCCGGCACATGAAGCGGAACTGCGCTTCGAAGTGACCTCTGGTCTAGAAATCAACCAAGATACACCAATGACCTTGTACGCTCGCCATAAAGTCAACTATTTTCAGGGTGAATTTGAGCCGATTACGTTATCCGAGATTGGGGAGAAACCACAGTACCTTGATTCAAATCTGGGCGGTTCTATAATCCATTGGACATATTACCGTAAAGACGGTGATTTGTACGTGGAGAGATATAGTGATGATCTACATTTTGGTGGAATTAATCAGACCTATACGATCCAGAAGGGCAAACGAAGTTATGGTACTCCTTCCAAAACTCAATTTGCCGGTGACGGAAAAAACCTGGGTATTGATCGATATAATAATTACACGTCGGATACAGCAATCGTATATCCCTGGATGTACAGCACAGAAGAACCGGAACGTGAAGTAGCTGTGCAACTGGAAAATAAGAATTGACAGGAAATATTTAGAAGTAATATACTGGATAAAATTTAACAGTCAAACGCAATGATCAGGAGTATTAAGGCACAAGGTTTGGTCCAGAGAACTGTCGCTTCGGTGCAAGGCAGTCCAACCTTTCCCCAACTCACCTGTGAGCAGCAGAATCGAACCGTAGTTACATGAATATCGTCATTGCTCAGCGCACAAAGGGCTGGATGTTAAAAATGATGCTATACGCTGACTTCATGTAGATCCTGACGGTTAACCTCCGTCATCAGGTCCTGAGATGTTATGGCAGGATAGGTTGGAGCATGATGTTTCCAATCCTGTTCATGGATCAAGAAGAGTGGTACCGCGAAGGTCAGACCTGTCGCCTCTTAGTTGAGGTGGCAGGTTTTTGTTTTTTTATATGGCCTTAATGTTGAGAAAAGGCAGGTGCAGAATCATGGAAAGATCACGTGTGATTGAGTATTATTCCAGATTTGACGAGTGGGGAAGGTTGGATCGGGAACCGCTGGAGTTCATCATTAACATGCATTATATCCGAGAGTCACTTCCGGCAACCGGACTTGTGCTGGACAATGGCGCCGGACCAGGCAAATATGCGATGGAGCTTGCCAAACTCGGATACCATGTCACGCTGTCAGACCTGACCCCTGCATCTGTGGATATGGCTCGGCAGAAGGCAAAGGAATTGGATTTGACACAGCAGTTTGACAGTTTCCATGTATTGGATGCGACCCATCTGAACGGCATTGCAGATGAGACGTATGATGCCTCTCTGATGCTTGGGCCATTGTATCATTTGCAGACGGAAGAAGAGCGAGTGGCTGCGGTAAGGGAGCTGCATCGGGTCACCAAGCGTGGGGGAACTGTGTTTGTAGCGATGCAGAGCCGTATGCGAATGGGCATTACCTCTTTGCAATCCCCGCAGCAATGGAAACCACATGACCACATGGAAGCTATCCGTTCTTTTGTGGAAAAGGGAACATTCGATCATCTGGATCAAGGACGGTTTACGGGGGCGTACTATTTCAACATTCAGGATATTAACCCATTTATGGAGCAGTACGGATTCGAAACGGTAGACCTGATTGGATCGTCCAGTCTTAGAGCTATGCTCACAGAAGAGCAGCAGCAATATTGGAAAGAACGCGGGGAATACGATGAGTTGATCCATTATATGATTGAGGTGGCCAAAGACCCGTCGATATTGGGAATATCGTCTCATCTGCTGTACATTGGGAAAAAGAAATCATCATGAAATCATTGGATTTTGAGAAGAATATGTCACGAAAGTGCCCTCTGGAAAACAGGGGGCACTTGTATTTTTCCTCAAAATAGTTCAATATTAAGATAAATAACAAAAGGTGATCTACTTACAATAGGTTAGATGAACGACGGATCGCTTCATACCAGGGAGGAATAGACAATGGAAATCGGAATCAGTACATTTGTAGAGACGAACCCAGATATAAAAACAGGAGAACTTATAAGTCATGCGCAGCGTATTCGCGACGTCGTTGAAGAGATCGTTTTGGCAGATCAGGTGGGGCTGGATGTATACGGCGTGGGAGAACATCACCGTGCCGACTATGCCGCTTCATCACCCGCTATCATTTTGGCCGCCGCAGCTTCACAGACCAAACGCATTCGCCTAACCAGCGCTGTAACGGTGCTATCTTCGGCTGATCCGGTACGGGTATTTCAGGATTTTGCAACGCTGGACGGTATTTCGAATGGGCGTGCGGAGATTATGGCAGGGCGGGGATCATTCATCGAATCATTCCCATTGTTCGGGTATGATCTGAATGATTATGATGAATTATTTGATGAAAAATTGGAGCTCCTCTTAAAACTGCGTGATTCGGAAAAAGTAACCTGGGAAGGCAAACACCGCCCTTCCTTTAATAATCTAGGCATCTACCCGCGTCCGGTACAAGAGAAGCTGCCTGTATGGATCGGGAGTGGCGGTAACCAGGAATCGGTTGTCCGCGCGGGTCTGCTTGGATTACCGCTTGTTCTCGCCATTATTGGTGGTCGTCCTGTTCAATTCGCACCACTGGTGGAGTTGTACAAAAAAGCAGCTGCACATGCAGGTCACGACGCTTCCAAACTGACCGTTGCTTCTCACTCTCATGGCTTCATTGCGGATACAACAGATGAAGCTGTGGAGAAATTCTTCCCTCCAGCTCAGGCAGTAATGAATATGTTGGGCCGTGAACGCGGCTGGGGACACTATAGCCGTGCAACCTTTGACGCGGCACGTAGTCTGGAAGGCGCGCTGTATGTCGGTGATGTGGATACCGTTGCTCAAAAGATTATCTATCTACGTAAAGAAGTTGGTATTACACGCTTCATGTTACACACTCCCCTCGGCACGATGCCGCATGAGGAGGTAATGAGAGCTATTGAACTGCTCGGCAAAGAAGTGGCTCCCAAAGTCCGTGCTGAAATCTCGCGTTGGGAAGCTGAAAACGAAACCGCACGTTAATTAGCGATAGTAATCCCTTATATATAATGATAAAAAGGGGCAGGTCCTTCATCCGAGCGATGAAGTGCCTGCTCCTTCTTTCGTTTCCTTATCCATTCATGGCTTAGCCCTTGGAGGATACTCCAACAAGAGAAAGAATAACCATGGACAACGTATGATCATATAGCCGTTTCGCGGCCTCTTCACTCTCAATATGGCCTCCCAGGTACAGGTGGATGACGCCATGCAGAGGGGCCCAGATCATACGAACTGCAAGCAAGAGATCGTTCTCCTTAAGCATTCCCTGCTCAATTGAGACCGCAACCAGGGACGTAATTTGTTTGAGTGCAGTTGCTGTTCCTTGCAGACTCTCTGCATCTGGTTTGAATTCTGCAAAAGAACCGCCAAACATCAGCTGATAGAAGCTGGATTGTGTAATTCCGAAATCCCAGTAGGCATAAGCGAGATCGCGAAAATAATTCTCGAATGATGCTTGCTGCGGCACGGATTCAAACGATTGGGATAGGAGGGAGCACCCCTCCATATATAGATATTTAGCTAACCCTTCTTTCTTGCCGAAGAGGTTATATATGATTTTGGTGGAGCACTCCATTCGTTCTGCCACGCGCCGAACTGTAACGGCTTCGGGGCCGTGCTCTTGCAGCAAGGATGCGGCGGCATGCACAATATTTTGGCGCAGGTTTTCGGAGTGCTGGAGTCTGGCTTCCTGAAAGGTAGTGACCGTGTGAGCGGATTCTTTGGAACCCGAATTGTGATCTTTCATCTATCTCATCCTCATACATCCATATTGTTGTTTAACGGTAACCGTGTTTCTTATCGTCATTCTACTGTTTTACGCTGGAAATCGTCAAATGATCAAAAGAAGTTGACAGTACGAAGACAAGAGAGTACGATAATTTCATTAGGAAACAGTGTTTCCGATAAAAAACGAGTGTTCTGAAAAGGTGGATGAGATATGAAGCAGGTTCAAAATCAATGGGTACTCATTACGGGGGCTTCTTCAGGAATTGGGCAGACTTTTGCATTGGAGATGGCGTCAAAAGGAAAACATGTGGTCTTGGTGGCCCGATCGGAGTCCAAATTGCGTCAATTGGCAGAACGGATTGAGCGAACCTATCAAGTGAAGACGGAAGTGATCGTAGCGGATCTATCCCAGGCGGATGCACCACAACACGTTTATGAGGAATGTATGAATCGGGGCATACAGGTTAATGTATTAATCAACAATGCGGGATTTGCCACGCATGGAATGTTTGAGCAGGTGGATGGTGCACGGCAGCAGGAAGAGATTATGCTGAATGTACTCGCAGTCATGAACATGACCCATCTTTTCCTGCCAGGTATGCTGCAAAAACGGAACGGTACCGTCATCAATGTTTCTTCAACAGCTGCTTTTCAACCTGATCCATACATGGCTGTATATGGGGCTACGAAATCTTTCGTTCTTTCTTTTACAGAGGCGTTGTATGAAGAGAACCGGAAACGAGGCGTTAAGTTTTTGGCTCTATGCCCTGGCTCAACCGATACCTCATTCTTTGACGTAGTAGGAGCCGAAGAGGCCTCGGTAGGCAAACGGGATACGCCTGAGCATGTTGTGGAAGTGGCGATGAGGGCGTTGGATTCAGGCAAGCCGTATGCTGTGCCAGGTGCCTCCAATTATTGGACGGCCCAGTTCGCCCGCCTTATGCCGCGCAGACAAATGCTGAGGATTGTAGGGGGTATGCTTCGGCCCCGTTCGAAGAGTGGCAAGCCGCAAAAGGCACAGGCTTAACCATACCAAACCTACCAAACTCAAAGACGCTGCCAGCTGAAATACCCCACTGGCAGCGTCTCTATTTGAACAATCTTCAATACTGTGTAGGTCACGCTGCTGCATCCAGCAGAGCCCATTGCAATCAACGGGTCGTACAATCCCAACCCGCGAACAGGCTCAATTTCGTACCTCGCCAGTCACCTGATTTCCGTTCTTAATCAGAGTGTAGCGAATGAGCTCACTACTCCAGAAGTGAAATGTCAGCTCGATCTGTCCAGCGTGCAGTTCTTTGAGCCAATCGGGCTGTAGCTTAATTTCATTCGTTTCATAAGAAGGAGCAAATGTGGTCAAGAATTCCTTATACGGTGTCCAGTCCTGTGGCGCTGTGTTCTCACCGGATGTATACACAGCCTCCATCGTGGCAAGCTGATCACCTTGAAACTGGGTGGGAATGGAGAAGGAGTCTACTATACCTGTTGCGTCGCCCAACTCGGGCTCCGTGGACACAATCACATTCCATTTCCATTTTGCACCCTGATTGAACTTCGCTGTGAGTATCCCATTGTTCCCAAGCTTCTGAGTTGAGCTGATCATCCGGGATAACGCAGTGGATTTGACGGTTAACGTGTTGCCACTGAACGAATAATCCGTGCCAGCTTTCAGCATCTCCTCACCCGCATACAGGGCAACCAGCTTGTTTCCGTTTAACTTGATCGTCAATGGTCTGTCTCCCACAGGCGAACCTTGTCTGAAATAGAGCAGATCGCTTTCTCCTACGGCAGAACGTCCTGTCCAGGAAGCTTGGATCATCTGAAATAAATCCGGGTCAGCCCACTGGAATGTTTTTCGATTCAGATGCTGACCATTGTCCCATAACATGGACGTGATCTTTTTTTCTTTTAACTGATGACCGATGAACTCAAAATATTTCAGCTTCTCTCCCTGTTCGATGACATCCGTATGTTTGTCAAAACCGAGCAGGCCGTATTCGCCCAGAATAACCGGAATACCTTGAACAACTAGCGTGTTGTACACATTATTGAACGTGCTGGCCGCATCATTTTTCGTATCCGTATCGAAGGTGGTATGCCCTGCAATGTTGACGCTGAACGGCCAATATCCGTAATAATGCACCGTAGCAATCAGATTGTGATCCTTCAGCCCCACTATTGTCTGCCGCAAACTGTCGAGTCTCACCTGTGTTGGTGAACCTTCCAGCGTAGGCAGGACCAACGGGCGCTCGCTGTTATTTCCACCTGTTTGCCGTACCAACTTAACAAATGCAGTGTTCAATTCATGCAAAAGCTCCAACTGCCGTGCCTCATCAATATTGCTGCCCGAGCCCATATCTCCGGCATTTGTTGCTCCGCGGTTAAAGCGCGGTTCGTTAACACTCTCGAACATCAGCTTACGCGGTTCATCTTTAAACTGCTTGGCAATCTGAGTCCATACTGCTTTATAACGGGAAAGCACCTGATCGTGGTTATTCTCCAGTTGGCTGATCCAGAGATAGGAATCATGGTGAACGTTCACGACGACATAGAGGTTGGCATCCAGCGCCCATTGGACAATCTCCTGAACACGAGCCATGTAGGCTGGATCAACAGTGTAGTCTGGTGCGTCCCCAATATGCCCATCCCATGTGACGGGAATACGAATACTTCGGTATCCCTGAGCAGCGATCTGCTGTATCAGTTCCCGGGTAACTCGCGGGTTGCCCCAATACGTTTCATCAGGTCCGACCGTATCCAGAGAATTTCCCAGGTTCCATCCCGGCTGCATCCCGTCAACATCGCTTTGTAGCGGGCCAAAGGCTGTCATTTCATGTTGTCTGGCAAGTTCAGACTTGGCTGCAGAGGCAGGCAAAGGAAGCAGAATAAACAGACACAGGGTGATGCAAACAAGTGCTAGGACGAAATGGTGGCTAGGTGGGTTCATGAGGGCTCCTTTGGATGGGTATACATCGTTAATCTCGTGTGTGAAGCTTGATGTATTGCATTATATCAAAATGAACGTCTGCATAAATCATGTATTTTCACCCATGCTTCTGCGCGTTCTCCGACTCGTACTTTTCCCGGTGCTCCTGCTTCATTTTCACATAATCCGGATCCGTTTTGGCGATCTCCCATTGTGCTTTGAAAATGGCTGCTGATTCAGCCTTCACCTTATCATTCTGATAAGGCAGGATGGAGCCGTCCTCCTTCGAGTATTTGCGTCCGCCTTTATGATTCGTATACCGCCTTGCCCGCGTATAGCCCATTTGCAGAAACTTGCGTGCCATATCCATACCGACAAAGTCATCCTTTTTCTTATACTCCAAAAATAGTTCGTAGATCTTCTGCGAGGATTCTTTCGCAATTTCAGGTGTTTTGAACCGCCAGTGCGGTAGAATCTCGCTTTTGTAGGGCTCCACCATTAATACTCCTTGCTCTCCCCTGCCAACGGTATACAGTTCAGGCTGCTTGCGCAGATCAAGCTCCTCGTAATTGAGGCTGTAATCAAACTTTTTCATGGATTCCGCTCCTCCTTGAAGATTATTGTTCCTTTCCACCTCTTTACCCCGATTCTTGTACAACATGCACGGTTAATGGGAAAGAAGAGAAGTACATACATAGGAGGGATAAGGTATGGGCATGTCCGGCAGATATCTTGTTGTCACCAAAGAATTGGTTGAATCCATTAAGTCAGGTGAGGTCAGTGTTCATGATTGTTCGGTCGAGCTGGATATCGATAAAATGTGGCAGATGCTTCAGTTTACGTTGACTGGTGAAGTGGTAGAGGGGCAGTCTCCTCTGGGATATGTGGTCCCTTTGGCAGGCGAACAATATCTGGGCAACTATTCAGACATGGATCTGTTCCTGCTGAACAATGAACAGGTGCTCGAGGCGTACATGGCGTTAGAACAACTGACACCTGAAGAATTGAAGAAACGGTTTAGCCTGGAACAAATGGTAGCTGAGGGCGTGTATCCTGTCATGGAAGATTGGGACGCAGAGGAGACATTCCAGGAGATCGTTCAGACACTAAATGATGTTCAGGCTTTATATCAGGCAACGGCTGCAAGCGGGAACGGAATTGTCTTTTATATTTTCTAAGTTCCCACCTCTGTCTGTTTAATTTTTCATTATTCCGGTTATTGATAGAAACAAGGCACAGATTGTTGCCTAAAATCCGGTAGAAGAGAGGGAATACGATATGACACAAGACCAGAATGAAGAGAACAAAGCCATTCAAGACGACGAACCGGATCAATTTGAAACCCCTGCACGTACCGATGGTAAAGAATCCGATGAGGACACTGAGGCAGAGGATACGAAAAAAGAATAAACTGAACTGTTTATGATTGGACTAGGCATAGTGTTGTTGAAGCCAATTACACCAAATTTTAAATATACGTCATACCCGAGGTCGGACCATCGTTCGGCCTTTTTTTGGTATTTATTTACCGATCCGGTTTACAACAATTACCTATAACCCTCATAATAGGAGTGAACCACATTTTTCCTAAGGAGGAGATCGTATCAAAAATCACAAGCTATTGAAGTGGATTGCCGTACCACTCGTTTTGATGATGGTTACGCTTACGGGATGTCAGGCCGTAGGTGGCGTAGATATTAGCAAAGCCGTTGTCAACAGCACAACCGTCAAGTCGGGTGAATCCAAACAGTCGATGCATATAAAAATTGAACCTACAGCAAACCTCGTCGATGAGGATGCGCTTCAAATGATTGAACTCATTAATTCCGTTTCATTGGATATTGAAGATGCCAAAGTGAAGGACTCCAACACGGCGTCTGTCAAAGGTACACTGAGTATGCAAGGAAAGAAATTACCTTTCCATCTGTCGATGGATAAATCGGAAATGGTCATTGATGTAGACGGAGCGCAAAAGCCTCTATACATATCTTTGGAGGATGACACACTTCCTATGCTAGATACGAAGGCGTTGGAGAAGCAGATCGAGGAGCTTTCCCCGAAATTGCTGACCTTTGCGCTGAAGCATTTGTCCAACCCGAAAAATATTTCCGTAACGCCGGTACAGGAATCGGTTAACGGTGAATCGCTGAGCCTCTCCAAGCTGCATGTGGAGATCAGTGGAGAAGAGCTTCTTGCCATGGTTAAACCGTTTCTGACAAGTGTTGCTCAGGATGAGCAAGGACTCAAGGATCTGATTGGAGATCTGTATGATGTGTTCTACCCTATCCTCGTTACATTCAACACGGTTGATATTGGCGACGGCAGTGCCCTTCCTTCTACGATTAGCGAATCACGGGATGCCGAAGTTGCTTCATTGTATGAAATGATTAAGGGCGGTCTTGACGAGATTCTTGCCAATTACGACAAGGAACTAGCCAGCTTGTTGACCGAAACACCTGAATTGAAGACGGTGTTCGGAACTGAGACCAATCTCAAATTGGACTTTTATCTAGACAGCGCACTGAATATCCGTAAACAGAATTATGATTTCAAAGTAGCGTTGCCTGCTTCTGAAGATCTGCCAATCAAATCGGTATCCGTATATGGTGACAGTGAACTGTGGAATATTGGTGGACCAGTAACTGTGGATGCCGTGGACAAAACGGCTGGTGCAATTGATCTGATGCAGGGAGATATCACTCCAGGTCAGATGTTGCGCAATTTTGATTCCAATTCACTTGTGTATCAGCTGTTGAAGGATGAAGCGGGAATCACCCGTAAATATGTCATGTTGTATCCGGACGACGAAACCTATGGCGCAGTCACTGTTAAAAATACAACATTTGTTCCTCTTCGTTATCTGTCCGAGGAATTGGATGCTGAAGTGAAATGGACCAAAGGGTCGGATAAAATCGTCGTT
This sequence comes from Paenibacillus sp. O199, assembly GCF_001636635.1. Taxonomy (NCBI): domain Bacteria; kingdom Bacillati; phylum Bacillota; class Bacilli; order Caryophanales; family Paenibacillaceae; genus Paenibacillus; species Paenibacillus sp. O199. The sequence goes on from NZ_LGRP01000010.1 coordinate 136,195, forward strand.
ATTGACGATATCACCGGCGATGAGATTGTCCTGACTGTGGGTTCCAAGAAGGCCACCGTTGCAGGCAAGGAAGTAACAATGGTCGAACCTGCTTATGTGGGCAAAAACGGCAAAACTTACGTCCCGCTGCGCTTTATGGCCGAATCTCTTGGGGCATCTGTAGATAAGGAAAAAGAAACAGGCTGGATTTTCATCGACCGGCCATAAGTAAGATTTGCATGTGAGTCTTAGGTTGAGAGGGGATTTCAGAGTATGCCAGATTTCTCGTAATGATCATGAAAGAACACAATGAAAAAATTCCGTTAGACCATTAACGGGATACGTGTGTCCTTTTTGACCCATTACGAGGAGCTTCGGCGTTTCTGAAATGATGAAACGAATCGGGGAGTGCCTCTATTAGAGGTGCTCCTCTTTGTCGTGTCATCCCAAATAAATCCCCAGAGGTGTTATATATGAAAAGTCAATTAATCATCCAATCCAGTTCAATTACATTACGTCCACTAACGCTGGAAGACCAGGGCGCGCTGTACGCATTAACCCGACAACCGGAAATCACGGATATTCTTCCCGAATGGAGGATGACAGAGGAACAGCTGCATGGTTTTCTGCAATTTGTTGTTGGCAGTTACGAGCAGTTCGATCCGAAAGATGTACGGGTCATGCTGGCTGTTGTACACAACAAAGATCAGCAAATCATTGGCTGGTGTGGTGTATTTCCCAATGACATGCTGGATAGTGATGATCGTGAAGTGGCTTACGCCATTTCACGGGATTATCGGAATAAAGGGTATATCACAGAAGCAGTGAATGCCTTAACGACATACTTATTTGAACATACTCTATTGGATCGAATTGTGGGTATTGTAAAGCCGTTTAACCAGCCTTCACGCAAGGTGCTTGAGCATGCTGGATTTCGTTATGTCTCTCGCAGAAAACTTTCGGATCAGGCAGACTACGATTATTTTGAGCGACATAAAGTACAACCGGCACCAGCATCTTCACTGGGGCTGCAATCTCTAGTTCAGCTTCGTCGTGCACGCCATGAGGATGCTGAAGTGCTCACGGAGATATGCACCAGAGCCTTTGATCATGCGATCAGGGTCTGGGCTAAAGGAGACACAGTTCCGGACAGCAACCTTTGTCCACCAGGCTATTCGTCTGTTCGTATGCACAGTTACGTGATCCGTGAATGGGGCTATTACGTTATAGAATGGGATGGATGTACCATTGGTGGAGTCAGTGTCAATGTATTGGGAAGCAGGCATGCGAGACTGGATAAAATCTTTATTGATCCCGTTTGTCATGGTCGGGGTATAGGATCTCAGGTCATCAGGCTTGTTGAGGCCGAATTCCCGGAGATTGGGATATGGAAGCTGGAGACGTCGGGAAGACAGCGGGATAATCATCATTTTTATGAGAAAATGGGTTATATCTGTCTCTATGCGTCTGAAGATGAATATGGATATGAGAAAATCATAACAATAGAGCCTGTGATCCAGCTCCCATCCGAGGAAATATCCAATGTTAAGGATGAGACGGTTACTGAATTTTACCAAGCTGATCTGGATTCACTTCGCTTCAGCACCAGCAATCTTCGGGATATCCGGATGACCGATTGCAACCTGAGTGGGGGCAAATTCACCAATCTGAATATGACCAACATATTATTGGCCGATTTGCGTTTAACAGATAGCAAGGTTGAATTCTGTGCTTTGGATGGTGTTCATTTTCAGGATACACACCTCGGCGCAGACAGAGCACCCATGCGTTGGGAGCATTGTGACCTCAAGGGCAGTCATTTCAATGACTGTAATCTATCCGGCGTACAGTTGGAACAGTGTCAGGTGGCAGGAATGAAGATTAATGGCGTGGCTGTAGAGGAGTTACTTGCTGCGTATGAATCCATGAAGGCCAAAAGATAATTTACTTATAGCGAAATAGAGAACGCCCGTTTCCGACCTTTGTGTCGGAAATGGGCGTTTTTTTGATGTTACTTTGTAAACAGTCAGCTATGCTGCAAAGCCTGCGGCTTTTTGCTAAAGCCGGTGCTTCCCGCGGTAAAGCCCATCTGTTGGTAGAATTCATGCGCAGCTTCACGATCCGGGCGATTGCCGCTGTTTAGAGACAAGGAATCCACGCCATGAGTGGCTGCCCATTGTTCTGCTTCCAGAATAAGCTGACGACCGATGCCGGAGCTTCTGAACTGGTCATGCACGATAAGAGCCATAATACGGCAGTGTCTTCCGTTTTTTTCATATAGATAAGATGTTTGGAGGCCAATCAGTCCAACGACACGGCCACGGACCTCGGCAACCAACGTTGCAAAGTTTGAATCCGCAGCGATGTGCGAATAACGCTCCTTCATCTCGGCATACGTGGTTGGGTAACCGAGTTGATCCATAAGAATGACCATATCTTGCAGATCTTCAGAGGAACTGTTACGAATCGTTACATTCAGACTCATGATCGAGTTGCCTCCTTTTGGCGTTCTATTAACGAGAGATCAATAATGGAATCCAGCAAACTGGCAAAGGAGATACCAGCAGCGGCTGCACTTTTGGGCAGCAGGCTATTTCGGGTAAGACCTGGCAACGTATTCACCTCAAGCACATAGGGCATGCCATCCCGAATCATCATGTCCACGCGAGCATAGACACTACATTTCAACACCCGGTAACAGGTTAATGCCGCAGCTTCTACACGTTTATGCAAATCCGCAGGCAAATGGACGACCTGCTCCTCAGCGCCGCCATCATTATATTTGGAGGTGTAATCGAAAAAATCGGCATTTGAACGAATCGAGATAACAGGAAGCATCTGACCATCCAGAACGGCGCAGGTAATCTCCTCACCCTCAATATATTGCTCAATCATGACGACTTCGTCCCAGACGAGAGCCGCTTCTACAGCCGCATGAAGAGCCGAGGGTTCTTGCACCACTTGCGTGCCGATACTGGAACCGCCTGAATTGGGCTTTACCACAACGGGATACGTTAACTGCTGCACAGCGACTGATGACAATTCATCCAGACTGCTTACCTGAAGCCACTCGCCAGTAGGTACACCCGCATGCTGGATGAGGCGTTTGGACATATCTTTGTCCATGCATACGCTGCTCGCGAGGACACCACAGCCTGTGTAAGGAACACCCAGCGACTCCAACGTACCTTGAATCGTACCATCCTCGCCATATTTGCCGTGCAGAGCGAGCAGTGCCACATCCAATCCTGCGGCTTTGTCAATGAGATCTCGTTTGCTGTTGATCTCCACCGGAATAACCTCATACTTCTGTCCATCCAGATGGTTCATCATCTCCCGTCCGGTGAGCAGAGAAACATCCCGCTCCGAAGATGTGCCACCCATAATAACGCCAACTTTCATGTTAATCCTCCTCATTTCATTTGAGCAACCGTCTCGCCGATGATGCGAATACCTTTGCGAATGTTCTCATCGCTGACTCGGGAGAAGCCCAAACGCATCGTGTTTTGTCCCTGGCCTGGTTCAAGATAAAAGGTATCCCCGGGCATGAAGGTAACGCCTTTTGCCTTGCAAGCCGCCAGCAGCTCCCTCGTGCGGTATTCTGGTGGGAATTGTACGAACAGGTGAAGTCCGCCTTCACCGGAAACCCGGCACATTGGCAGATACTGCCGCAAGCAACGGACCACCAGTTCATATTTTCGCTTGTACTCTGTACGGGCCCGCTTCAAATATTTCTCGAAATTGCCGTTGCTCAGATATTGATAGAGCAGGGACTGGTCCAGCGTCGAGGTATGAATGCTGCGCGCCCGTTTCATGCTTTCCAGGTAATCAATCAGCGCCGCATCCGCAATGACCCAGCCTACACGCAGTCCCGGAAACAATATCTTGGAGAAGCTGCCCAGATACACGAGTCCGTTCCCTTTGCCCACACTGGCAATCAGAGGGGAGACATGGGAACCGGAATAGCGCAGTTCCTCGTTAAAGCCGTCTTCAATAATCGGCACCTGGTACTGGTTCATCAACCGAATGATCTCTGTCCGTTTGGCAGGTGATGTGACGATCCCGGTTGGATTGTGGTAGGAGGGCACGAGATAGGCCAGATCATACGGGTTGGCTGCAAGTTCCCGTTCCAACTGCTTTAGGTCCAGACCATCTGATTCCATATCCACACCGGTGAGATGGAATTGATGAAGTCTCAGATTTTTAACAGCGGTATGATGTGTCGGGTTTTCACACAGGGCCCTGCCGCTTTTTTTGCGAAGTGCGCCCAGTACCAGATCAAAACCTTCAGTAAATCCGTTGGTAATCAGAATATCTTTGCCGGATAGGTCGACACCTTTATTTTCCATATAGCGCAGCAGATACTTCATAAGAGGTCTGTAGCCTTGTGCATATCCGTAATTCAGTAGCACTTCCCCTTCAAGCGACATCCGGTCGAGAAAGGCTCTTTTGACATTGTGCATGTCGAACAGCTTCTCATCCGGCGCGATGCTGGTAAATGAAATCTCACCGCGCTCAGAGCCAGAGCCATGTTTCATCAGATCATACTGCTCCGCCTGGATTGCATAATCGCTGACACGTTCGTTCCAGTCCAGCTGCCACCCGGATGTTGCCTCAGGTGCATCAATGGTGGAGCTTACGTAATTGCCTTTACCTTTGACCGCGTAAATCAGGCCTTCCTCCTCAAGTTCAGCATAGGCCAGCAGAATCGTGCTGCGGCTTACTTTCATGAGTGTACTGAGTTCGCGGGTAGAAGGAAGCTTTTGTTTGGCTTGCAGGCCGCCTTTGAGCATCAATCGCTTCATATAATCTTTGACTTGTATATATACAGGGCGGTCCTCCGTCAGTTGCAGATCGGAATACATCCCATCACTCCCTCTTTTGCTATCTTGCCATATTATAAACCCCACAGAAAGAACCACGATACCTCTGTTTCCCTGCGGAGGTGGTTAGTTGTTTGCGCAAACGTAAAAAAGCCCTGGCATCATGCCGGGCTGGGGTGAAACGTGATCCATCTTTTATAGTGCTGCTGCTTATAACTTTCTAGGTTGGCGTTGCATGACTAGTCTCTCTAGGATCGATAGCTATCTGTCCTTCTACGTGTGTCTATTTACTCTCGTACGGCTATAATTGCAGGCTTTCTAGGTCAATCCAGTTCTATACTATCTTCGTTAAGCTAGGATCTTTCTACGTTTGCTTGCTGCAAGGGTCGAATAGATGATGAATCGTAAAGCTATAAAGCTAGGTTCTTGCTAACTGTACTCTTGTCGTGCGCACGTAACAGAATTCAGTATGAAAAAGATGATCAATCATAGGGTACAATAGACGGAAGTAGATATAAAGACATATGTCTTAGTGCCCAAATTCTTCCTCATACCCCTATAGTACCACTTTGAATCAGGGAAGTTAACCTTTTTTTTGAAATATTTGTCGTAATAGTTGAAAAAAGCTTGAATCTTGCTTCTTATTAATGAAATGGTTTCCCTTTATAATATATGATAGGATGTAAACCTATAGATAATGAGGAAGTGAACCTATTGATTAATATTACTGTGCCAACACCAGATGTCACCATCACGAAGCAGGCTGATCCACAGCTTAGCCACATTTATGGATTCACCGATTTCCACCTGATTACGCGGGAACAGGGCGGTATCTTTATGTTTTACAATGCTGCTGATGAGTTGTTATTTGTCGGGAAAGCACGAAAATTAAGACCGCGCATCAAGAAACATTTTGAAGATACCGTATCACCAATGAAGTCACACCGCGAGGAAGTAACCACCATTGAAGTGTGCGTTATTGAAGATCCGGTGGATCGCGAAATTTACGAGACCTATATCATCAACACGATGCGTGCGAAATACAATGTAGATAAAGTGTTGTACAAATAATTATCTCGAATATGCCCCAAGAGCGTTAAGAATTGGAATCAAATGATGGAATGTGCTGAATAAAGCGTAAAGTATTCTTCGCAAAGTTTTGGGACATATAGCCCATGCCTTGCGTCAACAGACAAGGATGTGATCTCCGGATTGCATCCCACGTCTGCCTGGAAGCATTAGAATTTATATTTTCAATATGCAATTTAATATGTAGTTCGTAGAAATGGCAATGTAGAACGTAGAGATGGTAGTACAGGATTAACCAAATACATAGAAGAGGTGATTGTTTTGATCGGACGTAGCGGTAACCCCACACTCAAAGATAGTACGTTTGAAGACTCCAGAGGCTATGGAGATGATCGATATCAGACTAGAATGACGATTAACGGTACGGTAAACAAGGCGTTTATTACGCTGGTAATCCTGCTGGGCAGTGCATTTGCATCTTGGATGATGTTTTTCAATGGGCAGGAAGTGCTTCCTCTTGCATATGGAGGGGCGATTGTCGGATTTATCCTCGCATTGATTATTTCATTCAAACCTGTTGCAGCGCCTTATCTTGTGCCGATCTATGCCGTTGCGGAAGGGATGTTCCTCGGAGCACTCTCGGCTACGTATGAATACTTGTATAACGGCATTACGCTGCAAGCTGCTTTGCTGACCATGGCCGTCTTTATTGCTCTGTTGATGGCATACAAGACAAGATTGATCAAAGCTACGGAGAATTTCAAGCTGGGGGTTGTGGCAGCAACCGGAGGCATCATGATTATGTATCTCCTCAGTTTTGTTCTTGGTTTTTTCGGGATTACCGTTCCCTATCTGCATGACAACAGCCTGATCGGAATCGGCATTTCTGTCGTTATCGTCATTGTGGCCGCACTGAATCTGGTACTTGATTTTGATTTTATTGAAAGTGGTGCCGATAACGGTGCTCCGAAATATATGGAGTGGTACGGTGCATTTGGATTGATGGTTACGCTGGTATGGCTGTATCTAGAAATTATTCGTCTACTCGGCAAGCTGCGGAGCCGGGATTAAATTCAATTCAAATTTTTACAAACTTAATGTTGCAAAATTCGTCATCAAAAGCTAACTCGTGCCCAAAACACGCAGTTAGCTTTTTTGCCTTTTACGGGATTGTCTTAACATCGAACTGTGTACATTCTTCCATATATGGATTGACTGTATGGAAAAGAATGTGATATTTTAATTGATAATGATTATCATTTTCGTTAGTCTAATATAGTACCGGCTTTATTGCCCTGTACATTTCATATCAAACCGATCAAGCAGATCGAAAGGAGTGGCCTCATGTTACTGGAAAATGATTCGCAGACCCCTGCGCACTTACCCGTTACCGGCCGCAGTCCCAAGACGGATCTTGCCAAGGTAAAAGTATATATGGATGAGCACTATGACGAACCATTGTCTATTGCGGATCTCGCCCACAAAGCCAATATCAGTGCGAAATATTTCGTGGACCTGTTCAAGAAGACCTACGGGCAGAGTGCAATGGAATATCTGACCGATCTTCGCATCAATCGTGCGAAACGATATCTGAAAGAAACAGGATACAAACTTCGTGAAATCGCGCTGAGAGTGGGCTATAGCGATGAGTATTATTTCAGCCGCAAATTTAAAAAAGAAGTGGGCGTATCTCCTTCGGATTATGCCAAAAATGCGAGAATACGCATCGCCACCTGCTCCTCCAGCATTATTGGACAGCTGCTGGCGCTTAATGTCATGCCTGTCGCTGCGCCGATTGACCCCAAATGGACCGCTTATTATTATAACGCGCACCGAACAGAGATTCAGTCACACTTGAGACTAACAGACCCGTATACCAGCTTGAGATTTGAAGCCAACGTGGAGCGTTTGGTTCATATCCGGCCGGACGCTATTGTCGGTACGGATCAGATCAGTGATCAGGATCAGGCCAAACTGGCTGAGATTGCACCTTGTTGTTTTGTACCGAAGTATCACTTGGATTGGCGTGCGCAGTTACGCATGATTGCTGCTTTTTTGGAGCGGGAAGAACAGGCAGAGCAGTGGATTAGCGTATACAATCAGCGAGTCGAGAAGGCACGGGATTCCGTAAAACAGAAAGTGGGGCGAGAGAAGGTCATCGTTGTCCGGGTGTATGGTCAGCACCTTTATCTGTATCGAAATCCGGGCATTGAAGAGGTGTTGTACAATAATGGATTACAACTGGAGACGTTTCCCGATGTTCAGGCCAACACACGGTTAACATTGGAACAACTGGCTGCGCTAAATCCAGATCGGATTCTTGTTATGGTGTGTCCTGAGGCCGCATCGCGGGCGTATTGGCTTAGTCTACAGCACTCGCCGGTATGGCGTCAGTTTAAGGCAGTAAGGCAATACCAGATTCATCTGATCACAGGTGACCCATGGTTTGACTACTCTGCCGTAGGCGTGATGCGCATGCTGGATGAAGCGCTCCTGATTTTCACGGGATATTGTCCAAATGTATATCTGGATAACGTCCATGGTGATTCGCGGGCTACATGACATATAATCCATCTATCTAAATGAGAATGTTTATCAAGGGGGATATGTCATGTTTCAACAGAAAAAAGGTAACGGACAAAGTTCCGTTCGTCCATTTCGTAGTACCGGTTTCTCGGCCTTGCTCGTACTGGTATTGATTACGGGTCTGCTGTCTGCCTGTGGTTCAAAATCAGAAGTTGAGGGAGAAGCACAGAAAGAGCAGCCAACAACGGAGGCTTCCACCACGGCCTCATCAGGGACTGCTGTAACCGAAGAGAACACGGAACAAACCAAAGGAGAACGAACTGTCAAAGATGATCTGGGACATGATGTTATCGTTCCTGAGCATACGGAGCGTGTTTTTGCACCTTATCTGGAAGACTCTCTGCTGACGCTAGGCGTTAAACCGGTAGCTCAGTGGGCGAGTGGTACGCAAGGCCATGTTTACCTTAAGGACCAGTTGAGCGGAGTGCCAACACTGGATTTCTCCAGTGGTTTGCCTTCTCCTGAAGCACTAATGGCGTACAATCCGGATTTTATTATTCTACACACGGCCCAATATGCTGAGAACGGTGTATATGAGAGTTATTCGAAAATTGCACCAACCTACGTATTTACGAATGCTTCGGGTGATGTAGAGAAGTCTTTGCAGGTGATCGGTGATCTGCTGGGCAAAACGGCTGAGGCCGAAAAAGCCATTGCAACATATCATGCGAAGGTAGATGATGCTAAGGCCAAGCTCGCCAAAGTTACCGAAGGCAAGAAAGCAGCGATCATTCGTTTTGCACCTCGCGGGATTAGTATGATGGGTGGTAACTACTTTAGTGGTTACGTGGTATATCAGCAATTGGGGCTTGGCAAGCCAACACTGGTACAAACGGAGAACAGCGCAACGGTATCGACCGAGGTGTTGCCTGAGATTGATGCCGACTTTATTTTCACGGTGGAACAGGGTCCGGGGAGCATGAAGGAAATGACGGATACCAAAGTATGGAATAGCATGCCAGCCGTTAAAGCTGGAAATGTGTACGCAGTAGAGCCAGCTCCGTGGCTGGGCGGTGGATTGATTGCTTATGGTCATGTCATTGACGACACGCTGAAGGCGTTAACGCAATAATAGAGGCAATCCATTGATGTATTGATCACAATATGAGAAATGTAGCTCCCTGCGGAGTGCCAGAAACCGGACAAATTCCAGCGTTTCAGGTATTCCGTGAGGGAGTTTTTTTATTTTAGGAGTAACCAAGTCAGTTACAGAAATGTGGGAATATGGAGATAATCAAAATCATTTCTGGATATCGTCCATGGGACAGCCGGATTTACTCTTTTATAATTGGTAATGAGAATCAATCTCATACAAAACATATTTAGTTCAGTATTCAACCTATATACGCAGAACAACGAGGAGGAACCATCCGTAATGACGTTTCAGCCCAATCAACCCGCATCTGGCACCCTTGAACATATCGCACGCAGTACCGTACAGATTCCACGCGCCGAACAGTGGACCATGAAATCACGCAACGGCAATCATGCCTATCAAATCATGGTATTCCAACCGGCAGAAGCACCACCGCCTTCGGGATATCCGGTGATCTATCTGCTGGATGCCAACTCGGTGTTTGGCACGATGGTCGAAGCCGTTCGTGTACAGGGCCGCAGACCGGAGAAGACCGGAGCACTTCCGGCCATTGTTGTTGGCATCGGGTATCCAACGGCCGGTCCTTTTTCACCGCACCGTTACTATGACTTTACCCCGCAGGCCACAACGGAATATACACAGAATTCGGATGGAACACCTTTACCGAAACAGGGTGGAGCCGATGAATTCTTGCAGTTTATTGAAGAAGAGCTGAAGCCGGATATGGAACGACAGTTCCGGATTGACCGGAGCAGACAGGCTATTTTTGGTCATTCCCTTGGTGGATTGTTCGTATTGCATACGTTGTTCAAGAAACCAGAAGCTTTTCGCTATTACATTGCGGGTAGCCCTTCGCTTCACTGGAATCAGAACGTCATGCTGGCGGAGGAACAGGAATTTGTCGCACGGCTGGAAGAGCATCCCGTGAACGTCAAGGTGTGGATTGGCATGGGTGAACAGGAGAAGACACATCCTGCGCGCAACAATGATAAGGCTTCGAGTCTTACAGAACGGTTGTCTGCGCTGAATCAGCCCGGTCTGGACATTAAATATACCGAGTTTGAAGAAGAAAACCATGTATCCGTATTGCCGTTTCTGATTAGTCGTACGATGCGTTTTGCCTGCAGCCCGGAGTCGTAGGAGGAAAGAGACGACAGTATTTCTCAATCAGAGGTATCGGTACGTGATATTGGGCGAAAGGCAAGTGGACAGAAATGTTACGGATTTACGGATATCCAATCGTGTTCAGCAGGCTAACATATCTCCTCCAATAGGAGAGGGAGCAGTAATGCAAGGGAGGAACAGGAGTGAGTTACACAGGGATTGATGGAAAAGTAGCCGTAGTCACCGGTGCTGCGCAAGGCATCGGTGCAGCCGTGGCGAGATTGCTTGCCGAGCAGGGCGCTATTGTTGCAGCTGTCGACATACGAGAGGATCAGTTGAATCAACTGGTCACAGATCTGCATAGTCAGGGTTATCAAGCAACAGCCTGTCCTGTGGATATATCTAATCGTCAATTCGTCGAAGATGCAATCCAGCGTATTGAGAATACATTAGGTCCGATTGGCATTTTGGTGAATGCAGCGGGAGTACTATACACGGGGGCTGTGAGAGAGCTCCCTGATGAAGAATGGACAAGAACTTTTGACGTGAATACACATGGTGTATTTTACATGTCACGTGCTGTGGTGCGTTACATGGCCGAACGTCAGTCGGGGGCGATTGTTACTGTCGGTTCAAATGCTTCTGGCGTGCCCCGGATGCACATGTCTGCCTACGTGGCCTCCAAAGCGGCTTCAACCATGTTCACCAAATGTTTGGCGCTTGAATACGCCTCAGACCATATCCGCTGTAACATTGTATCTCCAGGTTCGACGGATACCGATATGCAGCGTGCATTGTGGGCAGATGAGCAGGGAGCACAGGCCGTTATCGCGGGTTCCCAGCAAGCATACCGACTGGGCATACCACTGAACAGGCTGGCGTTACCATCGGATATAGCGGATAGTGTGCTTTTTTTGGTATCGGATCAGGCTAGACATATTACGATGCATAACTTGTGTGTGGACGGAGGCGCCACGCTAGGTGCCTGAATCAAGATAAGGAGATGATAATCATGTCAAAAGCGGGTACGGTTGCTGCAACTTCCGCCTTACACCTTCTGGAACAATATCAGGAAGGGACGTCCTTTTTCTGGTCTTCACCGCAACATACCCTGTTAGCTCAAGGGGGGCAGATTCGATGGTCTGCCATGGAGGCATCGGAAGGGAATACACCTGACTCCATGGGCGCGGTTAATGTTAGTGAACAAAAGCGGAATGAAGAAACGCAGCTTTTCATTAACCGGATGGAGCAGTTGATGGGAAAGGCGAGACGCTCGGGCCAAACGAAACCGATTGTGGTCGGCGCCATTCCGTTCGATCCGATACATTCTTCTGCAGAGCTATTCGTGCCAGAGAAGATCCAATGGGCTGATCCTTTATCCCCGGACGCCAGAGCATCGGTGGAAAAACGCCCAGCTGCAGTGGGTTGTGAGGTACGTGAAGAACCTGCCGGAGCTATATTTCAGCAAAGCGTAAAAAACGTTTTGTTGGATCTAAATCAAGGCAATCTCCACAAAGTGGTGTTATCCCGTACACTGCATGTGACTTCACAGACAATTGTGGACACACATCAGTTACTCCGTAATTTGTTCAGGGATAACACACACGGATATACATTTGCTGTTCCGATGACAAAACTCTCTTTAGCGAAAGGTGATATAACAACAAATAAACGCGCTTATGTGGAGGCGGAAAAAGAAACTCATCGGACTTATATCGGAGCGAGTCCCGAATTGCTGGTTACCCGGAAAGGGTCCAAAGTGAGAGCCAATCCACTCGCTGGGTCTGCTGCCCGGAGTGATGATCCGGCTGAGGACCGTCGCCGTGCAAAAGCACTGCTGGCTTCCGCCAAAGATCGCCATGAACATGCAGTAGTCATTGAGGCTGTGGCGGAAGCGCTGCGTCCGTTGTGTAAGCAGCTCTCCGTCCCGGCAGAACCCTCCTTGATCCAAACACGAACCATGTGGCACTTATCTACGGAAATTCACGGGGAGCTTGCTAATGTGAACACATCATCACTGGAACTTGCGTTTGCTCTCCACCCTACACCAGCAATTTGTGGAACGCCTGTACAGGCCGCTCGGGAAGCCATCCGAGAACAGGAACCGTTTGAACGGGGATTATTCACCGGCATGGTGGGCTGGTGTGATAGTGAGGGTGACGGCGAGTGGGCTGTAACGATCCGATGTGCGGAAGTGGAAGGGAATACGCTTAAACTGTTCGCTGGCGCGGGTATTGTGGCAGGTTCTACAGCCGAAGCGGAGCTGGCAGAGACCTCAGCGAAATTCGGAACAATGCTGCTCGCCATGGGTTTGGATTCATCTGTGTCCAGTATGAAGGAGGAATGAATGATGCTGTCAGGATTTCAGGCCTGGCCTGAGGAAGTTGCCGAACGTTATCGTCAGGAAGGCTGCTGGGAAGGAATTACGTTTGGAGAAATGCTCCGCCAGCGCGCAGAACTATATGGCAATCGAGTAGCCGTTATCAGTGGTGAACAACAATTAACCTATGCGGAGCTGAACGATCGGGTGGATCGTCTGGCCGCTGGCTTATATGCCAAAGGAATACGACAGCATGATCGAGTTATTATCCAGCTGCCCAATATTACGGCGTTTATCGAGGTGTGTTTTGCCTTATTCCGCATTGGTGCACTGCCTGTATATGCACTTCCCTTACATCGGAAGAGTGAGATTACGTATTTTGCCCGTTTCTCTGAGGCCGTAGCATACGTGATACCTGATCAGGATGGAGGGTTTGATTACCGCACACTGGCCGAAGAGGTTCAGGCAGAGGTTCCGGGACTTCGGCATGTATTCGTGGCGGGAGAAGCGGGGCGATTTACGGCTTTGGAGGATGTTTATACAGCAACAGTCACACTGCCGGATGAGCCAGTTTCTTCGGATGTTGCTTTTCTACAGTTGTCTGGTGGAAGTACCGGGCTGTCCAAAATGATTCCCCGCACTCATGATGACTACATCTACAGTTTGCGGAGAAGTGTGGAAGTCTGCGGACTTACCCCAGATAGTGTCTACCTGGCCGTTCTGCCTATAGCACATAACTATCCCATGAGCTCACCCGGCTTTCTGGGTACGCTGTATGCGGGTGGAACCATTGTACTGTCACGCGGGTCCAGCCCGGATGAAGCTTTTCCACTCATTATGCGCCATAAGGTAACCATAACGGCTCTTGTACCACCACTTGCACTCATATGGTTGAATGCGGCGGCTACCCTGGGGATTAAACTTCCTTCACTTGAGGTGCTTCAGGTTGGTGGAGCCAAATTCAGCGCCGAGGTGGCTGCACGTGTCCAACCCGTCCTAGGCTGCACCTTACAGCAAGTGTTCGGCATGGCGGAGGGGCTGGTGAACTACACCCGTCTGGATGATCCGTTGCATGTGATTGTTAACACTCAGGGCAAGCCGATGTCTCCGTATGATGAAGTACGAATTGTGGATGACGAAGACATGGATGTAGAACAGGGAAAATCGGGGCATTTACTGACACGAGGGCCTTATACGATTCGTGGTTATTACAAGGCTGAGGAACATAATGCCAGATCGTTTACCACGGACGGTTTCTATCGTACCGGAGATATTGCCAGTCTTACGGCTGATGGATATCTCGTTGTGGAAGGACGGGCGAAGGATCAAATTAACCGTGGCGGCGATAAAGTGGCCGCCGAGGAAGTGGAAAATCATCTGCTGGCGCATCCTGCTGTGCATGATGCGGCTTTGGTATCCATGCCGGATGAATATCTGGGCGAGCGCTCCTGTGCATTTATCGTGCCGAGCGGTGAAGCTCCGTCAGCTGCCGAAGTGAAATCTTTTCTACGTAATCGGGGTCTGGCCAGCTATAAAATACCGGATCGGATTGAGTTTGTGCAGTCTTTTCCCAAAACTCAAGTTGGCAAAGTAAGCAAAAAAGCGTTGCGTGAGATGATTACGGCTAAACAGCCCATATCCTAATTGTTATTTCTGATAGATAGCATTACAGCGCAGTGATGAACATGATTGTGATAAATAAAGCTGAAAAGAGGGATATTCATGGCACTTCCAAAGATTCAACCCTATGCAATGCCTGTAGAGTCGGAGCTTCCCGTCAACAAGGTAATGTGGACACCGGATGCGAAGCGCTCGGTACTCCTGATTCATGATATGCAGCAATATTTTATGAACGCCTTTACGGCAGGGCAATCCCCTGTTGTGGAGCTGATCGATCATATTTCACAACTTCGTTCAAAGTGTCATGAGCTTGGCATTCCGGTGGTCTACTCCGCACAACCGGGCGGACAGACTCCGGAGCAGCGTGGGTTACAGCTGGACTTTTGGGGTGCGGGAATTGATGGAGGACCTGTGCAAAAAGAGATTATTGATGCGCTCGCACCCGCTCCCCAGGATACGTTCATGACCAAATGGCGATATAGCGCCTTCCAGAAAACAGACCTGTTTGAACTAATGCAGCGGGATGGCCGCGATCAACTGATCGTTTGCGGTATTTATGCACATATCGGATGTCTGATGACCTCTTGTGAAGCCTTTATGAGAGACATTCAGGCGTTCCTGGTTGCGGATGCAGTAGCTGACTTCTCGGCGGAAAAACATCGCATGGCCCTGACGTATGCAGCAGAAAGGTGCGCGGTAACACTGACAACCGGACGTTTACTTGAATCGCTAAATGATTCTGCCGCTGACGGAAATGAAGGAGCACTGAAATCCGAGGCAGGTCTGCAAGGGGGTCAAGGGGAGCAAGGTGAGAAAGGAGATCGATCCTATGCTACCCCCGCTCAGTTGGCTGTTTCAGAGGCTGAGCAACAAACGGCATCCGCAGCAGAGCGAATTCAGGACGGAAGTCATGGCGTTGAACAAGTCACGTTGGAAGCATTGAGAAATCAGGTTGGAGAGATGCTCCAGGAGCAGCCTGCCAACATTGGAGAGCACGATGATCTGATCCAGATGTGGGGACTCGATTCCATTCGTATTATGAGTCTGGCTGAGCGCTTTCGAGTGGAAGGAGCGGGGGTAACGTTCGTGGATCTGGCGGAGCTGCCTACATTGGCTGCATGGGCAGCATTGCTGGATAAGGCCCAAAATAAGGTGCTTCCGAACGGAGACTACTTTTGAGCGGGGCCGTGCATACGTCGCTCAGTCGGGACACGGCTTGGCCCCTGTCCTCTGCACAGTCCGGCATCTGGTTCGCTCAGCAGTTGAATCCGGACAATCCGATGTACAATACCGCCGAGTATGTGGTCATCGAGGGTAGCGTAGACGCCAGACGATTCGAAGAAAGTGTGCGACAGACCGTTTCGGAAGCAGAATCGCTGAATATGGTTTATGGCGAAAATGAACAAGGTCCATGGCAGTCTTTGAACAGCAACCCGGATCATTGGACATTTCATGTCATCGACGTGAGGGAGGAATCGGAACCCCACACAGCAGCACTAAACTGGATGAAAAAGGATCTGGCCAATCCCGTCAATCTGGCGACAGGTCCACTCTTCACGGAGGCATTGTTCCAGCTGAGCCATGATTGTTATTACTGGTACCAGCGCATCCATCATATCGCGATTGACGGATACGGCGTTTCGCTGATTACCCGCAGGGTGGCGAGCCTATACTCTGCAAGGGTAAGAGGAGAAGGTGTAGATCAAGTCCAGCAGGGGGCGTCGTTTGGCTCGTTGGCAGCCGTACTTCAGGAAGACGAGGCTTATCTTGGCTCCGTGGATAAAGAACAGGATCGTCAGTTCTGGATGGATCGATATGCTGATGAACCGGATGTTGTCAGTCTGGGGGAACGGGCTCCGCGAACCTCTACCTACTTCCTGAGACAGAGCGGTCTGCTTACACAGCCGCAGCGCGAGCAAATGCAGGCGGCAGCGGCAAGGTTCGGTGTGACCTGGCCGGATTTGTTTGTAGCGGCAACAGCCATTTACGTACACCGAATGACAGGGGCGACCGATGTTGTGCTGGCCCTGCCCGTGATGTGCCGATTGGGATCAACATCCTTGCGGGTTCCGGGTATGGTCATGAATGTACTTCCGCTGCGTCTCAACGTAGAGTCAAATCTGACCGTGTCAGAGTTGCTGAGACAGGTTGTCCAGGAGATTCGGGCGGTACGCAAGCATCAACGCTATCGGCACCAGGATCTGCGGCGTGATCTGAAGCTGCTTGGAGAGAATCGTCGCCTGTTCGGACCCATGATTAATGTCATGCCATTCCACCATGAATTGAACTTTGCAGGGCAGCCCGGCATGATTCACAACCTGTCCACGGGCCCGGTAGACGATCTGTCCATTCATGTGGTGGACCAAGGGCATGGTCATGGGCTGAGTATTGATTTTGATGCGAATCCGTCTATCTACAGTGATTCCGAACTGCAGAACCATCAGCTTCGTTATATGCAGCTGCTGAACTTGGTGATGCATGAAGGCATGGAGACGGAAACGGTTGGACGACTCGAATTGCTGCTCCCTGCCGAACGTGAGCAAGTATTGGTGACATGGAATGGAATGGGAGGGGTGACGGCCGATAGCAATTCAGCAGCACTGTTTGAACAGCAGGTCCGCCGCACACCTTCTGCAACGGCGCTGACATTCGAAGGGGAGTCCCTGACATATGCGGAGCTGAATGAACGAGCGAATCAGTTGGCTCATGAATTGATACAACGATATCAGGCAGGACCGGAACAGCGGGTGGCCATTGCTCTGCCTCGTTCGCTCGAAGTGGTCATCGCCATTGTGGCTGTCCACAAAACGGGGGCCGCCTATCTGCCGCTTGACCCTGACTATCCCGAAGAGCGTCTGATCTACATGTTGGATGATGCCAAGCCTGCTTGTGTGGTGACGGTGATGGACCATGTTTCCAGTCTGCCAACAACATCCAGTGTACCGATGATGGTCATGGATGAACCGAATACTGCTACGGCAGTGAGTCGTCGGCCTGGAAGTAATCCCGAAGGTGATGATCTGACAAGTACAGCTTCTCTGCTCAATCCTTCGTATATTATTTACACTTCAGGCTCCACAGGTAAGCCCAAGGGCGTAGCCGTAACTCATCTGGGGCTGGCAAATTTGCTTGAGGATATGAAGACGAGACTACAGGTTGGTCCGCAGGACCACTGGCTGTCGGTGACTACGATTGCTTTTGACATATCCGTACTGGAAGTATTTCTGCCGCTTACGACGGGTGCCCGGCTGGATATTGCACACAAAGAGACGATTCTTGATCCGGTAGCTCTGGCTGGGAAGATGAGAGAGCTGGGAACCACCATCATGCAGGCTACGCCTACGTTATGGCAGTCTTTGGTGACGAGCCGCCCAGGGCGATTCGATGGGCTAACCGTGATTACCGGAGGAGAGGCGCTGACGGAGGAACTGAAGCTTTCTTTGCAGGAATTGGGGTGTCACGTCAATAACCAGTACGGCCCAACCGAGACAACCATTTATTCCACGGCTGCCTCGTTCGACACAGGGGTGATGGGGAAACCGTCGATTGGTGGTCCGGTTCGCAACACACAGCTATATGTGCTGGATCAAGGCTTAAAGCCAGTACCCTCGGGTGCAGTAGGGGAACTCTATATCGCAGGCGAAGGGCTTGCGCGCGGGTATTTGGGCAGGCCTGATCTGACCGCAGAACGCTTTGTAGCCAATCCCTTCGGTCAGCCAGGCAGTCGGATGTACCGTACAGGAGATTTGGCGAAATGGCTGCCGGATGGTTCTATCGATTATTTGGGTCGTGCAGATCATCAGATCAAAATTAGAGGTTTCCGGATAGAACTGGGCGAGATTGAATCGGTAATCTCCAGGTATCCTGGCGTAGTTCAGGTCACGGTCATGGCTCGCGAAGACCAACCGGGAAACCAGCGATTGGCAGCGTACGTAGTGGGTGAGTCTGAACTTGAGAATCGTATGGATCTGGCAGAACTAAGAGCTTACGTGGCGGATGCGTTGCCGGATTACATGGTGCCTGCTGCATTCACACTACTGCCCGAGATGCCGTTGACACCGAATAAAAAGATCGATCGCAAACGGCTTCCTGTGCCTACTTTGCTGTCAATTGCCAATGGACGGGAGGCGCGCACGCCACAAGAAGAAATTCTGTGCAGTCTGTTCGCTGAGATTCTTGGTGTTGGTCGTGTGGGCATTGACGATGATTTCTTTGAACTGGGTGGGCACTCCCTGCTGGCTGGACGAATTACAGCACGTATCCGTGATGTATTCGGTGCAGATCTAACGATTGGCAGTGTATTTGAAGCTCCAACCGCCGCAGGCCTAGCCAAACGATTGGATCAGGCGAAATCGGTGAGACCTGTTATTCAGCCTGTTTCACGTCAGGGGGAGCTTCCGCTCTCCTTTGCCCAGCGGAGGTTGTGGTTCATGTATTGTCTGGAAGGCGCCAATCCGACGTATAACATTCCGCTGGTTGCCCGGTTGGCCGGGAAGCTGGATACGGATGCTCTGGAGAACGCCCTGCAGGATATTGTAGACCGTCATGAGACATTACGAACGTTGTATCCGCCTGAAATGGGTTCTGCGAGCCAGCATATTCTGAATGCTGCTGACGTCAAAGTGAAATTGAATATAACCGCTGCTACGGAGCAGGAGCTTCCCGAGCTTCTGACAGAAGCGTCACGCTACAGTTTCCAGCTTTCCACTGAACCAGGCATTCGTGCCGAGTTGTTCAGAATCGGCGCTGATGAGCATGTGCTGTTGTTGTTGCTGCATCATATTGCCGGGGATGGATGGTCATTGTCACCGCTCATCCGCGATCTGTCGGTGGCTTATGCATCACGCTTGCGGGGTTCTTCACCTGCCTGGGAGCCGCTGCGCATTCAATATGCCGACTATGCGGTGTGGCAGGAGAGATTGCTAGGGAATGAGAACCAGCAGGACAGTCTGATTGCAAGACAGATGGAATTCTGGAGCAACCAGCTGGCCCATTTACCGGAGCAGGTTACATTCCCTACGGATTACGCACGTCCAGTCGTGTCCAGTTATCGCGGTGGGTCAGTGCCTTTTACGATCAGTCAACGTTTGCATGAGCAATTGATGATCATCGCACGTGAGAATAAAGTCAGCCTGTTCATGGTGCTGCACTCGGCACTGTCCTTGCTGCTTACCCGAATGGGTGCAGGAACGGATATCGCGATAGGAACACCGATTGCCGGACGGAGCGATGATGCGCTGGATGAAGTCGTGGGTATGTTCATTAACACCCTTGTGCTGCGCACAGATACTTCAGGTGATCCAACATTCCGTGAGCTGCTGGCTCGTGTGCGGGAAGTCGACCTGGCTGCATATGAACATCAGGATCTGCCCTTTGAACGGTTGGTTGAAGTATTAAATCCGCCTCGGTCGCGTTCCAAACATCCGCTGTTCCAAGTGATGCTTGTTCTGCAAAATACACCGGATATTCGTCTTGATCTACCGGATATTGCGGCGGAAACCCGCATGCATGGTGTGGGTTCATCCAAATTTGATCTAACCCTTGAGCTGACAGAGCAGCGTGAGCATAACGGGTCTCCAGGCGGAATTGAAGGTGTGCTGGAATATAGTGCAGATCTCTTCCGGGAGTCTACTGCAGGTGAACTTGTGGTCCGATTGATGCAGGTGCTTGAAGATGCAGTGCAGCAGTTGGATGAGCGAATCAGCAGATTTCATGTCGTGACCCCAACAGAGCAGGCCCAGCTTGAAAAAGAATGGTCCTTTACGCTGAGTGAGGATGCACAACTGACCATAGCCGAGCGCTTTGAAATACAAGCAGCGGCTCATCCGGAAGCGACTGCCATGACCTGTGAGGATATCACCTTGAATTACAGGGAGCTGAATGCAAGAGCCAATCAGCTTGCCAGATTACTGATCGCTCAAGGCGTGGCACCGGAACAAATGGTTGCGCTAGCCTTGCCTCGTTCCGTTGAAATGGTTGTGGGCATTCTCGCTGTGCTAAAAGCAGGAGCCGCTTATCTACCACTTGACCCCAATTATCCGGCAGATCGGTTGACACATATGCTGACAGATGCAGCACCGAAAGTAATGGTAACAAGTACAGAGGTATACACCTTGCTTCCGCAGGTGGCAGAAATTCAGTGTATTAATATGGACGATTTGCATACTTTGCAGCAATTGGAGATGCTGGATGATCGAAACCCTGCGGATAGTGAACGCAATGGGCGTGTAACACCTCTGAACCCGGCTTACATGATCTATACCTCGGGTTCGACAGGCAAGCCTAAAGGGGTCGTTATTCCGCATGCCAATGTCATCCGTTTATTGGATGCCACGCAGCACTGGTTCCATTTTGACGCGAGTGATGTATGGACCTTGTTCCACTCCTATGCATTTGACTTCTCCGTATGGGAAATCTGGGGACCGCTGCTGCATGGAGGGCGATTAGTCGTTGTTCCTCATGAGATTAGCCGTTCACCTGGAGCGTTCCTGCAGTTGCTTGCTGAGCAAAAGGTGAGCGTATTGAACCAGACGCCATCCGCATTCTACCAACTCATGCAGGCTGACAGGGAAAATCCGGCCTGGGGACAGCAGCTTGCACTCCGTTATGTCATTTTTGGAGGCGAGGCACTGGAGCTTGGGCGCTTGGATGATTGGTATGAACGTCATGCTGATGATGCGCCAAGACTCATCAATATGTATGGCATCACGGAGACGACGGTTCATGTCAGCTACCAGGAACTGCATGCAGGCAGTTCTACGGAAGGCGCGAGCAGCTGGATTGGATGCGCCATACCGGATCTTCGGGTATATGTGTTGGATGATCAGCTTGAGCCTGTACCAACAGGAGTAACCGGAGAGATGTATGTAGCCGGAGAGGGTCTGGCTCGTGGTTATTGGAATCGACCTGATCTTACAGCTGAGCGATTCGTTGCTGATCCATACGGTCCACCAGGCACACGTATGTACCGGACAGGAGATCTGGCGAAGCGTTTGCATGATGGCTCGCTTGATTATTTGGGGCGGGCGGATCAGCAGGTGAAAATACGGGGATTCCGCATTGAGCTTGGCGAGATTGAAGCGGTGCTGGCAAGGCATTCAAGCGTGGCCCAGGCTGCTGTAATTGTCCGTGAGGACCAGCCGGGGGATAAACGTCTTGTAGCTTATATCGTTCCGGCTTCGGACACAGGGACGATACCGGAATCGACTGCCTTGCGTCGTCATACGTCTGCCAGCCTTCCGGATTATATGGTTCCATCTGCGGTTGTAGCGATGGAGAGCCTGCCGCTTACAGCTAATGGAAAGCTCGATCGCAAGGCACTACCCGCACCGGAAATGCAATTAACGACAGGTGGCAGAGCGCCTCGCAACCCGCAGGAGGAGATCCTCTGTGATTTGTTTGCCGAAGTATTGGGCATGCGGAGTGTGAGTATTGATGACAGTTTCTTCGAGCTGGGTGGCCATTCGTTACTGGCTGTTCGCTTGATGAGCCGCATTCGTGAAGCGATGGGAAGGGAGCCGGGCATCGGCATTTTGTTCGAAACAGCTACCGTAGCGGGACTAGCGGAGCGACTGGAGATGGATTCGGATTCCGGAAAAAGCTCGCTTCAAGTGCTGTTGCCGCTCAGAACGCATGGGGAGCATCTGCCTATATTCTGTGTCCATCCTGCAGGAGGACTTAGCTGGTGTTATGCTGGGCTGATGAAACATCTGGGCATGGAATATCCGCTCTATGGGTTACAGGCCAGAGGAATTGCTGAGTACGAGGAACTTCCGTCTACACTGGAAGATATGACAGCAGACTACATCCGCCATATCCGCTCGGTACAGCCTGAGGGACCTTACCGTCTGCTTGGCTGGTCTCTCGGAGGCAATGTTGCGCAGGCCATGGCGGTGCAGCTGCAATCGGAAGGGGAAGAAGTGGAGTTTCTCGCCATGCTGGATGCGTATCCGAGCCACTATCTGCCGATTCGCGGAGAACCGGATGAGGAAGAAGCCTTAACGGCATTACTGGCATTGGGTGGTTATGATCCGGACAGCATTGGAGATGGGCGGCTGGATATGGCAACGGCTATGCGCATATTGCGCAGTGAGGGCAGTGCGCTGGCAAGTTTGGATGAAGAAACGATCATGAAGCTGCGGAAGACCTATGAAAATTCCGTACGGATTTTGGGGGCCTACACGCCATCCCGATTCGAGGGGGATCTGATCTTCTTCCGATCCACTATTATTCCGGACTGGTTCGACCCGATTGAACCGGAAATGTGGAATGCGTACATCGGGGGCCGTTTGGAACGTCATGATATCGCTTGCCGTCACAAGGACCTCTGCCAGCCTGGGCCGCTGGAGGAAATCTGCCGAACACTGGCCGCCAAGCTTGAAGAGCTGAACAAGCGTGAAATTCAACATAAATAGGAGGATAAGGCGATGAGCAACCCATTTGAATATGAAGACAGCAACTATCTGGTGTTAATCAATGAGGAGGGGCAATACTCCCTCTGGCCTGCATCCCTTGAAGTGCCCGCAGGTTGGACCGTGATGCTTGGCAGGGCCAAGCGCCGGGTATGTCTCGATTACATCGCCGAGCAATGGACAGATCTGAAACCGTTAAGCCTCTGTGATGAAATCGGTATGCCTGGAGCTGTTCATGAGGCTAGCAGATGAAATTCGGTCTGAATCCCAAAGTCATTGTCAGCATCGTCTACGTGTTGGCGATGTTTATGGTGGCCATGGATGGAACGGTCTTGAACGTAGCATTACGAACCATTAGTGAGGAGCTGGGGATTCCCCCGGCTGCTTCGGGTACCTTGAACGTGGGGTACTTGGTGAGTCTCGCTGTATTCCTACCTGTCGCCGGGTGGCTTGGTGATCGATGGGGAACGAAACGAGTTTTCTTATCCGCACTGGCACTGTTTACGGTATCCTCTGCACTGTGTGCGACGGCCGATCAATTAAGTACGCTAACGTTCTTTCGCATTTTGCAGGGTGCAGGGGGTGGTCTGCTTACTCCTGTGGGGATGGCGATGCTGTTTCGAATCTTCCCTCCCCAGGAACGGGCCAAGGTATCTCGAATGCTCGTACTGCCCATCGCGCTAGCCCCGGCCCTGGGGCCGATTGTGAGCGGATTGATTGTGGACCAGCTCTCTTGGCGATGGATCTTCTATGTGAATCTGCCCGTCGGCATTCCAGCGGTAATCTTCGGAATGATTTATCTGAAGGAGCACAAAGAACAGGGAGCCGGTCGACTGGATGTACCGGGGTGGTTATTATCTGCCCCAGGGCTCGCTCTGACGATGTACGCTCTTAGTCAGGGTCCGCTGCGAGGGTGGACTTCCCCTCTTATTATTGGAGCTGGTCTGACGGGAATCATCCTGCTCACGTTGCTCGTGGTTGCAGAACTGCGCGCGAAGCAGCCTTTGCTTGATCTACGTTTGCTGAAAGACCGTTTATTCCGCTATTCCGGTCTGGTGTCCGTATGTGGAGCAGCGGGTCTGCTGGGCATGTTGTATGTATTTCCGCTGATGTATCAAAACGTGCTTAACGCCTCTGCGCTGGAGACAGGACTAACCACATTCCCTGAAGCTCTGGGACTTATGATCGCTTCGCAGCTTGTGCCCTGGACATATCCGCGAATGGGTCCGCGTAAGCTGATATCCATGGGTTTGATCTGCACGGCTGTGATTTTCATTACGCTTAGTCAGATTACAGTGGATACGAATCCGTGGTTCATTCGCTCATTATTGTTCGGCGTGGGGATTTTCCTGGGGCAGACGGTAGGCTCGGTGCAGATTGCTTCGTTTGCCCGAATACCGCCTCCTTCAATGGGACGAGCCTCCACCTGGTTCACGGTGCAAAATCGGCTAGGTTCCGCGATTGGAATGGCGTTATTGTCTGCTGTTCTGGCTGGCGTGGGTACAACGACGGTGACTGCGGCTGGAGCGATGGAGCCGAATATGCTGGCGTACCGTTTGGCTTTGCTCGGGGCTGCTGCGTTTTTGTTAATTGGCCTATGCTTTGCCCTGAAAATCAGTGATGCTGACGCGGCAGCAACGATACGAAAATCCAGTGGTCACGGTCTCTTCCGGAGGCAAAAGAAATCTCCACCATTGACGCAGGAATCGTCTGTACAATCGAAAGGTTAAGTCCTGTAGCCTGGCAGTTGAACATGATATCTCTTCAGATCAGAGTGCGTGAATGCAGTGCATTGAATATTAAAAAGTCCCTGGCGGGTTCGCCGGGGACTTTTCGGTATTTCTACATGCGTGCTAGTTCATAAATCTACAATAAGAATCTAAATTGCTATGTTTGTTACATTCTTTTCTAAGTTTATGCTGCTCGAGCAATAATCTGATTTCTCTCAAGAACCGCTTGAGACTCAGCATTTGCAGGACGGTAGCCTTTTTCCAGCAATTCTTTAATGTAAATTTTGTTGTAAACGAAGGAGAATACGATTCCACTAACCCAAGCTCCGAAACCCACAGTGAAGACTCCAAGAGCAACACTAATCAAAAACATGATGGCAGCCCATTTCAAATCACCACGGAAAAGAGCAGGGAAAAAACCGAAAAAGAGTGTTGTCCAGCTGAAACCAACCTTAACGTTTTTGGTCACACCTGCATTGTTTTGCAAAAAGATATGCATTTGTCCACTTCCTTCTAAAATAATAAATCGGGAGAGAGAATCGAGCATTAACAAGTATGTATTGTAGAAGCTAGTTATAAATACCTGATCTATATTACCTACTTCTCTTCCTTTTGGTCCTATAGTACCATTAACTGGACAGAATGTTAATCATTTTTTTGAAAATTATGGTTCGGAAAGGGATTAATGCACGTTTTGATAAAATGTAAAAAATGAAGGAGGGGTTTGTCACCCCTCCTTCATAATAATGCTTGATACAACCCTTCGATTGTGATGACATCCGGCTGGGTGGGTAAATCTTCTCCTGCGGAACAAGCTGCTAACATATGACCGTGATCCAGCCGCAGGCTGAGGAATGGATATGCGGCTGCTTCTGGCGAGTGCCAGTTCCCGTCAGCATTGCGGATCATGGAGAATGAGTCAAGTGGCATGGACAGGCCCATGCCGACGGCCTTGATGTAGCTTTCCTTCAGCGTCCATAGACGGTAGAAGGTCTCCAGCTGCATCTCTGCGGGCTCCGCAGCCAGGAATCCGCTCTCCGTGAGAGAGAAGAAACGCTCTGCAATCTTCATGTCGATAGGCGCTATTTTTTCAACATCCACACCCAGAGCAGCGTCACCGCCAGAGATTAAAGCAATCCAATCGCCGGAGTGCGAGACATTAAATTGAACATCAGCATGGTGACTGAGGGAAGGTTTGCCGTATTTGTTACGGGTAAACGAAAGCTCTCCCGGCCTTAGGCCAGTCAACTTGCTCAGCGCCACACGGGTCAACACTTCACCCAGAACAGAGCGATAGGCGTCCGCCTGATGTACAAAACGTGAAGCTTGTCCTCGTCTTTCCTCAGATACTCGCGACAGAAAAAGATTCCAGTATGACTCCGGCAATTCTGCCGGAACTTGAAGAATTTGAATCGTTATCATCATTTATCACCTGACGATGTATTCGGCATGGATTGCACACTTTCCTTTATAATCATCGGTTTATCGGGTCTGCGCGTGTCGCTTCATACCTGCTTTGTTCTTTTCCATTCTTCATGTGCAGCCTGTACCCGTCCCCACATTTCTTTGCGTTCCACTTCTGTGTAATTCACCAACGGTTCGTGGAATTTCTCAGCCAATACGTCTTTCCACTCGGTGTAGGTTTGAATTTCCT
Source organism: Paenibacillus sp. O199 (assembly GCF_001636635.1). Classification (NCBI taxonomy): domain Bacteria; kingdom Bacillati; phylum Bacillota; class Bacilli; order Caryophanales; family Paenibacillaceae; genus Paenibacillus; species Paenibacillus sp. O199. The sequence goes on from NZ_LGRP01000010.1 coordinate 162,547, forward strand.
TTTTGCGGATACCTTCACGGTCATGCGTCCGGAGCATACATCCACGTAGTTCGTTGCTTTGGAGAGCATGCCTCTGACGGAGTAAAAATGTGTTATGCCAAGGCGAATCGGCTGACTGGCTGTAGAATTCATGCTTGGGAATGAACTCCTCCAGGTTGGTAAGCTCTTCGGGAGCGAAGTCGACACCCTCACTTGGCCCGTTCGGCTCATATTCAAGTCGCCATCCGCCAGGAGCTACGGATGAAGGCATTAATGTATACGTAAATGGCGCCGAACCGTAGGTTCCATAACGAAGAGGAAGCGGTTCAAAGGGCATGCCGCCCAGACCAACGTCCACAATCCAACGTTCCACATTCGGGTCTGCATCTGGCAAAGAGACCGACAGACCGAGATGGAACGAGTTCACACGTGGCTGCTCTTTATATGGCTGAACTCCGGCACGATGCCAATGCACCGTATATCCCAGAGAGCGAAGCAGAACGCTGAATGCGCCATTCAGATGAAAACAGTAACCACTGCGGCCTTGCAATATAAGCTGGACCGATTCTTGAAGATCAATGCCCGCAGGCCGACCTGCAAAAATATCGACCGTTTGCCAGGATAGATGCTGCACATGTGCCTGCTGGATTTCGGATAGGAATTCCAGGGTGGGTTCCTTGATATTATGAATGCCTATCCGTTTCAGGTAGGCCTGTATTTCAGATGGAGTCAATGTAACATTCATCCAGATCACCTCGAGTCATGTAGTGGGCGTATTATTAATTGCTGCTGCTCTGAATTCATTGTAAAAGTGAACGGATGAAATGAACACACTGGTTTGGTTCAATTGTACCGGTACAGTTAAAATTCCGTTTTTCTAGAAACGTGTATATTTTCCTCGCATCTCACTGTACTGGATATGAATTCGGTTTTCAGGGTGAGCGTCTGTTGTATAAAGGACGATGAGGAATAGCCACTCGAGCGGTTTCATCAATAGATAGACGATATCGGCGGTCCATTTGGAACGAATATGTTTACTAATTGGATATCCATAGCGATTGTACAAACCTCGAACTAAGCCATGGAACCGCGGTGTATACTGCTCCATAACATGCTCGAATGCGTTGGCGATCATGAGTTGCCGGTTAACGTGAATGATGTGGCCATGTCGTATGCCTGCTCGCACGGGTTTGACCCATTTTTGATGTCCACCGGCTGCAACTGTACATAGATAGTGCCCATCACCGGGAATCATATTTGGCGGTGGAGCCGGCAGTCTGGAGTAATTGAAGCTGCTTGTATCCAGAAATACGCGAATGGCGCTATCCGGGCGTTGTCCAAACAGAACAAGGATCAATTGTATAACAAGCTGTATGGGAAACATCAGAATGGTCCACACGATCGGGGCGGTATGAAAGCGAATGATAGACCGGTATAGCAGTCGTTGCCATTTTGGTAAATGCTCCATATCCAATGACGTTGGATATTCAACCAGAGTAGCCTCGATAAAGCCATCCCATGAACGTTTCAATCGACCAATATATAGGAAGATGAGTGATAGATAGCTGCTCTGCAACAGAAGCACAGCAAACATCAAGAACATACCCGTCTCGGTGTACCAAGCAATGCTAGTATGCGTGATATAGACGATACCCCAAACGATATTTAATACAAGGATACTATTGCATAAGGTGTAAATGATCGGTGAGAGCTTACCTGGACGTGTGAACATTGCTAAATAAGCGAGCAAGCCAAGCAATAACGTGACCAAAAGGACAAGAAGACTACGGTGATCCAGCGTGGCGTAATTGGATGCCATCAGGCCGGAGTCTTCATACATGGATAAGGGTTCTCCTCCCTGAACACCCATACTGTCTATTGCAAGACCTGCTGCGAAAAGCAATAGAGTGATGGTCAGAAAAATAAATTCGAACACCTTGAGAAGTTTTCGGCCATTTCCCGAAGCCTTTTTCAGGAAACTATTCAACATAATCCACCCGGAGGCAGCAGGAAGGATCAGGAAGAGTCCTATGAATTGAATCGTTGCATACAAAATATTTCCTCCTTCGATAGCAGTATCGTCTATTGTAGGTTAGAAGACTTTATATGGCAATAATGACCATTATAGAAAAAATGCGACATCGTATTGAGATGATTCTAGGTTTATTACCTATATATAGTAAGTAACAGTAAAGGTTACGCATACACATCTTTCCATCAATGGGAGCGTTATTTCTTTTTCTTGGTATGTTAACCGTTTGGAGTGGATATAGGTTAGAATATAGATAGAAAGCAAGATTAGGAGATGGAAAAAATGGCTAATGATGAAGTGATTTTGACACAGGAAGGCTTGGAAAAGCTGGAGGACGAACTGAGGGAATTAAAGACGGTGAAGCGTAAGGAACTGGCGGCGCGTCTGAAACTCGCGATCAGTTACGGTGACCTGAAGGAAAATAGTGAGTATCATTCAGCCAAAGATGATCAGGCTTTTATGGAAACCCGCATTTTGATTCTGGAGAAAATGCTGACCAAAGCAAGAGTCATCACTTCGGACAATATCGACTCGAACAAAGTAAGCATTGGCTCAACCATTCTGCTTAATGATATCGAATTCGCCGAGAAGATTGAATACATGCTGGTTGGTCCGGCCGAGGCGGATGTTGCTGATAACAAAATATCGTACGAAAGCCCGCTTGGCAAAGAACTGATGGGCAAAGAAGTAGGCAGTGTCATTCATGTCAATGCGCCTATGGGCATTATCAAATATGAGTTGCTTGAAATTAAAATTTAATGGGAATAAAGGTGTTTCGGCAACCATGGAAATGGCTGTTGGAACACCTCTTTTTTATTCTTGCAAAATAATATTCAGCTACGTTTTTTTCGTCCATCCAGAATTTCACGGGTCATGGCAAATACAACCCAGAGCAGGATCACGATATGGATCATCGCAATGGAAATACCCATGCTGTACATCAAGTCATTGGTCAGTCCCGAACCGTGCATGCTAAAGCTCGCTCCATGTCCTCCGCCAAAGTTACCATGCTCACCACCGATGCGTGATAGCTCTTCCTCAGCTCCAAAGTCGCCACCAGAGCCCGTGCTCATGATCATGGCAATATTTACGTAGGTCGTCAGGGAGAAGGCAATTGCTGCGTACATCCATTTACGTTCAAAGAACGGAACTAGAACCAAGAATAACAAAGCAGGTATGCTGTAGCGCTCATGAATTTCCGTTGGCAGCATAAAGAAGGCGAGATTCACCGCTGCACCTGCAATGAGCAGGGATGAAATACGAATTTCCTTAATCAGCAGTAGATAGGCCGCTACTCCAATCACGGCAATAGCAAGCAGCAGCAGACCAACCATTTTATACGTTACTATGCCAAACAACACCGTAGCATCGCTGGTTCCCGGATCACCAAGCAGGTGATACCAGATATTCATGGCGTTCAGGGAAAGCTGCGGATACATATTAACGGCGCTTCCGTAGGCGTTGGACAGCATGGTGCCGAGGGTTCCGTTTGCAGCAAAATAGAGAAGCACAGGCAGGATAGCCATCATTAATCCTGCTACAAATAGAAGCGTGGCGTGAAATCGCCTGTTATAAAGCTGGCGTAGTAATACAATACCGATGACCGGAGCAATGACGATCGCCTGAAACTTTGCCAGCAGGGCAACGGTGAACAATACACCCGCCAATAGAGGATTACTTAGCAGCAGAACGGTTGACAGCACCATTAATGTACTGTGCAGGATGTCGATCTGTCCCCACATGGCGCTGTCGACCAGCAGACCGGGGTTGAAGGAAAGAACTGCAAGCAGCACCAAACGTTTGCCAGAGCTTAGCTTTTTGAATGTGAGGGTCAAGACCGCCAAGGACAGCATATCAAAGGCGATAGGCAGTATTTTCATGGACAGATTGCCAGCTGAGGCGGTTATGCCGAGCCCACCCAGTATCCAGCGGTACAACCCCAGAATGAAGATAAACAATGGGGGATAGTTCTGATCTTTTCCATACAGGTATGATTCACGAACCCCGTATTGGTGGACGGCATTCATCCAATCGACGAACAGGGACTGATCTCCGATATAACCCCTGAATTGTGTTCCAAGGTACAAACGCAGCAATAGACCGCCAGTAAAAATTAGAGCGGCATACAGCCAGAAATGCCTGTTCCATCGGGTATTTGGATCTCTGTAGCTCAGTGTGTCCATCCTTCTCCTCCTCAGCATGGGCGATTGAGATTGGTGCAAGTATAGGTGACCAAGCTGAAAAAGGGATGAATTTTGGGTCATGTTTTACTCGGATGGAAGCTTAAAGTTTGCTGAAAGCCAAGGAAGTGAAAAGATGTATCATGCAATAGATGGAGAGAGGGTCCTGTTCACAGGACCCTCTCTTTTTATGGTTTGGTGGTAGTTTGGGGTTAATGGGGAAGGGGATTAGCTGGCTTGGTTACATTGCTCGGTTACTTGCTGTTTGGCATAGGTATGGAGTGTTTCCGTCAGTTTGCTGGAATCCACGCCTTTTTCTTTGGCAATCGCAGTTAACGTTTTTCCATTCTTCAGTTGGGTTTGCAGCTCATCTGCGGATGTGTTGAACAACTGGGCAGCCTTCGTCAAATAACCGCTGTCCTTGAATTGCTGCTGCTCTGTAGTCAAAGTACCAGTCGTGTTTTTCCAGGACTCATTCAGTTGAGAAGTGACCCAGCTTTTTTCTTTGGTTACGACGGTATTAATTACCGTGGTCTTGTTTACGCCCTGATCCTTGGCAATATCAACGATGGATTTACCAGCCTTGATTTGTTGATTCAACTCCGTTTGCGAAAGGTTGAGTGCAGATGCGGCGGCAGATTTATTCAGACTTGTCAGGTTATTGGATGACGTGGTATTCGTTGATTTTGCTGTAGCCGCAGCCGTCTTGGATGTGGTTGAAGTGGTCGTGGACGTTGTTGTTACCGTCGTTACGGTGGTTACTTTTTTGGTGAGGGAATTATTCAGCTGCTTGGTCAAGTCTGTCTTGATAGAAGCCACTTTGGCTTGCGTGAGCTTGCCGGACTTCTGATCACTTGCGAGCTTAGTCAGCTGTGGCTGCAACAAGGCGTTGGTTACTTTAGTTGTGCTGACGCCCTTCGCTTTAGCCAGATCCGCCAACGTTTTACCAGCCTGGAATTGCTTTTGCAATTCCGTTTTGCTTAGGCCGAGTACTTTTTGCAGCGATGTATTGGAGCACAGGGAGTTCTGATCCAGACTGATATTATATCCATTCGAACTCACCTTGGCATTCGTTGCAGCAGAGACTTGAGTTACAGCGGTCGGGGTGGCGGCAAATACTGAAGCCGATGTGGCAGAGAAGATCATCGTTGCACCCAGCATGGCAGGAATCCATTTTTTCATTGTACATTCACTCCTAATTTTGATTTATTTTTTGTTGCACCCTTACTGTAATCCCGAAAGGTGAAAAAACGGAGAAAGACAGACTGGGGTATTTTTACAAACGCGAGGTATTGGACATGGACCATCCGGAAGTGCGAGAATGTTTGAAAATTAAACCGGGCAGGGTTGACGTGCTCGTCTTTATCACATACTGCTTCTTAGGAGGTTCACATTGACTACACACCGCATACTGCTTGCTGAAGATGATTCCTTGTTGGGTGAGTTGATTGTTCATATGTTGGAGAAAACCGGCTTTGGGACTGTAGAATGGGTGGAAAATGGGGAAGACGCCTATCACTATTGCATGGATTCTCATTATGATGTGGCTGTACTGGACTGGATGCTGCCTGGATGGACAGGGCTATCCGTATGCAAGAAATTAAGAGAGAACGGCTATGCTGGAGCAATCTTGATGTTAACCGCCAAGGACGCGCTGTGTGACCGGGTTCAGGGATTGGATGCAGGAGCAGACGATTATCTGGTGAAGCCATTTGAATTGGAAGAGCTTCAAGCCAGGCTGAGAGCCTTGTGTCGCCGTAATTATGCACCGCTGCTGGAAGAGGTTGCTGAGCTGGATGGTCTGTATCTGAATCGTTCCAGCCTGACGCTGAGTATGGAAGAGGAGGTCATCCAGTTAAGCCCTCGTGAATTTCAGATGCTGGATCTGTTGTTACGGAACAAGAGCGCTACCCTCAGCCGCGAATTAATCCTGGAACGGATCTGGGGGTACGACTCGGACGTTTCGACCAAAATTGTGGATGCCACGATTAAGCTGCTGCGCAAAAAGCTTGAGCTATTCAACAAACAACACCTGATCCATAGCATCCGAGGGGTGGGCTACAAGCTTGAATAATAGAAAACGAATAGGTAGAGACGAACAAGGCATCCACCCAGGAAGAACTAAAGGAAATTTGTTCGGTCGTACGCAGGGTCGACTTACCCTCACATACAGCAGCCTGACGATTGTGCTGCTTGCACTATTTGTAGGCGTGGTCTATGTTCTGTTATCTTACATTGTCATCAATGGTCAGAAGGATAATCTTCTCTCTCTCGTTGCGGTTGAGCGGGCTTTGGTGGAAAAGAATATGCAAGAAGGCAAGGCCGAAGATACGCTGGATAATCGAAGGTTATGGGGATCGGGCAGCGACCAGTTCTTCTATTATGTCCTCGGTTCGGACGGCAAAGTGATCTCAGGCAATGAAATGTTCCCTGGGATGCGTTCAGACCTTCTGGGGCTTGTACAGGACTGGAAACCACGTGCCAAGGAGATTAAAGAGGTAAGCCTGAGCGTTCCCGCAGATGTATTGGATAACGGAGAGGAAGATGCTGCACCTGTTGCACCATCGACTCTCCATCTGATGGTAACCGGCCAGAACGTGCTGACCAAGAATGGTCCAGAAATGACGCTCTATGCGGGTATTAATGTAACGCCGCAATACAAACTGCTGCACAGGCTGCTAATACTGCTAATTTTATTGGCGATTCTGTTTGTATTTATTGCCTGTCTCATCGGTTGGCTGATGTCCCGTAAAGCGATGGTTCCTATTGTGAAGTCCTACAATCGACAACGTGAGTTTGTAGGAGATGCTTCTCATGAGCTGCGCACGCCGCTGAGCGTGCTGCTGGCATCCGTTAACGCCCTTGAGCTGGAGCTTGGACAGGACGCACCTTCTTTTGCCAGAAGAACCCTTTCCAACATGAAAGATGAGATCAGGCGAATGACACGTATGGTGCAAGATCTACTCGTTCTGGCACGGTCTGACTCGGATGAGCTTGAACTGGTCAAGCGGGATTTCGATTTTCGTCCGATTGCCGAAAAGACGATGCAATCCATTCGGCGTCTCAAAGCGGCAAAGGGCATTCGAATGGAGCTGGAAGGGCCTGATAAGATGGTTCTCAATGGCGATCCGGAGAAACTGAGACAGGTACTGACCATTTTGCTGGATAATGCTGTGAAGTTTACTCCACGGGGTGGGGAGGTTCGTGTGGTGCTGTCGGATCGGGATAAAGATGGACGTCCTATCTTCCATTTGTCTGTAACAGATACGGGCGTTGGCATCAGGCCGGAGGATGTGGAGCGAATCTTCGACCGCTTTTATCGTGGGGACAAATCACGTACACGTGGTCCGGGAGGACACGGTCTAGGGCTTGCGATCGCGAAGTGGATTGTCGAAGCGCATCATGGTCAGATTGCTTTGTTAAGCGAAGAAGGCAAGGGCAGCATATTTAATGTGGACATTCCTGTAAATAAATAACATTTCGATTAATTTCGATTTTCGAATGACCTGAGTGGATGACTGTTATATAATAACGGAAAATCTTAGAACAGATGGAGTAGATATAATGAATTTCAGTAAGTCCAGTAATTCCAATTTGAATCAAGACGAACCGGGCAAAGGTGAACGCTTCTCACAGGCCGGATTTATCCTGGCTGCCATTGGTAGTTCAGTGGGTCTCGGCAACATGTGGAAGTTTCCTTATATTACGGGAGAGAATGGGGGAGCGGCGTTTTTCCTGCTCTTTATCGTTTGTCTCCTATTGATTGGTCTGCCCGTATTGCTGGCTGAGCTTGCGATTGGTCGTAGCGGCAGAGGAAGCGCGGCTACGGCCTTTATCAAAGCGGGTGGGCAAAAAGGGTGGCTTGCGGCTGGTTTGCTGCAAGTATTGACGCCGTTTATCATTCTTTCCTTTTATGTCATCATTGCAGGCTGGACGCTGCAATATGCAGTGACGTCATTCAGCGGCACGCTGTATAACAATCCTGACTATGCTGGGCAATTTGGTGATTTTGTAGGCGGTTATATGCCGATTGTCTGGCAGCTGATTTCAGTTCTGATTACAGGCTGGATCGTAGCCAAAGGGGTATCGAATGGGATCGAGAAATTTAACAAAGTGCTGATTCCAGCGATGCTCGTTCTGCTCATTATCCTGATGGTTCGCGCAGTGACTTTGCCAGGAGCTGGTGCGGGAGTTTCCTTCTTCCTGAATCCTGACTTCTCGCAGCTTACGACTGAATCTGCGCTTGTTGCGCTTGGACATGCTTTCTTCTCCCTATCGCTGGGTATGGGTATTCTCGTGACATACGGTTCATATGTTGATAAAAATCAATCGCTCGGTGCAGCAACCATTGCTGTCGGTGCGGGTGACTTGATCTATGCATTCATTGCCGGTCTGATCATATTCCCAACGACATTCTCCTTCGGGATTGCACCGGATCAGGGTCCGTCGCTGATCTTTGTGGCTCTGCCGGCAGCCTTCTCAGCTATGCCGCTGGGCTTCGTGTTTGGTGGGTTGTTCTTCGTGCTTCTAGCGATTGCGGCGTTAACTTCGGCTGTATCCTTGCTGGAAGTTCCGGTGAAATATTTCATGGAGAGACTATCCTGGAGCCGGAGTCGTTCGGTATGGACCATCTCACTTGCGGTCTTTATCGTTGGGCTTCCTTCGGTATTGTCGCTTGGATTGTTCCCTGAATGGAAGATTGGCTCGAAGAGTGTGTTCGACTGGATGGACTTTATGGCGTCCAACATTTTACTTCCGATTGGTGGATTGCTCGTTACTATTTTTGCCGGATATTTCTGGAAAAAGGCAGCCGAAGCTTCCGGCCTGCGTGCAGGCTGGTTCCGGGTATGGCTGTTCATGCTGCGTTATATAGCGCCAATCCTGGTGCTTCTGGTTCTGCTGCACACCTCCGGTATTATTCACTTCTAAACGGTTGGGAATTGAAGTGGAGAAGTAAGCTACTGTGCAGATTTGCCATTGATAAAACCTCTTGGAAGAAATGCAAAAGCCCTTGTGTTCCCTCGTCAATTTTGGGACAATACAGAGTAGAGGTTTTTTCGATAGACCGATAAGCCATATGCTTTTTGCGAAAAGAGGACAATAACATGATTAAATCATCCATATATGGATTAACATTAGAGCAATTACGTGACTGGCTGCCGGAGCACGGACAGAAGAAATCCCGTGCTTCCCGCATCTGGGAATGGTTATATCAGGAGCGTGTGCACGATTTTACAGACATGACGGACGTGCGTCAGGAATGCCTGGATGTCATTTCCGAGCACTTCACGATGAACTCGCTGAGTGAACATGTGAAGCAGGAATCCGCAGACGGCACCGTGAAATTTCTGCTGCGTATGCAGGACGGTAATCTGATTGAAACGGTCTTAATGCGCCAAAAATACGGTCTCACTGTATGTGTAACTACTCAAGTGGGATGTAATATTGGTTGCAGCTTCTGCGCGAGCGGGCTGATCAAGAAGAGCCGCGATCTGTCCGGTGGTGAGATTGTAGAACAGATTATGCATGTACAACAGTATCTTGATGCAGCTGGTCAAGGCGAGCGGGTAACTAACGTGGTCGTAATGGGAATTGGCGAGCCGTTTGACAATTTCCAGAACATGACTGACTTCATCGAAGTGATCAAGCATCGTAAAGGACTGGCGCTTGCGGCCAAACGGATCACCGTATCCACGAGTGGGCTACCTGACAAGATCAAGGAATTTGCAGACAGCAGTCTGCAGGTTAATCTAGCGATCTCCCTGCACGCACCGAATAACGAACTGCGGACACATATCATGAAGATCAACCGGGCCTTCCCGATTGAACAATTGATGGATGCAGTGGATTATTACCTGGCTACGACGAACAAGCGTATTATGTTTGAGTATATTTTGCTCCGGGATGTCAACGATCAGCGTGAACATGCGGCCGAACTGGCTGAACTGTTGTCCAGCCGCAAGAGTATGGTCAGCATCAATCTGATTCCGTATAATCCGGTGGATGAGCACAGTCAGTATCAGCGGAGCACGGAAGAGTCCATTCTGGGCTTCTATGATACGTTGAAAAAGAATAACATTAACGCAACTGTACGCATGGAACATGGTACCGATATCGATGCGGCATGCGGACAATTGCGTAGTAAACAGATGAAAAATAACGCCACTGAATCCCAGCCAGGTCGTCTGGCTTTGGGATAAGGATGCAAGAGAAGAAGTCAGGTTAACGCCTGACTTCTTTGTCATGTTATATACTTATTAAATACTCTCCCAATATGGCGCTACATCTAACGAACTCATTCACCTTATTGCAGTCAAATTGACATAGAAGGTGCAAGCTAGTTTGCAAAACAGAAACTAAGGCGTGTACGATTCGTTACAATCCCAAAATGGTTGAATCTCCATTAATAGCACTGACTGGGTTCATTAGAAACCAAAAAGAGCATCCCAAAGTCTTGTTCTTGAACTTTGAGGATGCTCTTTTTGTATTTATTTCAGTTTTTTGGTCATCAGTAGATGAGGAATGCCATCTTCCATGAATACGTCCGAGGCTGCCGTGTATCCGAGACGTTCGTAGAATCCGGAGGCTTGTACCTGTGCGTGCAGCTTGGCTTTCTCCAGCCCTTGAGCGAGAGCCATCTGCTCCAGCTTATCGATCAGCACACGACCAAGTCCATGTCTCCGATAATCGATCATGACACAGATCCGTTCCAATTTGGCAACATTTTCGACCACGCGTAGTCTGGAAGAGGCGGCAGGAACGCCGTCTACGTAGAGCAGGATATGTTTTGCTTCCGTATCCAATGCATCAAAGGTGTCGAATTCATCTTCTGCAGGCACCCCTTGCTCTTCAACAAAAATAGCGGTACGAATGGCGAAGCAGGCGTCGAGCAATTCCTGGTTATTAGCTTCAACAATAGTTGTATTCATGAATGTTTCTCCTTTAGTCAATCGTAATTCTATTCTGGCATGGTAAACTGGTAGATAGCTTGAATATATACCTGTTCGATGTGTTATCATGGTTAAAATTTAAACTGATCCAATTCAGTTATATCATCAATTATGTTGCGAATGCAACAATTTTATGGAGGAGTGAATACATTGACTGAAAAAAAAGAAGTGTTGCGTGAAATCGGCATGATTGCCCGCTGTCTGGATTCGATCAGCAACGTTGAATTCCAACATCTGAACTTGTCTCGTGGACAGTATTTGTATCTTTATCGCATATGTGAGAATCCTGGTATTATCCCCAACCAGCTCGCTGAATTAATCAAAGTGGATCGGACCACTGCGGCCAGAGCCATCAGCAAACTGGAAGCGGACGGGTTTGTCGTCAAACAGTCGGCAATGGGTAATAAAAAGAATAAGTTGTTATATCCGACTGATGCTGGTCTTGAAGCCTGGGAGTTCATCCGCAGGGAGGGTGTTCATTCGGACCAGGTAACGCTGGAGGGCTTAACGGAGGAAGAGATTGAGATTGCGGTTAAGCTGCTGCGCCGGATGCGCCACAATATTGAGGTGGATTGGAAATTCGTCAAAAAGGGCGGCCGCCGACCTTATATGGATCAATCTGAATGAGCAAATAGTGATATTCCAGAACTGTAACAACACAGGAGGGAAATATGCAGGTCATGAACCGGAAAAGACTGGTGTGGTTGGTCATACTGGCAGTTGGTATCGCGGCAGCATGGATTATTTTTATGAAGGAGCGGTTTGTGATGAACGATCCATCCCCGACAGTCTCTTTTGTACAGAATCATATGACCAACTCGAATGGCACACTGGCCACCTATCTTCAGGATGCTTCGTCAGAAGATCCAAATATTGTGGCAGGTCGGGAGGCTTTGTCTGAATCCATCGGACTGTGGATGCAATACGCCGTAACCAAGAACGATCAGGTGTTATTTGAGCAGAGTTATGATCTCTTAAAGACCTATTTTCTGATGCCTCAAAACTATATTGCCTGGAAGCTGGATGCGGAAGGGAAGTCTCATGTGACCACCAATGCGCTTGGCGATGATTTTCGAATCGTCGGGGCATTATTGAAGGCGGCAGATCAATGGGAGCAGGGCCGGGAGGGGAAGCTGGGAACAGCCAATCATATTGTCCGTACACTGACGCAATCCGTTCAGACCAAGGGGTATTATGTTGATTTTCACGATTTCGCTAATGGACATTCACCGGATATATTAAGTCTGGTTTATGTTGATCTGCAGGCGCTGCAAGCGATGGAAGAGCATGAAATGCTGGAACCAGGAACCTATAACAAATACGAATCTCTGCTGAAAAGCATGCCGGATGACGGCGTATTTTACCCTAAAACCTTTAATGTGGTAACGAAAGAATATACATATGATGATACGGTCAACCTAATCGATCAGCTAATTGTCGCCAACCATTTAACGGCAACCAACCGGACGCCGGGCAAGTTAATTGCCTTTTTGAAAACTGAATTCAATACCCGTCATCAGTTGCCGGGTCAATATAAACGTACGGGTCGTGCACCCGCCGTATCCTATGAATCTCCATCCGTTTATGGACTCGCCATGCTGCTCGCTGTTCAATCAGGTGATCCAAAATGGGCCAAACAGCTGTATAACCATATGATCGCCTTGCGCAGTCTGGATAACGCTTATCCGGGAGGGTACGTATTTGATGGCAATACACATATGTTTGATAACCTATTCCCTTTACTTGGCGAGACTGAATTACAAAAGTTCCTTGAAAAGTAATAATTCTGTCATTTTATATTTTTAATATTATGTTAGCATAATATTTGTCTAATCATGTCATAATTTGTTGTATTATAATTATCACTATCAAAATTCTACTGGAGAGAAGGTAACTATGAGGAATAAAGCACCCATTCGTCGTATTGCATGGGGATATGCCAGTTTGATCGGATTAGCCGTGATCCAGCAACTCGTTGTCTATCTTAAAATTTATATGAATCAGAGTTATACCATACTGGATGTGGTATTCAGTATCGCCTCGCTTGGTGCGCTGGTTCTTGGTTTTGTGATACCTGTCGGAGTGTCTGTCGTCGCCGGATTTGTATATCTGGTCTCTTACTTTGTCTGGCTTGTTACCTATGCAGATGTGAATGTGCTTACGTTCTCATGGTGGCTATTAATCCCGGCCAATGTGGCTGTGGCTGCTTTTGTTAAGGCAAGTCTTGTGCGCAGTGCCCGTGTCATGGAACGTCTGCAGGAGCTGCAGGAACGTAATCCGCAGATTGATCCAGATACATCCTTGGGCAACAAGGAAGCTCTTGCCGATACGGTCATTAAGCAAAGCAATCTTGCCAGACGTTATTCGGAGCAATATGGATTCAGCATGGCCATGTTCAAGATTGAATTTTTGCCATTGGTACTGGAGTCACTTGGTTCCGTACGATATGCACAGTTTCTGCTTGAGCTGTCCAATACGATCCAAAAGCAAATCCGGTATGAGGATTACAAGTTTTATGTGGATCGGGGACGGTTTGTGATCATTTGCCCGATGACCGATGTGGGGCACTTGCCAGTACTTACAGAACGGATCAAAAAAGCGATGATGGACCTGCAGATGATTGATAAAAAAGGCAATGAACTACAGACGGTTATTCGATCCGGTGCACTGGTATTCCAGAAGGAACAGTTCGGCAAGTATGAGGATATTGATGCTGTTATTGCCGCGCTGGAACGGAACACAGAGACAGATCTCATTGGAGAGTATATCTAAAACTAGCGGGAAAGGAGAGATGCTCTGTGGACTATATGTCATGGTTCATCCCGATCTGCATCGCCGTCAGCTGTATGTTCGCGGTTTTTACAATTGTATTAACGATTGCCACTCTTCGCTTTCGATCCAAGGTGAATCGCAAGTACGATCGGAGGAAGGTAAGTGGCTGATTTTATATTGCTATTATCGATATTTAGTATATGGATTGCCGTATTTGAATCCATAGTCATTATGGCTGGAGCCGTTCGTTTTATTCAAAAACAGGACAAAAAGGGGATTCAGATTCCTAAGAACATGGATCATTATCCAACCGTAACCGTCATGGTACCTGCACATAATGAAGGATTGGTTATTGTAGCTACCGTGGAGCATATCCTGCGTCTGAATTATCCTGAAGATAAGGTTCAGATCATCGTTATTGCGGATAACTGCACGGACGATACAGCGGAGAAGCTGCGGACATTTCTGAGCCAAACCAGTTATGTACATCGGAATGTGACTGTTATGGAGCGTAAGGGTACGGGAGGCAAGTCTGGTGCATTGAATGACGGTCTGGAGATATCTACGGGTGAGTGGATTTGCATCTTTGATGCAGATGCTGCCCCTGAGCGGAATTCCCTGATGTTTCTAACACAGAAGTCTTTGGAAAACCCGGAACAATACGGTGTCGTGTTTGGCAGAAATAAAGCTCGGAACCGGGGACAGAACTTCCTTTCCAAATGCATTAATCTGGAGATCATCACATCACAGCGGGTTTACCACACAGGGCTGTGGGAATTATTCCAGCTGGGTTCCATTCCGGGGACCAATTATATTATTAAAACGGAGCTAATTCGTGAGATTGGCGGCTGGGATGTTACAGCGATCACGGAAGATACGGCATTATCCTTTGAGATTTTGAATCGAGGGCAATTCATTGCCCTTGCGCCCCAGGCAGAAGCCTATCAACAAGAGCCGGAAAAGGTCGGCGTGTATATGAAGCAGCGTGAACGATGGGCAAAAGGGAATTACCAGGTTGTTTTGGATAATATCCATAACCTGTTCAACCGGTCCAGCTGGCGTAACAAGTTGTTGGTTATCTATTATGCGGTCAGTTACTTTTGGTTTATGCTCGCCATCATTGTATCGGATATCATCTTTCTCGTTAATCTAGTGTACCAGATCATTGCGATGTTCAAACCGGAAGTGATTTCACCGTTCCAATTTGCCGGAGATGCGTATGTATTTCTCGTCATTGGATGGGCGTTTATGTACTTTATATATGTATTGCAGATCAATCTTGCACTCGCGGCAGACATTGGACAGAGCAATACTCGTAATTTCATATACGCCTGTGTATCCTATTTTACGTATGCGCAGCTGTTTATTCTTATCTCGATCAAAGCTTTCTACTCTTTGGTAATGGACAAGATCAAGAAACGTGAGAGCAAATGGTACAAAACGCAGCGTTTTGGCTGAGCCATTATAATCATCATCTTCTAATACGTAAGGGCTGTCTGCTGGAGTATTTCGGGCGACAGCCTTTTTGCTGTAGAAACCTATGCCGATATTCTGTATAATCTTCCAGGCTGAATATGAGAGCTGAAATTCATTACAGTAACGGAGGGGTTGCGCAATGAGCGAACGGGGATCGGATTTTTACGAAGATGGGGCCAATTTCGAGAAGTATATGGAACGCCGGCAGTGGCAGGAGAATGCCAATGATACGTTGGAGAAGCCTGTAATGCTGGAGTTAGTCGGAGACGTTGGGGGCTTGAGCATATTGGATCTCGGCTGTGGGGATGCAAGGTTCGGAGCAGAACTGTTGGGTCCCGCCCACCGTGGTGGCAGTTACACAGGAATTGAAGGTTCAGTGAATATGATTCAGGTAGCTAATGAATCGATAAAGGGTCAGAACGCACAGATTGAGCAAGCGTATATGGAAGATTGGAGCTATCCCGCAGATACATATGATCTGGTCATATCCAGACTGGCGATTCATTATATTGAGGATGTGGACAGCCTATTTCGCAAGGTATACCATACGTTAAAAGAGAATGGCACATTCGTATTTTCGGTAGAACATCCTGTGATCACGTCCACGTTGCAGCCTTCGGGGGTCCGAACCAACTGGGTTGTCGATCAGTATTTTGTGGAGGGATTTCGTGAGCAGCAATGGCTTGGAGGTACGGTGAAAAAAATGCATCGCTCCATTGAATCCTACTATATGGCATTACAACAGGCAGGATTTCAAGTACAGCATCTGCGGGAATCGGCGCCTCAGCGTCAGCATTTTGTGAACGAGGAGACGTACCTGCGCAGACAGCGGATTCCGTTGTTTTTATTCCTGTCTGCCCGGAAATAATGCACAGAAAATTGTGGATAATTCATAATATAGCCAAAGAGCCCAAAAACCTGTCCACATGTGGATAAGATTTTGGGCTGCTTCGACTATTCTGACTGTGAATAGATATAAAAAATTATTTATCCGATGCTCTGACATATACACGTTCTCCATGTCGGTCCACATCCACAGGTGATTCAAAAAAGTTACTCAGTACGTCTTTGTTCATCAACTCACTGGTTAATCCGCTATTCACGATCTCACCCCGCCGGAGCAGCAGGCTGTGACTGAACACAGGCAATATTTCCTCCGTATGATGAGTCACGTAGATGAGCGAAGGGGTATCCGGCTTCTGCGTCAGCTCACTGATACTTTCAAGTAGCCGCTCTCTAGAGAACAGATCGAGCCCATTGCAAGGTTCGTCCAGAATGAGAACACGCGGGTTAGCCATCAGGGCTCGGGCAATGAGCAGCTTCTGCTTCTCCCCCTGGGAGCAGGTACGGTATTCGCGATCCCACAGATGCTGACAGCCGAGCATATGCATCAATTCTCGTGCTTGATCCAGATCCTCGTCGGACAGTTTATCGTACAGTCCGATGGTGGCGTGTTTGCCACTAATCACGACATACTGGGTGCGGTCGGTGCCATACAATTTCTCCTGAAGGGAGGAGCTGACCCAGCCAATCGACTTCCGCAGCTCACGCAAATCCACATCCCCGTAACGGTGTCCGAGCACAGATATTGTACCTTCTGTGGGCCAGAGATATCCGGTGATCATGTTCAGGAGTGTGGTTTTACCAGAACCATTCAGGCCAAGCAATGCCCAATGTTCGCCTTCGTTTACACGCCAGCTGACATCGTTCAGCAGGGTGATTGGTCCCCTTTTCCAAGTAACATGCTGTACATCAATGATCATGGGTTATTCCTTCCTTCTGTTTAGCCTCTGTCTCCATTATCCTGACCTTATTGTAGTCACAAAACGACTGACGTTTCAATGCATATTAGGCGTTTCTTGGCCGATCCCGGCGCAGGAATACAGCACACACCCCGAGCAGCGGCAAAAAAGAACATAGCTTGATGACGAATGAAATGCTGGTCACATCAATCAGGGAACCGAGCACAACCGAGCCGAGTCCCGCCATGCCGAACGACAGGCCGAAGAACAATCCCGATACCGTCCCAATATGACGCGGCAGCAACTCCTGTGCGTAGACAATGATGACACTGAAGCCGGACATCAGAATCAAACCGATGATGCCGCATAATACCATGGATAGAGCAGGTCCCGCATAAGGCAGCAGCAGTGAAAATGGTGCAGTACCCGCGATGGAGAACCAGATCATCGGTTTACGTCCATAACGGTCAGCCAGTGGGCCGCCGAGCAAGGTTCCAACCATTCCCGCAAATTGCAGAACGAACAGGCAGATCTGGGCCTGCGAAAGAGGCAGGTTATACGCATCGGCGTAATAAAAGGCATAGTACCCGGTCATGCCGGCAATATAAACGAATTTGGAAAACAGCAGCAGGATGAGGATCCCCATTGTAAAAGCGATAAATCCCCGACTTACAGGTTGGGCAGCAGGCTGCACAATGCCATTTGCCTGTACAGGCTGTTGCTGACGGCTGCGATTTTCCGCCAATTTGTCTCTATACCAACGGCTAACGGAAGACTGGATAAAGATCCCGATTAGGGCAAAAGCCATTAGCCACAGAAAACTAAGCTGTCCATGCGGGAGCAGGATAAAGGCAACCAGCAACGGGGCGAGAGCCTGACCTGTGTTGCCACCGACCTGGAAGATGGACTGTGCCATTCCGCGTCCTCGACCTGCCGCCAGATGGGCAACGCGTGAGGATTCGGGATGCAGAATGGATGAGCCTATGCCGATCAATGCTGCGGAGACAAGCAGCATCCATAGCTCGGAAGACAAGGCAAAGCCGAGAACACCGATGAGGGAGAACAACATGCCGCCAGGCAGAAGGATCGGCATGGGCTTGCGATCAGACATATAACCGACCAGCGGCTGTAGAACCGATGCGGTAATATTCAATGTGAAGGCAATCCAGCCCATCTGGGCGAAACTGAGCTGCATGGTCTGCTGGAAAAGCGGAAAAGCAGACGGAACAACGGTCTGCATCGCATCATTCAGCAGATGGGCGAAGCTGACTCCGGCAAGCGCCCAATTGGCGGAGTGATTGATTTGCATTTTGCTTACAGCGGCTTGTGCCACGGGAGATCACCTCGAATTATTTTTTTACCATGATAAAAGATACAGACAGATATTGTCTTTGTGAAAAGTGCTTGGAAAGTGAGCACGATTTGCTATAATGTCAGCAGGTGAGGAAACGATGGAATTAAATATGATGCTGAATGGATTGGAATTGTGGAAGGCTTCTGGCGGATTCACCAATGAACCTCATGTGCATGATGACTGGTATCAGGTTACGTTGCCTGTAAGAGGGCAATGCCATCTGGTGCAGGAACAGCATGCTTATCCACTACAAGCAGGACTAGGGATTATTGCACATCCCCGGATGGAGCACTTTTTTGAGATTGGTTCGGATTCCGCGGTTATCGTGATCAAGTTTCGTAAGCCGCCAGCTGGCGGATTGGAGGATTCAGGAAGGCAAGGGGAGCAGACCGAATTTCGGACTACACAAACCTTCGATCCTGCTGAAATTAGCAGACTGTTTCGAGGCTGGAACGCCATTTTGCTGGACGATGCGCCTGAACCATTGCAGATACAGGAAACGGAGCTTGCAGTAGAGACATATCTTGGACGAATGCTGACTGGTCAACCGAATGGGAGTAACCTGACGCTGGCAACCGCAGGAATAGGTGTGGCGGGGAGCGTGGGGTCTAGCCTGGTTTGCGGGCAGCTTTCGAATCTGCTTCAGCGAACTAATAGCAACGGCGGCGCGTTCATCGACCCCCATCTGCGGCGGGTGCTGGAGTATATACACAGTGACTATACAAGTCCAATGGACATTGAATCCATGGCGGCGGTTGCGCACCAGAGCAGATATCATTTTATGCGTTCCTTCAAGGCACTGACAGGTTCAACGCCGTATCAGTACGTGCTGAATTTGCGTGTGGAGGAAGCCACCCGACGACTGCGCCATACAACAGATTCGGTGACTACCATCAGCTTTGGGCTGGGGTTCTCCAATGTCAGTCAGTTCTACAGGGCATTTCAGCGCGTGACAGGTGTAACACCGATGGAGTATCGAAACCAGATGTAGAATCCGAAGAGGTTGAAGCCAAGGGTACACGTATAAAAAATGTAACAATCCTGCGCTGCACCAGAACGCTGGCGTAGGCAGGACAAGAACCGGGCAGAACGAAAGAAACACGTTCATTGCCCTTTTTTCGTTCTTTTTTTGCCCGCTAACCTGTCTCCCAGATCGACAAAAGCATCTAGATCTCTTCGCAAGCAAACACTGATTTTTGTTGTTGCCAAACCAGTTGGTCTTTGCTAAGATGGGAAAAATAGTTTTTTGTAAGCGTATACATTTGTAGCGAAATTACAACGTTGTAATTATAGGCTTAAGTTTATATTTACTTCATCAATCGATTCATATTTGTATTAATATTCCATTAGTAAAGGGGTTTAACGGTTTTTGTATTTAAGGGGATGATTTGATTTATGCATGAAGTGGCATGTTTGTGTTCAAAAATTCAAACGTTGTAATTTTAATGCGAAGGGGAGTCTATGAAGTGAAAAATCGCATGTCCACGCTGTTCAGCCTGATCAAACGGGATAAGTATTTGCTGCTGATGTTCTCACCCATTTTTCTGTATTACGTCATCTTCATGTATGTTCCCATGCCGGGCATGCTGCTGGCCTTCCGCAATTTCATGCCGGGGCAGGGAATGTTCAGCGGGGAATGGGTGGGCCTGAGGTGGTTTGATCAGTTCGTGAATTCCATCTACTTCTGGAGGCTGCTGCGCAATACGTTTTTGCTCGCCTTCCTGCCGCTCCTGTTCGGCTTCTCTATTCCTATTCTGTTCGCTGTCTGTATTGTGGAGATCAAGAATCAGACGTTTAAGCGGTTCGCCCAGACTGTTACCTACCTTCCGCATTTCATCTCCACCGTCGTGGTCGCGGGCATGATTATTAACTTCCTGTCACCCACGGACGGGATCGTGAACACCCTGATTGCCAAGCTCGGTATGGAGAAAGTGAACTTCATGATGGACGCCGGATGGTTTCGAACGATATTCACCAGCTCCGATATCTGGCAGAGCTTTGGTTTCAGCTCCATTATCTACATTGCAGCCATTATGGGCATTGACCCCGAAATGTACGATTCCGGCAAAATTGACGGCGTCAACAAATTCCAGGAGCTATGGCACCTGACACTTCCCAGCATCAAACCAACGATTGTCATCCTGCTGCTCCTGTCGCTTGGCGGTATCATGAGCGTAGGATTTGAGAAAGTATATCTGCTCTATAACGGTGCTACCTATGAGACCGCAGACGTGTTATCCACCTACGTATACCGAATGGGGATTGAAGGACAGAACTACGGATTTGCGACAGCCGTCGGCCTGTTCAACTCTATTATCACCTTTGTGCTTGTGTTCGCGGCTAATACGATGACCCGGCGTCTGACCAAGATGTCACTCTGGTAAGACCATATCCCGACCCAAAGGAGACCTGTATGCAAAAATCGAGAAGTGACCGGTTATTCTACGGATTTGTCTACCTGCTGACCATATTGGCAGTCGTCGTTACGCTGTATCCTTTTCTGTACGTGATCAGCATTTCATTCAGCTCAGTTGATGCGATCGACAAACAAAAGGTTGCGTTGTGGCCGGTAGGATTCACTTTGTCCGGGTACAAAATGGTGCTCCAATACCGGGAGTTGTGGGTGTCCTTCTATAACACCCTGTGGTACACCGTTATAGGTACATTGCTGAATATTGTAGCTACGTGCCTCGCTGCATTTCCGTTATCCAGGCAGCAATTTTTCCTGCGCAGAAAGCTGAACTTTTTCATCGCCTTCACCATGTATTTCTCGGGTGGACTCATCCCGGTCTACATGCTGATTACGTCACTGGGGCTATATAACACCCGCTGGGTGATGGTGCTTCCTGTGCTGGTCATTACGTTTAACGTCATGATCTGCCGCTCAGCCTTTGAGGGTATTCCGAATGAAATCTTCGAGAGTGCAAGCATAGACGGGGCCAATGAACTGACGATGCTGTATCGTCTGGCGATACCCATTATCAAGCCAACGCTTGCTGTGCTGACGCTATATTACGCCGTATTCCACTGGAACAACTTCTTCTCAGCCCTGCTATATCTGGGCAAACAGGATATGCAGCCCTTGCAAATGTTCCTGCGCAGGGTGCTGATCATGGCATCACCGGAGGTCATGCAAAAAATGGGTGGCACGATGACCACGGGTGCGCTCGCGGTGTCCACACTTCAGGTTCGGTATGTGTCGATTGTGGTCAGCATTCTGCCAATCGTTACGATCTACCCTTTTATCCAGCGGTACTTCGTCAAAGGGATTACCCTCGGAGCCGTGAAAGGATAGCCTTATTGATCACCATGCTTCACCCAAGGTTGTTCATAACAAGGAGGAATAACGGATGATAATCAGAGGGGCCGGAAGAAAAAGTGTTCTCGCGGTGATTCTTGCTATCAGTCTCGCCGGGTGCAGCAGCAGTACAGGAGTAGGGGGAGATAAGGGCAGTGCTTCACCAAGCTCGGAGCCAGCGTTCAACTACACAGGGGCAGGTCCGGTAACGGACCAGAAAGATGCCAAGCTGTCGATTCTCGGGACTAACGCATGGACGACTAACGTGGATCTCTCTACTGCCGAGATTGTGAAGAAAATTGAGAGTAATGCCGGGGTAACAGTCGATTGGGATCTCATTCCGCCGCAGAATTATGCAGATGCGGTGAATCCAAGGCTTGCGGCCGGAACAGGATTGCCGGATATCGTCTATCTGCCGGATCAGGATCAACTCATGAAATACATTAACAGTGGTCTGTTTATTCCGCTGAATGACCTAGTGGAGAAGTATGGTGTGAATCTCAAAAAAATATACGACAAATCCCCATCCGTCAAAGCCAGTTTAACGACGCCAGATGGTAAAATGTATTATGTTCCGCAGCAAACGCTTACGAAAAACTACATGCCCTTGTTTATGGTGAATGAACGCTGGTTGAAGAAGCTGGGACTGAACGAACCTGCGACACTGGATGAGTTCACAGCGATGCTGCGCAAATTCAAGACAGACGACCCGAACGGAAACGGCGAGGCGGATGAAATACCGCTGTCCATGGAATCCAAGTTTGTGCCGATGGCATTTGGTCCTGCTTTTGGCCTCGATCTGTCCAATCAGTTCTATGCGGATGACCAGGGTAAGGTACATTTCAGCTATTATGAGCCTGCCTACAAGGAATATCTGACATACCTGAACGGGCTGTACAAAGAAGGATTGCTCGGGGTGGACTATGCCAGTACCACAAGTGATCAGGTGACCTCCCGCATCTCGCAGGATGTAACCGGAGCCACGTTTAATTTTAGCTGGTACATGTCGATGGTCTACAGCCCGCTGTTCAAGGATTATGATCCGACGGAGCCCATCTTCAAAGGCATTCTGCCACTGAAAGGACCGCATGGAGACCAGTTCTATATTGGACGTACTCCTGTGAGTGGGATTTTTGGAATCTCCAAAGATAGCAAAAATCCGGAGCTCGCCTTCCGTTTCCTGGATTATGCGGTAAGTGAAGAAGCGCAGACGTATTATACGTGGGGAATCAAGGATGATACGTACACCGAAGAGAATGACGTGAAGACATTCACGGACAAAGGCAAAGATAATGACTATATCCAGAAACTCGGCATTGGTCCCGTGAATCTGCCGAACATTCAGTCTACCGATTCGGCGGATTCCGTTGTGGCCGAATGGCATGCCAAGCTCGACAAGGAATTGGAGCCTTACATCCACGAGCCGTTTCCATTCGTATATGCTCTGCCAGATGAGGCGAGTGTAGAGAGCATGTCCATGCCGGATATTACGACATATGTGGAAGAGATGAACTTCAAATTTATAAGCGGAGATGCCAGTCTGGATCAGTTTGACAGTTATATTGAGACTTTGAAAAAAATGAACATTGAGCAGGTTATTGCCGGCAGACAGGCGCAATATGACCGGTATAAGGCCGCACAGCAATAAGCTTCCCAAGGGTTGAGAGGTGTTGATTGATTTTGATAACCATTAAGGACATTGCCAAACTGGCGGGAGTGAGCTACAGCACAGTATCCAAGGCGCTCAACGGTGATCCCCGTATCAAACCGGCGACGCGGCAGAAGGTGCTCGCGGTTGCGGAGAAGCATCAATATCGAAAAAACATTATGGCACAGCAGCTTTCCACCGGCAGAAGCAACATTATCGGCTTTGTTCTTGATGAACTGAGCAATCCGTTGTTCTCGAATATATCGGGCAATCTGCATGCGGAGCTGAAGAAGCGGGGATACCAGATGATTTTGGTCGTCGCGGATGATGGGCTGGATGTTTTTAGCCAGCTTCGCGTGGATGGATGTATCCTGTGGGATTATGCGCTGGACAATCGGGATGCCTTCTGGAAAAAGTTTGCGACACTCAACATGCCATGTTTTGTGCTTGGTACAGATGAAGCCCCGAATTCCCCTTACATCAAGATTGACCGGAAAGAGGGCATATACAAAGCGGTTGAGCATCTGAAATCACTGGGACATAGCCGAATTGGTTTCATTGGCAACTCCCAAAATATCAAGCTTGAAGGGTATCGGGAAGCGTTGCAGCGCACAGGCCTTGATTTTGATCAACGTCATGTGCTGCCTGCACATTCCTCTTGGGAGGATGGTTATTTTGCCATTCGGAATTATACGTTTGAATCAGATTCGCCAACGGCATTTATTGGCTTGAACAACCTGGTGACCCGAGGCGCGCTGCGGGCTTTGCTGGAAGCCGGCTACAATGTGCCGAATGATATTTCGTTAATCGGTTATGATGATCTGCCGGATATGCAGTATGCCGAGGTGGCGCTAACCACCATTGGCCCGCCGCTGGATGAACTGGCAGCACAGGCAGCAGAGTTGATCGTATCGTTGATCCGTGATGAGCAGACGGATTATCCGGTGATTATCCAACCGAAGCTGAATCATCGCAATTCGACGGCAGTTTGCCGTCAGCAGGTGTCTGAGCATTAAGGATAGGCTGAGTACAACATTCAAGGTCCAGGGAGGGTTCTTTTATGCAAGTACAGACGCAGTTATCTTGGTCGGAGCGAATAGCGGAGATGATTTGCCAGCAATGCGATGGAGAGGGCTATCATGTGTTTCCTTCGGAACGGTGGGCATATGTTCAGGGAATGACGTTAATGGCAATGGCACGCACTGGCAAGCAATACGGCAAGGACGAGTATGTTTCTTTTATGAAAAGACATATGGATCTGTATGTTCAGGAGGATGGTTCCATCGGAACGTATTCCCTGGAAGAGTACAACCTGGATCAGATTAATCAGGGCAAGAACCTGTTCGAATTGCTGGAAACCACCGGGGATCAGCGATACGCTGAAGCTGCGCATCTGCTCGCAGCCCAGCTCGCTGGACAGCCCCGAACGTCGGAGGGCGGATTTTGGCACAAAAAAATCTATCCGTTCCAGATGTGGCTGGATGGATTGTATATGTCGTCCCCATTCTTGGCGCATTATGCTAAGACGTTTGACCGACCTGATCTGTGGGATGAAGTGGCTCATCAGATTTTGCTAATCGAACGCAAGACGCGTGATCCGCGCACGGGTCTGCTCTATCATGGCTGGGATGAATCGAAGGAGCAGATCTGGGCCGACTCCGTAACCGGATGCTCCGCACATTTCTGGAGCCGGGCGATGGGCTGGTATGCGATGGCGATCGTGGATAGTCTGGAGCACTTCCCGATCCATCATCCGCAACGGGGCACAATCATTGGCATCTTCGAGCGCATGTGTAATGCATTGGTACGTGTACAGGAGCAGGAGAGCGGGCTCTGGTTCCAGGTGCTGGATCAGGGATTCCGCAAGGGCAATTATCTGGAAGCTTCGGGTTCAAGTATGTTTGTGTATGCTATGGCGAAGGGCGTCCGCTTGCGTTACCTTGAGCCGCATTTCAGGCAGGCCGCAGAGAAGGGATGGCAGGGACTGACGTCCCGTTTGATGGAAGAAACGGAGGAAGTCGTGAAGCTGAACGCGATCTGTCACGGGGCAGGGCTCAGTCTGGATCGGGATGGTTCATACAGTTATTATGTCGGCGAGCAGATTGTAAGTGACTCGTTCATGGGCATGGCACCGCTCTTGCTGGCTGCGCTGGAAATGGAGCGATTGCCATGAACAAACCTCTGTCACATGGATCAGATGTGGATCTGTACAGGAAAGGTTACCTGGTTGCTGCGGACGGAAGCGGCGATTTTCCCACTATTCAGGCTGCCATTGATGCGATTCCGGCCGACTGCACTGAAAAGTATACGATTCGCATAAAGCCAGGCACTTATATTGAAAAACTACACATCGAGAAGCCGATGGTTCACCTCGTCGGCGCGGGAGCTGATCAGACTATCATCACGTATGATGATTATGCGCTCAAGAAGTTCCCGAACGGGGAGTTGTATCATACCTTTCATTCGTACACGACCTTTATTGGTGCAGATGATTTCACCGCTGAAGGACTTTCCTTCATCAACTCGGCTGGACCTGGTCGTGAGGTGGGTCAGGCGTTGGCTGTCTACGTGGATGGGGACCGGGCAGCCTTCAGGCATTGCCGATTTATAGGTCACCAGGACACGATCTTTACCGGACCGCTGCCCGAGCAGCCCATTGACCGGAGTTTCTTCGGGGGGCCGCGTGACGGGGCAGAGCGGCGGAAGCTGCGCCAATATTATGAGGACTGTTACATTGAGGGCGATGTGGATTTTATTTTTGGCTCGGCTACGGCAGTGTTCCAGGGCTGTGAGATTTTTGCGAAGAATCGCTTGTGCGATGCTGCTGCTGCAGAGGGAGAAGTGAATGGCTGGATCACGGCTGCTTCCACACCAGAGGATGCACGTTATGGCTATGTGTTTATCGATTGTGACCTGACCAGCAACGCCCCCGTTCAGTCCGTATATCTAGGCAGACCTTGGCGAAATCATGCCAAAGTCTGCTTCCTGAACTGCTGGATGGGGGCGCATGTGAAGCAGGAGGGCTGGCATAACTGGAACAAGAACGATGCGGAAGCGACGGTAGCGTACTTCGAATATCATAGTGCCGGACCTGGGGCCGGAAGTGTGATGGGGAGAGTTCCGTGGGCGAAAATACTCAGTGATCAGGAAGCGGCCGAATATACTGTGCCTGTTATTTTATCCGGTGAGGATGGGTGGCAACCTTTCGAAGGTATGCTGTCATTTGAACTAGTCTCCTCGAAGTTAAAATAAGCGTGGTAATACATCCGTTTATTTATAAAATAAAAAAAGGCCGTCTATCAAGTCTCTTAATGACTTGATAGAAGGCCTTTTTGCGCGGTATATTACATTTTTCGCCCCCCATAGAAATAATTTATCCCTTATCTCAATTGCATTTTACTGATTAAATACAGGGTGAGGATCTGTAAATTCCCTGTAAATTTGGATGATGTCTGCAAAAAAAGAAAACGAGAGGGAAGGTCCATTTTGATAAGGGAAGGGAGTGAAGCGATACTCATCGTCAGACGGTTTTATAAGCTCTATAGATCGCGGATCACATGTAAGTGCACCAGTGAAGCTTTGTTTGCAAGGTGCAAATAATCTGAATACAGGAGGGATTTTGCTTGAATCAAGCTGTTCGATTCCGCCCGGTCATTACATTCGCTTTGGCATTTCTTCTGATTATTACGTGGTTTGCACCAAGAGCAGACGCCGCTGCCCAATGGCAGGCAGGCACCGCATACAAACAAGGAGATCTAGTAACCTATTTAAATAAAGATTATGAATGTATTCAGCCCCATACGGCTTTGACCGGATGGGAGCCCTCAAATGTGCCTGCATTGTGGAAATACGTCGGGGAAGGTACGGGAGGAGGAACTCCAACTCCGGATACGACACCACCTTCCGTTCCTGCAGGTTTAACCTCATCCTTCGTCACGGAGACATCGGTCAATCTTACCTGGAACGCTTCCACGGACAATGTGGGCGTAACCGGATATGAAGTGTACCGGAATGGTACTCTCGCGGCGAACACTTCAACGACTACGGCTGTAGTCACAGGACTGACAGCTGGCACCACATATGTTTTTACAGTCAAAGCAAAAGATGCGGCAGGCAATCTGTCCGCAGCAAGCACCTCTCTCAGCGTTACCACTTCCAACGGATCTTCGAATCCTGGGCCTAGCGGCAGCAAATGGCTGATCGGCTACTGGCACAACTTCGATAATGGCTCTACCAACATTAAACTGCGCAACGTTTCAACAGCTTATGATGTTATTAATGTCTCCTTTGCCGAGCCGACTTCACCCGGCAGCGGAACGCTAGCTTTTACTCCGTATAACGCTACGGTAGAAGAGTTCAAGTCGGACATTGCGTACCTTCAAAGCCAAGGGAAGAAGGTACTGATTTCTATGGGAGGAGCCAATGGCACGATTGAGCTCACAGATGCGACCAAGAGACAACAGTTCGAGGATTCCCTGAAATCCATTATTTCGACTTACGGATTCAATGGTCTCGACATCGATCTTGAAGGAAGCTCCCTGTCTTTAAATGCGGGCGATACCGACTTCCGCAGTCCAACGACTCCGAAGATCGTTAACCTGATTAACGGTGTGAAAGCGCTTAAATCACACTTTGGTGCTAATTTCGTCCTGACCGCTGCACCGGAAACGGCCTATGTACAAGGCGGATATCTGAACTATGGTGGTCCTTGGGGGGCGTATCTTCCAGTGATTCATGCCTTGCGCAATGACCTGACCCTACTTCATGTGCAGCACTATAACACCGGTTCGATGGTGGGGCTGGATGGACGTTCTTACGCTCAAGGAACAGCCGATTTCCATGTCGCCATGGCCGAAATGCTGCTTCAAGGGTTTAACGTAGGCGGAAGCTCGGGTCCATTCTTTAGCCCTCTGCGCCCGGACCAGATTGCGATTGGCGTACCAGCTTCCCAGCAAGCGGCTGGAGGCGGCTATACGGCGCCAGCTGAGCTGCAAAAGGCATTGAATTATCTGATCAAAGGAGTATCATACGGCGGCTCCTATACCTTGCGCCAGCCTGCGGGCTATACCGGTCTCAAGGGTATTATGACCTGGTCAATCAACTGGGACGCGTATACGAATAACCAGTTCTCGAACGCACATCGTCCATTCCTGAATGGGCTTAGCACGCAAAAGACAGAGGAGGTTGTGTATTAAATGATACATTTAAATAAACACACTGCATTTAAGAAGACTGCAAAGTTTTTCCTTGGTCTGTCCCTGCTCTTATCCGTCATCGTTCCTTCCTTCGCGCTCCAACCTGCTACGGCCGAAGCAGCAGATTCTTATAAAATTGTTGGTTACTATCCGTCCTGGGCTGCGTACGGCAGAAACTATAATGTAGCCGATATCGATCCGACCAAAGTGACGCATATCAACTATGCTTTTGCTGATATTTGCTGGAACGGCATTCATGGAAATCCGGACCCTTCGGGCCCCAATCCTGTAACCTGGACCTGTCAGAATGAAAAAAGCCAAACGATCAATGTACCGAACGGAACAATCGTGCTCGGCGATCCATGGATCGATACGGGCAAGACATTTGCAGGGGATACGTGGGATCAGCCCATTGCAGGTAATATCAATCAGCTTAACAAGCTGAAACAAACCAATCCTAACCTGAAGACTATTATCTCCGTCGGAGGATGGACGTGGTCCAACCGTTTCTCTGATGTAGCCGCGACTGCTGCAACCCGGGAGGTCTTTGCTAACTCTGCCGTGGACTTCCTGAGAAAGTACAATTTTGACGGAGTAGATCTGGACTGGGAGTACCCGGTATCAGGCGGTCTCGATGGTAACAGCAAACGTCCTGAAGATAAGCAAAACTACACATTGCTCCTGAGCAAAATCCGTGAAAAATTGGATGCAGCGGGAGCTGTGGACGGCAAGAAGTATCTGCTTACGATTGCAAGCGGTGCGTCTGCGACCTATGCTGCCAATACGGAGCTTGCAAAAATTGCTGCCATCGTCGACTGGATTAACATTATGACATACGATTTTAACGGGGCTTGGCAAAAGATCAGCGCACATAATGCGCCATTGAACTATGATCCTGCAGCTTCAGCCGCTGGCGTGCCAGATGCCAATACATTTAATGTGGCAGCCGGAGCACAAGGGCATCTGGATGCAGGCGTACCGGCCGCTAAACTCGTGCTTGGTGTTCCATTCTACGGTCGTGGCTGGGATGGATGCGCACAAGCAGGCAACGGCCAGTATCAGACGTGCACGGGTGGTTCTTCCGTTGGAACATGGGAAGCAGGCTCTTTTGATTTCTACGATCTGGAAGCCAATTACATCAACAAAAACGGGTACACGCGTTACTGGAATGACACAGCCAAAGTGCCATATCTCTATAATGCGTCCAACAAGCGCTTTATCAGCTATGACGATGCGGAGTCCGTTGGATATAAAACGGCTTATATCAAGAGCAAAGGACTCGGCGGAGCGATGTTCTGGGAGCTCAGCGGTGACCGTAACAAAACACTTCAAAACAAACTGAAAGCCGATCTGCCTACTGGAGGTACAGTGCCACCAGTAGATACGACGGCACCAAGCGTACCCGGGAATGCTCGTTCGACAGGTGTGACGGCAAACTCTGTGACGTTGGCTTGGAATGCTTCAACGGATAATGTAGGGGTTACTGGTTATAACGTCTATAATGGCGCTAATCTTGCGACATCGGTCACCGGAACGACAGCAACAATCAGCGGACTTACAGCGGGTACTTCATATACCTTCACGGTAAAAGCAAAAGATGCAGCAGGTAATCTGTCTGCAGCCAGTAATGCTGTAACTGTAAGCACAACGGCTCAGCCGGGAGGCGATACGCAAGCGCCAACTGCACCAACGAACCTTGCGTCGACGGCACAAACCACATCCAGCATAACGCTGAGTTGGTCGGCATCCACTGACAATGTGGGTGTAACGGGTTATGACGTGTACAACGGAACGACACTGGCAACAACGGTAACCGGTACGACGGCAACGATCAGCGGACTTGCTGCGGATACCTCGTATACATTTACGGTAAAAGCAAAGGATGCGGCAGGCAACGTGTCTGCAGCGAGCAGCGCGGTGAGTGTGAAGACAGCCGCCGAAACGACAAATCCTGGTGTATCCGCATGGCAGGTCAACACAGCTTATACTGCGGGACAACTGGTCACATATAGCGGCAAGACGTATAAATGTTTGCAGCCCCACACCTCCTTGGCAGGATGGGAACCATCCAACGTTCCTGCCTTGTGGCAGCTTCAATAGTTAAAAATTGAAATACAACATTTTTAATTGAAATGTGCAGTGTTGGCGAGCTTAGTTAGTGGAAAGAGAATATGACACATGGATTGTTTCTCGGCGCTAAACAGAAGAAGATAAGAAAAGGGAAGACCAAAAACCACCGGCTCTTGATCCGGTGGTTTTTGGCTATGATATATCAAAGCAGGCTCCAACAAGGCTTTGCCCTACTTATTTTATCTAGAAATTTACTCCGACATAATTAGAAACTTCAATTAGAAATCAAAGTTGTCCGGGTCGGGTCCAACGCGAACATCTTCGTTCAGAGCGCTAATACGCTCCATCTCATCATTGGACAATTTAAAGTCGAAGATGGAAGAGTTCTCGACGATACGTTTTTCCTTGGTAGACTTGGGAATGGTGATGACACCGTTTTGCAAGTCCCAGCGCAGGATGACTTGTGCTACAGATTTACCTTTTGCAGTGGCAATTTCGGTCAGAACCGGATTGTCCAGAAGTTGACCCTGCATCAGCGGCGACCAAGCTTCCAATTGAATTCCGTTTTTCTCACAGAATGCTTTAAGTGGAGCTTGAGTCAGACGAGGGTGGTACTCCACCTGATTAATTGCTGGCTTCACTTCAGCATCCTGGAGCAGATCTTCAAGGTGATGAATGTGGAAGTTGCTGACGCCAATGGCTTTAATGCGGCCTGCTTTGTACAGCTGCTCCATCGCTTTCCATGCGCCTTTGTATTTGCCTGCTTTTGGCCAGTGAATTAGATACAGGTCCAGGTATTCCAGTCCAAGTTTGTTCAGCGTTGTCTCATATGCCGCAAGCGTCTCATCATATCCGAGGTCTGCGTTCCACACTTTGGACGTAATGAACAATTCTTCACGTTTCAGATTATTCTCTCTCAATGCCTCGGCAATCGCTTGGCCTACACCGGATTCGTTGCCGTATATAGCAGCTGTATCAATACTGCGGTAACCGTGAGCAATGGCTTGTTTAACGGCCTCGATTAATTCAGCTCCTTCTTCTACCTTAAATACGCCCAGTCCGAACCAAGGCATATGAACGCCGTTATTTAAAGCTACTGTGGATTGTAAATGTTGTGCTGTCATGTGAAGTCCTCCTCATATTATGAATCAAAATGATAGTAACGATGTTAAACGATAAATTCTAGTTTCCTTCATTAAGTCATAGTAGATTAAATTCGAATTAACGTATTATACTAGATTAAAATAAAGGCGAAACCGGTTCCGAGTTGCAGCTTCAACCTAGGAAAGACGCGTGTTTAGGCTGATATCTGACCGAACCTCCTAACCTGTCTTACGACTCTGATGGGGAATAGGGATGTTTACGATCAAGCGCTCTTGCCCAACCAGTCAGAAGAACAGCAGCCAGAACCATAATTGCACCAACCCATGTGGTATGAATCAGACCGATGGAATCTGTGATTACACCGCCCAAATATGCACCAATTGCGATACCTGCGTTAAAGGCTGCGATGTTGAAGGCGGAGGCGACGTCTTTGGCTTGTGGAGCATAACGTTCTGCGAGCGTCACGACGTACGTCTGAAGCCCTGGTACATTCATGAAGGCAAGCAGACCCATGCTGAGTATCGTGAGTAACGCTGCCAGCTTAAATGGAACTGTGAAATACAGTATGCCCAGAATGACGGTCTGGATGATAAACATATAGAAGAGTGCTCGGAGCGGATTGCGGTTGGCGGCTTTCCCCCCGATAATATTGCCGATAGCAATGGCGATCCCGTACAGCAGCAGAATTCCCGCGACCGTTTTCTCGGAATACCCGCTGATATCATGCAATAGTGGGGACAGATAAGTGAATACCACAAACGTTCCCCCATATCCCACGGCGGTAATGGCAAAAGCCAGCAGCAACCGTCCGCCTGTTACCAGCTTCAGTTGTTCTCGGAAGGCAGTTCGCGTTCCGCGTTGCAACGTGGATGGCACTAGAAGCATGTTGCCGATAAAGGCCACAACACCTACGACAACGATAAGAATGAAAGCTGCGCGCCATCCCCAGTTTTGACCGATGAGTGTACCAAGGGGTACACCAGTTACTGTAGCAATGGTCAAACCAGAGAACATGATGGCAATAGCGCTCGCCCGTCGGTTTGCAGGAACCAGGTCTGCCGCAATGGTGGAACCAATGGACATGAATACTCCGTGTGCCAAGGCGGAGACAATTCGCGCAATGAGCAGCATGGTAATTCCACTCGAGAGCGCCGCCATGGTGTTACCGGCGATGAAAACAACCATAATGGCAAGCAGCAGCGTCTTGCGTGACACCGTTGACGTCAATGAGGTCAGAATCGGTGCCCCGAAGGTTA
>NZ_LGRP01000063.1:0-11877 GCF_001636635.1 Paenibacillus sp. O199
GCGCTATGGAGGTGCGCGGATCTCGTCCGGATTGGAGAGAACAGCCGCGTGCCGGTCACCTGTTACATCCTCAGAGAGCTTCCACAGGCTTTCAGGAACGCTTTAAATGCTGATTGATAGGTTTGTACTGGTTGGATACATAAAAGGTATCCTGGGCTGTTTCAGGCTGTTATAAAATGCTGTGAAAGAACAATGTTAATTCCATTCCCATTCAAAAGTGATTCAAATTGAATTCAAATTGAATGTATTCAGTCATATGCGGATAATAGAAACTCAGAAATAATTCATATTGAATTCAAATTGAATGCAATCACTTTCTTTAATGCATCTCTGAAGTAGCGGCAGCCAATTGGTGACTACTATTTTTATAACGCTCTAATCTCCGTTGAAATCTCTCTTCTTCACGTCTAGCTTCATCGGCACGTGCATCATCTTGATCCACTTCAAATTGCTTGTTAACAATGGTTGTCGCAAACCAACGAGGGAACACTTTAACCTTATCGTTAGATTTTGATCTTTTAACAAATTCCGCAAATGTTCGATCAATAGCGTCACAAGTATAATTATTAATATCTTGCTGCTGTGTTCGCATATACTCAACAATCTGGATGCCCATTTCATTTTTTATGTTGCATGTTGTTAGGTTTTGCAAAAAGGCTTCATGTCGGATAGTAGGAGCTTTTGTTTTGCTCACAAATATCAACATGTGGATAAGCGGATCGCGTCCGGTGTATACCTCTTCTTCTTCAAAGCTTAAAGATTGAAAACCTAAAGATAGATAATTACTGACTTGCTCAAAATGAGCAACCCCTTGCTCATTTTGAGCAACCCCTTGCTCATTTTGAGCAACCCCATACATATGGTATTGCTCATTTTGGGCAATACCATATGTTGTGTCATCGGGCATTTTTTCAACCTTTTGCTGAGGTTCAGGAAGTGCATAACCTTCAAGAGAGAAACCTATTTTGTTCAGTTCAGTTTGTATGTAAGCCAGATTTACACGGTAATAGTTAGTTACATAACGAGGATCGGGATTAGGGCGGCATTCCATAAATCCTTTATCCACAAGCGCTCTCATTTTTCTATCCACAGTTTGACGCGTGGAGAACATTACTTCTTCGGCCATTTCCTTTGCTGCTTTCCAAAACCATCCGTTTTTCATCTGTTTTTTTAGACTAGCAATTTTTCGTTTGTCTCCAATTTTTTCATAGGCGCTGATCTCTGTTTGTATTTCTTGATCTGATTTGTTAACAAGCTCCTGCCAGAATATCATTTGGTTCAAAATTGCTGCTGAAACTGCATCACCTGTAAGACTTACAAATTCTTCTTTGATTACACAACGTTTAAGTTTTCTCGGCTGTTGTTCTGACATAAATAAAAAACCTCCGTTTTTGCCCATATACTCCATAAAACAGGGTTAGGCAAAACAGAGGAATTCCTTTACTATAGGGCTATTTTCATGGTATAATACCAATATAAATGTAGCCAAATAGAAGAAATCCTCTATCAAGCTTTCGCCTGGGATGTTACAAACGGTTCTCTCGTCGCCAAACAAGTGACCGTTTATAGCATAGTGTGGAGCAGATAGGGGATTTTTTTTGTTTTAAAATACTTATTGAAATGTTATCTTTAGATAACGAGTGAATCTATTTAAACTTAACTAGCATTATAGCAAAAGATGGATACAAAGAAAATGACATTTTCGGAATGAACTAAGGTGGGGATAATTTGGCTAGTCCCAAACTAAATCTAGCATTAAATAAAAATGCTGAAGAAATCATAGCGTTGGCTGCTAAGAAAATGGGAACCAGTAAGCGCAATGCAATTTCACTGGCGCTGGTAGAGATCCTTAAAAACTCTTATGACAAACGTTTTGTAGATTTACTTGCTAATGAAATTAAACTATCTATTGCAACAGCATCAACCATTAGTGAGCAAATGCATACGATGCTTGAAGGCATAGAAAGGCACGGATATTCTAGACGTGTATTTTTTGGTTTACTCATATCCGATTATTTTTTACACAACCAGGACAAATTCATTGAGCAAGACGATCCTTACGATTCCGATATGGGAAAGGGTAGTATTGAGATCACTCTTGACCAAGAAACGAAGGATAAAATCATGGCTTATTGCCAAGCTAATTCCATGACAGTTGGTAGTTTATTTTCCCATTATATTTTACATGAGGATATAAATGTTGACTCTTACGAAATAAGCGAAAAGGCATATTTGAACCTAATATTTAGCAATAGTGTGAAAAAAGTCCTGGAAAACAAGGTTAAAAGTACCAATAGAACATATAGATTTTACTTAAATCTAGTCGCTGAACAAATAATTAGGAATATTTCCACGTAGGGATTGCCTTTAAATAGGGCAATCCCTTCTTTACAAACTCAAATTAATCTGTTAAATTCTAATCAGATTCAAATTGGAGGGATTATATGGTAAGTAGGAGCTAATGTCAGTTGGGAGTATCGTCCAATACTCGACTTATAGGAAGTCTTGTAAAATTCCTATTAGAAGGGAAAATGCTAACACTAAGGGAGGAATACTTAATGTTCGAGTCGTTACAAGGGTTGTTCAATACATTGTTTGGTGATATCACCAAAACCTTCATCACCCTGTTTACAATCGGTATTTTGGTTTGTGGTTTGATGGCTGCATTTGGTGGGGAAGAGAATCAACCTAGATTCAAAAAAGGTTTGATCTCTTGCATTATCGGATTGATCGTGTTTGTACTCGCAAAACAGATTGTGGACTATTTCCAAAGCAATCTTTAATTTAAGGGGCTGATTATGTGATTTTTGACAATCAGTCAGCAGTAGAGCGTAGAGACCGTTTAAGGGAGGAAGGGAAGATTGAACTTCCTCTCAATGTAGATACGAAAAAATACATCCTCTCCTTAATCAAGTACCGGGATATACTTATCTCTTTGCCATTAATGGCTATAGGATTTCTGGTGTTGTGGTATCTAGTTCATGCTGGCTACTCATTTAGCGCACAATTGCTTCTAATTTGTTTATCACCTTGGGGTACATTTTTACTCATCCTCACCCTCCATCACCCGGATCGTAAGAACATCAACTTCTTTACACATCGGGTTATATGGAGAATCCAGTTCAATAGACGACAAAAATTATTTGTCTATACGAAAGGTGATTTCATGAGCAGTAAACAAAAAAAGAATGCATCGAAAGATATACGGGAGCAGCTTGGCATAAAGAATGTGTACTCTGAATGCTATGAAACAACCGATAATCGGTTCGTGAAAGTCATTCGGGTATCCAGTGTTAACTTGTCATTGCTGAATAAGAAAGAAAAAACGAAGATTTTTCAGGCTTATGAAACATTTTTGAATGATTTACCACGATCCATGTTACCTCTTCAGGTGAGCCAAATTGCTCAACCGATAAACCTCACAAATTATGGCCGTTATATTGATGATCAAACAGCCAAAGAGGAATCTTATCCAAAGGCAATTCTTGCTAAGAGCTATTTAAAATATGTTGACGATATACAGAAAAGTAAAAACATGGTTTCGCGGAATAGGTACGTGATATTGGCACGTCCATTTAATTCTATGAATCGCAAAAAGGTGCTTGATGAACTGGAACGAGACGTTAAGATCGTAAGCACTCAAATAGAAAATATGCTTGGTGGACGTTACGAGCTGAAAACGAAAGTCTTGGACAATGAAGAACTCTTTCACTTAATGTTTGCTTGCATCGATTATGAAAATGCACAAGTGAATTTCAGCTTCAAAACAGCCCTATTCTCCCCGTTAACCGTGGGTGAACGGACTTACGAAGAAATGAGTGGAAGCTGGCAGCAGATGAAGACAGATCACATCATGTAAGAAAAGGAGAGCGAACATGGGCATATTCTCCAAAAAGAAAAAGGAGACATTAGAGTCTTCTTATATCGGTTTCAATGAAAATATATTAAATATGTTATCGCCGGATTCCATCGAAGAAGAAGAATCATTTGTACGTGCGGGTGCTAACTTTACACGTACTCTAGTTGCTGTCGAATACAGCGCTATATTGAACCAGGAACACATTATGAACCTCAATGACTTGTCTGAAAATATCAGCGTTGTGCAATTTTTGACGGAATATGA
Organism: Paenibacillus sp. O199; assembly: GCF_001636635.1. Lineage (NCBI taxonomy): Bacteria > Bacillati > Bacillota > Bacilli > Caryophanales > Paenibacillaceae > Paenibacillus > Paenibacillus sp. O199. Next base: position 4,124 of record NZ_LGRP01000063.1, read on the forward strand.
TTCGGCTGAGGTTCGAAAGCAGTTATCTGAAAGCATACGTCAGAACCGGCAAAAGGCTGATTCTAAGTATGTAAACGATGCTGGTAAAGCTGAAGCTGAAGCACAGATTGATAGTGCCCGTATGACACTCAATCAGCTCAGTTACAAAAATGAACGGATGTACATGTTCCAAATGCTCATTCACATTGTTGCAGCGGATAACAAACAACTTGATACACTGACGCAATTGGTTAAATCCGTAGTCGGGCCATTTGCCAAAACGGTAACGCCTATGACCAAGCTCAAAGATGCTTTTGATAGCTTTCTACCAATTGGTCATAACAAGGTCTATGACTTGACGTATCGTCCAATGAACGCCGAAGCAGTAAGCTTCTTTTTTCCATTTCATGAAAACGAAATTTTTGATCAACATGGGATTATTAAGGGACGCAACATAACAACCGGTAATGTCGTAATCGTAGATGATTCCAAGCTGCACAATAAACATGAGTTTTTGATAGGTATGTCAGGAACCGGTAAATCAAGTACCCTTTTCGCTAACATGATGCGTAAATGGATGCTTGGCAACATCATCCGGACAATTGATCCTAAAGGAGAGTTCGGGGCGATTTATAAAAGTCTCGGCGGTGAGTGGGTTAAATTATCCTTTAATGGTGGGAGCATAATTAACCCCTTCGACATACCGGCGATCAGCGCCGATGCACAAAAAGAAATGGAAAGACAGGGGATGTCAGAAGGGAACCCATTGCTTGCTAAAATAAGTACCCTGTTAACCATGTTTAAGCTTATGTATCCAGACATGAATGATCTTCAGGAAGATATACTTTCCAAATATCTCATAGAGCTGTACGAGAAATTCAACATCAACGAGCGAACAAATGTAGGGAAACTTAAAAAAACAGACTTTCCAATTATGCGTGATTTGTATGATTTCCTTGCAGAGAAGAAGGATAAAGGCGAAGAAGAATTCACGAAAATTTCTGATTTCCACACTATCCTATATGCGTATTCCGAAGGGCTTTTTGCAAAAATCCTGAACGGTCATACGAACGTGGATATCACGAATCCGTTGTGTGACTTTGACATTTTAGAGCTTCAGCACAAACCAAAGTTGCAGCGTGTCGTGTACTTCCTGCTTTTATCTCATATCCAATATGAAGTGGTGAACGGTGATAAATCAGAATCGCAACTTTATATTGACGAAGCTCATATCATTGCCGATCCAAAGGTTCCTCTGGCAATGGAATATTTGTACACGGCTATGAAAATGCTGCGATCCTTTAACTGCGGCATTACACCGGCCAGTCAATCTATCAAGGACTTTTTATCGGCTAGAGACGATCAACGAAATTACGGAGAAGCCGTTATTAACCAGGCGACCCAAAGATTCTATCTGCCGATGGCTGATACTGAAGTTGACTTCTTAGAACGTGAAATGAACATGCAATTTTCGGAAGAAGAAAAGACGGCCATAACGGTTGTGGAAGGTCGTAAGGAAGAAGAAGCCGGTAAGGGGCTGTACTTTGTTGGTTCTAAAAAAATTAGGCTGCAAGTCGTACTGACAGACGTAGAGAAACAGCTATGGTTCGACCGGAAGCCTTTTAGTGAAGTGATCATCTAATGAACGATTTTTTAAAACAGGCTCTACTCTACAAAGCAAGATACTACATTTTGATCATAGCGCTTGTAGCAGGTGTGGTAGCAATCATAGCAGCGATCATGGCCGCTATCGTGGATGATAACAGCGGCGGATCTGGCCCAGGTGGATCTGGACCTTTGCTCTGTACGCCTGGCGAATTAAACATGGCATACATTGACGAGAAATTCGCTGATTTAGGAGTCTTTACAGGGAAACAAAATGTGTTTATCGAAGCTGCTACAAACAATAACATTGATCCGGTTTTGCTAATGTCCATTGCTATGCACGAAACGTCATACGGGAAATCACCAGCCGTGAAGAACAAGAACAACCCTGGTGGACTCATGAGACCCGATGGAAGTGGACTAATGACCTTTACAAGCTTGGATGAAGGCATTGAATTCATGGCTGCAAATTTGTATAGGCTGTATATCTCTCAGGGATTAGTAACGATTGAGCAAGTAGGTAACAAGTACGCTCCAGTCGGTGCAAAAAATGATCCGAATAACCTTAATGCTCACTGGATTCCAACTGTAACGCGGATAGTTAATGGTTTTGGCGGTTTGTCGGCAAACTGTGAATATTTTGTCACTGGAGACTATGCGTATCCTGTAACCCCTCCTATGGTCGTCACTTCGCCATATGGTATGCGGACACATCCTGTAACGGGGAAGCCGTCCACCATGCACAAGGGAACAGACCTTGCTTGTAGCATCGGTGATCCAATCTATGCAGTAGACAACGGTACGATAGCGGTTGCTGTGAAGTCGGGCGGCGGTAATTACGGCCATCATATCATTATAAATCACGGCAACATGTTTACTTTGTACGGCCATATGACCGCGGTATTCGTTAGCGTAAATCAAAACGTCACTAAAGGTGAACAGATTGGAACATGTGGAAAAACCGGACGTGTTACGGGGCCACATTTACACTTTGAAATTCAAAGAGGGGAAATATACGGTACAAGAGAAGATCCGTGGCCTTTCCTTGAAAGCATTGGCAGGAGCGAGGACGAAGGAGCTGACGACTCTATGGATAGAGGGGATGAATAGATATGAAAAAAGGTTGGATAATGCTCCTTTTGGGTGTTGGTCTTGCGTTGTCACTCGGATGGGGATTTAACCAATACACAGCGCTGCACAAAGCGCGGCAGACCATTGCCGGATACCAGGATGTTGAAGCCCTCAATCAGCGCTCTGAAGACTTTGTACGTGCGTATGCACAGGGGAAGCATCAAGAGTTTTTATCGAAGGCTGCTGCCGATCGTTTTGCTAGAGAAGATAATCGGGAAAAAGATCATGAAGACGTACACATGTCTGAAGATAATGGACTGAAAAATGTTGAAATAAAGCAGTTGTACACGAAGAAGGTTAAGGAGCGAGACGATCAAGCAGAATCCTATGCAACGGTTCGTCTTCAATATGAATTAGGTGGGTCAAATAGCCCAACTGATGATTACATTCAGACGTTCTCGATGTACTCCGCTTGGGTTAAAGAGAATGGGGAATGGAAGGTAAATAATGTAGATATTACTCTTACGGGTGACAGTAGTGATGATGAGCTGAGACGACAAGCGAAAGAAGCCCTAGAAAATGCTACGAAGGCGAGGGATGGGGAATGAAACTATCTCCAAGCCAAAGGGCGAAATTGCTGAAGCTATCCCGTAATACTCTCGCTGCCCTGGATAAACTTTTCAAGCTATTAACCAAAATTTATGAGCAGCCAATAGAAAAGGCGAAGCGTGAATTTTATTTAGAGTATAAAACCGAAATGACTGAGGACGAAATTAGAGAACTAAGGTATCGAATCACATTAAAGTGGAGTGTTGCTGTTTTTGTTGTCCTGTTCCTAATTTTCTTTATTGGGAGGTCAGGAGGACAATGAAAAAAACGAAATGGTTAATAAGTTTCGTTCTACTCATAACATTAGCAACAATGATATTCCCAACGGTCAGTTTTGCCGATGAAGGAGATTATTACGATCAGTACGAAGCATTTTTTGAGAACGCTCCGGAGAGTTACAAAGACTTCATTAAAAAATATGATCCAGATGAACGTACAGTAAGCTGTGGACGATTTGATGTATCTTGTCACGTTTATAAAATAGCCTTGGACTCGGGTGTCTCGGCTATGGATTTTATCAAAGATTTAATGAAGAAGACGGTCATATCTCCAACAGATATTGTCGGAAACTCGTCATATGAAGCTTACAAGGACGGAATTTTTGCACTATCGAAAATTGTCTTGGCGATATTTATTGCCTTTAATGCTGCTAAAATTGTGAGTTTACGAATGGGTGACGCTGAGGACAGCGCAACCGTCTGGAATGAGAAAATAGTATCAATTGTAGTCAGTGCATTTTTCCTCTTTGTCTATGACTCTATCATTGAATGGATCTTGCACGCGCAAGAGCTAATGATGCATGAAATTATCGACACGATCAGCAGCGAAGATATGATTTTGAACATGATTACCAACATTTTGATGGGGCCAGGATTGTTTGCAATAATCGTCATTTTAATAATCGGGATTATGCTCATTATTTTAATGTTGCAACTCTTCTATCGCACGGCTTTTGTAGCTATTTTGTATATCGCCGGGCCAATTGCAATTGCAACCAAAATAAACGATACGTACAATTTCTTCGATTTCTGGCTCAAAAATTTCATTATTGCATTCATCACATTAGCCTTGCAGCTTATTGCTATTGCGGTAGGTTTAAATCAATTCCTTATACCGCCATCCTACTTTGGGGATACGTATCACCTATTCCTAGGTGCAGCATTCTTTATCCTCTCGATGACTCTTCCAGGCATATTAGGACAATGGGGTTTTAGTACCGGATCGGCTCGATCTGTGGCTTCAGGTGCTAAGTCGGCGGTTAAAATGATGGTTCTGAAACGTAAATAAAAGGAGTGATCTGGATGAAAAAACTTATTCTCTTGGCAGCAGCGTTCATGATCGTTTTGTCGGGCTGTAGCAAGGAAGAACCGCCTGTAACCAATCCTATAGGTGGTGGAGAACAGGTTAAGGAACAGGAACCGGTACAGGAGCCAGAAAGAGAAGCTGTGTTCAGGAATGAAGACATTGACCAGGCAAAAAAAATGGCACAACAATATGTTGCTGTAATAACCGAGTTTCATGGGCGCACAGCTCATACAACAGCCGAACTTGACGGCCTTCATGAAGAAATGAGCGATAAAATAAAAAACTCTATAGCAATACATTCCCAGTCCCGTGTAACACGCATAAGCGGCACAGAACGGAACGAGAATGACATTCTTGAGTTAAGCGCATCGCGGTTTAGTCTGCTCACAGATGAAGCAACTGAAGTCTACTATGAAAATATTAATGTCAGTGAACTGACAATACCCATGACATATAAAATACCTGGCAAGTATGCAAGTAAAGAGCCTAAGAAATACACATTGCATTTTGTGAAAACCAATGAGAACCAGGTACAGTTAATTAGGGATGGATTTTTTGTAAGTGGTACGGATCTGGAAGAGAAGGATCAGGAGTCAATTAACCCATTCAACAAAGACAAGTTGAAAAACGATCTTAAAATACAGTGAAAGGAGTGAATGTTGTATGCAATCCACTGTTAATAAATATGGTGAAATTGAAGTGGTTGGTAATGAAGTCCACTACAGCATACCGCTTTCGTATACCGATTTTGATAGCCTGGATGAATTAGAAACGGTCTATAAGCAAAAGGGAATATCGTTGGCAGCCTTCAAAAATTATCTTTTTGCTCATGATATAACACTTGTAACTAACCGCCTGGTGTTCACTTACTTTTTAGAAGACATGAAATCTTTTTTCTACTTGCGACAGTTGTATTTTGAAGACCAAATTTACTACTTCCGATCTTTCATTGAATTAGCTAAAAACAATCCTAATACAGCAATTTTGTGGGATAAAAACAACCTTTTCGTAGACCTGACAGATAGCAAAATTAAGGCTCTAGTCTTTGAATTTGATGGGCATAGGCTTTACAGCACCCCTCCTACGTTGGATGGACTCAAAGAAGTAATTTTGCTATCCTTAACTACACTTTACAGGGTTTTGGGTAAACCCCGTCTAATTGATTTTATAGACCAAAGGGATAAAGTAATCAGGTTTGCGGAACAGGTGCTTCGAGCTTCTTCAGTCCAGGAAGTTGAAAGGGTTTTGGAAGAAACCATTGTAAACGTAGAACGCCAGGAAGAGATTCACCGGGAGTACGAGGAAAGCCTAAAGCAAATGAAATTTTTTGAAAGACGCAAGGAAATTCGTAAGGCCAAGGCTAACGGAAAGTTAACTGCCGCAACTTCATCTGAATTTGTGGAGAAGTCGAACCGCGGCTTGCGATCCAAAAATGATCTGGTTCGACCTGTTAAGAAGAAAGGCGATCAGGAAGAAAAACAAGGCTTCTTCAGTTCCAAATATTTTTACTTGGGATCAGTAGGTGTAGCGGCCGTAATTCTTTTAGCGAATACACTCACACCGCCTAATCCAGACGCGAATGCAGCATCTTCAGAAAATCCCGAGGTACAGCAGACGCAAGAGATTCCAACGCTGAACTCAGATCAGGTAGCCGATGTTTACCGTAAAATCATGAACGGCGAAAATGAAGAAGCTTTAAAAATATTGGATACAGTCGGATATGAAAATCTGGCTGAAGCCGAAAAGAAACAAATGATACTTTTATACGAAAAAGAAGGGCTTTATGAAAAGCTTATGCAGCTTGATCCAAGCCAAGCCGATACAGTGGTAATGAAAATGATCGAGAACAAAGAAACGGCCAAGCTAAAGGAACTACAGATACAATTCCCTGACGCTGCACCGGTAAATTATGAAGTTGCTTATATGACAGCTAAATATGATACTGTAATCGGTTTAGCAAAGGATATTGATATGACAGATAGTGAGTTGGCCGACAGAAGGAAAAACCAGCTTTTGATTTCTTATCTCTGGTCTGGACTGATTCAAGAAGCTACTCAATTAGCCGGGGATGATCCCGAAATGAAAGAGAAAGTGACTCAGTTCAAGTCCAGTAATCAACGAATCAAGGAACTTACCAATAAAATCAATGTTGCTCAAAACAAAAAAGATGATAAGCAAGTGAAGGAGCTGAAACAAAAGATTGAACAAATTAAAGCTAACGTAAACAGAATCTAACTTGGGCAGGGGGAGGATGGTTTGCAAAAGAAGAAGTATATCCGGAGTCTTGACGAGATAGGAAGATTTGTTCTTCCGAAGCAGCTTCGCAAAGAGCTGCATTTAGGGGAGAAACAGATGCTTGAAGTATTCAGTGATGGTGAGAGGATCATCATTGAAAAATACGACAACCTGGAACCCTGTTTGGTTACAGGAGAATCAACAAAAGCAAATCACACCTTTGCATTTGGAAATGGAACAGTAACGTTAAGCCCTGAAGGACTGGAAAAACTAATTGAAGAATTAAGTGAGTATAAAAAATCTCATAGCGATTAAATGAAGGCAGCCCACTAGGGTTGCTTTTTTTTTATGCTGTTCTCTTCCAGATCGGAGAGAGCGGCCGCGCTCCTGGCGCTTGGGCTTCAGTTCAGGGACGCTCCTGGTGTTCCTGGATACGTAATTCTTCCGGAGACGAACAAAAGGACGGCCACGGCCGTCCTGGGTTAAGTTCCAGGAGGAAAAACTATAGAATCAATAGATCTCGCACCAATTTGAAGACTACTAATATTCTCCTCAGGTGTGGAGCGATAGACTGAGATTCTATATATATAATTACCAACTGTTGGAGGGATATCAGTCCAAGTAATGTTTTGTACATATGCAGTATAGGATTGACCAGTTATAGTCTTATTAGATTCGGAAACAAAAATAGTACAGAGTGAATTTCCAGGATTTCTAGAAAGGCTAAACATTAAATTGTAAGAGTATTCACCACTACCAACAGTATTGATAATATATTGCACCATTGAATCTATCCTAACTATTTGCCCATTAGTGGTTATAGTTACAGGAAGAGATATAACTTCTGTTGCAATTAAAGGCGGTATACTAAGGGTTGGACTAGTAAATTGAGTAAAGAAGTACATGCTCCCAGCTCCTGTTGCTCCGGTCACACCCGTTGCTCCGGTCAC
>NZ_LGRP01000108.1:0-338 GCF_001636635.1 Paenibacillus sp. O199
CTGTTCCATTCTCAGGCTGCATTGACCCCTGATCAGCCAGCTGTCGTGTCAGGCGAAGAGCAGTTGACGTACCGTGAACTGGAGCAGCGTTCCAGTCAGCTGGCAGAACAGTTACGGCGAGTGGGTGTGGAGCGCGGAGATTACGTTGGTATTATGGCTGAGCGGAATACGCATACGATCACGGGTATTTTGGCGATTTTGAAGGTTGGCGCAGCGTACATGCCGATTGATCCCAAATATCCAGATCAGCGAATAGCTTACATGCTGAAAGACAGTAGGGCCAAAGTAGTACTTATCGGTGAACAGAAGCCAGAAGCGCTGAAGGCCGATGAAGTTAC
>NZ_LGRP01000104.1:0-487 GCF_001636635.1 Paenibacillus sp. O199
GGGAGGTGTCTTAACCCCTTGACCAACGGGCCACAGTAACAAAATTCTATCTGGCGGAGAGAGAGGGATTCGAACCCTCGAGACGCTTTTGGCGCCTACACGATTTCCAATCGTGCTCCTTCGACCAACTCGGACACCTCTCCTGAATGGCTCCCCGAACAGGGCTCGAACCTGTGACAACTCGATTAACAGTCGAGTGCTCTACCAACTGAGCTATCAGGGAATGGTGGAGCCAAGCGGGATCGAACCGCTGACCTCCTGCTTGCAAGGCAGGCGCTCTCCCAGCTGAGCTATGGCCCCATACACTGTGGTTTAAAACTTAAATGGTGGGCCCTGGTGGACTCGAACCACCGGCCTCACCCTTATCAGAGGTGCGCTCTAACCAACTGAGCTAAGGGCCCCAATATATTTCCCTTTTCCTTACGAGGGGGGCAAAAAAAATACCCCAAAGGGAATTCGCTTGGCGGCGTCCTACTCTCCCAGGACC
>NZ_LGRP01000102.1:0-531 GCF_001636635.1 Paenibacillus sp. O199
CTAAGCCTCCATATATATGACCCGTAGGGGATACTCTCACTTCGTTCGAGACTGCGAAGCCATTGCTAACGAAGTTTATCCACCGACGAACCTTTGGGATTCTCATCCCATTTTAAGCTAATAAATATAGCTATGACCCGTAGGGGATTCGAACCCCTGTTACCTCCGTGAAAGGGAGGTGTCTTAACCCCTTGACCAACGGGCCTTAATGGCTCCCCGAACAGGGCTCGAACCTGTGACAACTCGATTAACAGTCGAGTGCTCTACCAACTGAGCTATCAGGGAATGGTGGAGCCAAGCGGGATCGAACCGCTGACCTCCTGCTTGCAAGGCAGGCGCTCTCCCAGCTGAGCTATGGCCCCATACACTTTAGTATATCTGGTATTACTATGGGCCCTGGTGGACTCGAACCACCGGCCTCACCCTTATCAGAGGTGCGCTCTAACCAACTGAGCTAAGGGCCCCTATGAAAAATCGAAAAAAAATACCCCAAAGGGGTTTCGCTTGGCGGCGTCCTACTCTCCCAGGACC
>NZ_LGRP01000086.1:0-2852 GCF_001636635.1 Paenibacillus sp. O199
TCAGGGGTCAATGCAGCCTGAGAATGGAACAGGTCTACCACGCTTCGGTCAGACGGATACGCCGTGTCCGTTGCATTAAATTGATTGAGGATCAAATGTTTTTCATACGGATTAACTATACTTATCGCACCTAGAATCTGGTTCGGATCACGCAATGCATTCTTTAAAAGCTCTTCAAACTGTACTGCCATCCGCTTAATCGTATCCATATGGAAGAGTGCTGTGCAATACTCCCAGTGAAGATCATAACCCTGCTCAGTCTCGCGCATGCTGACGGTTAGATCAAACTTGGCAATTTCATACGGATATTCTACCGGCTTCAGGATTAAATCACCCAAAGCTAGTGTAGAAAACTCATTGTTCTGCAAAGTGAACATGACATCAAATACAGGATTTCTGGATAAGTCCCTCAGTCCTGCGAACTGGTCCACGACACGTTCAAACGGATATTCCTGGTTCTCATAAGCTTTCAAGCACTTTTCCTTGATCTGATGTACAAGTTCACTAAACGTTTTAGAAGCACTCAGTTCACCTCTAATTGCCAGTGTGTTAACAAACATGCCTAGCATATTCTCTGTATCCGCATGAACTCGACCTGAAATCGGACTTCCAACTATAATATCTTCTTGTCCGCTGCATTGGCTCAAAAGAAGCATAAAACCCGATAAAAGAATCATATAATCTGTTGCTCCGGTTGAATGGGAGAGCTTCCGTACTGCCTCTTTTGTTTCCTTGCTTAATTGGAATGGAATACTGCTTCCATCAAAACGCTGTTCCTTCGGACGAGGTTCATCTGTGAAAAGTTCGAGAACAGGAATATCACCAGAGAGCTCCGATGCCCAGTACTGTTCCTGCTCAGACAAATCCCGCTCATTCTGCCAGCAACTATAGTCTTTATATTGAACTCTCAGCTCTGGAAGAGTTCGACCTTCAAACAGATATTGTAAATCTCTCATCAAAACGGGAACTGAACCTCCATCATAGATCATATGATGAAAATCCATCATAAAGATGGCATCATCCTCCTCCATTTGCCATACTTTTGCACGCATCAAAGGTGCGACTGTCAGATCAAAGGGACGGATAAATGTTTTCATGGCAGATGCCATATGTTCATGAGTTCCCTTTTCATATTCGAGTTCAAAATGAACTTTGTTTTTTACAATTTGAACAGGCTCTCCATTTTGAATCTCAAAGCTTGTACGTAACGGTTCATGCCTATCCACCAATGCTTGAAGCGCTTGCTGCAGCTTCTCAACATTTAACTTGCCTTTCAACTGGATGAATTCAGGCATGTTGTAGGTAATCGTTCCAGGTTGCATCCGATCAATGACGTATAATCTCTTCTGCGGAGAGCTCGTCTCATAATAAGGAAGCACTTTCTGCGCAGGGATAGGTACAAATGAACGGGAACCCTTCATCTCTTTGGCCCGATTAGCCAGCAGGCGTACAGTTGGATATGCAAAAACATCTCTTACAGAGAGATGCAGACCTGCTTGAGTTTCCAGTCTGTTAACCAGACGAGCAGCACGTAATGAATGACCTCCACGCTCAAAGAAATCATCTTGCACCCCAACTGGAGATACTCCTAAAATTTCACTAAAAATATCTGCTATGCATTGCTCAATCTCATCACAAGGGGCTTCATACATAACACTGCCCTCTAATTCAGGTTTTGGCAGTGCTTTTCTGTCCAGTTTACCGTTCCTTGTTAGCGGTAGAGCCTCTAGCTGTACCACATAAGATGGCACCATGTATGAAGGCAGGATGCTGCGCAGATTCTCTCGAATTCGCTCCCCGTCCAGCTCGCCTTCGCCGACTACATAAGCACACAGATAATCATCTGCATCCTTTCTCAGCTGTACTGTTGCTTCTGCTATACCGGCTTGCTCCAGTAGCCGGCTCTCGATCTCTCCAAGTTCGATTCGGAATCCTCGCAGCTTCACCTGCTGATCCATACGGCCCAAATACTCAATATTCCCATCCGATCTCCATCTGGCCAGATCTCCCGTCCGGTACATCTGCTCTCCTGGACGATAAGGATTGGCTATAAAACTCGTGGCTGTCCGTTCCGTCTGATTCAGATATCCTCGGCTTACCCCGGCTCCGCCTACGTACAACTCCCCTGGCATACCGATACCGCACAGTCCACTCTCATTCATGATATATGCGTATGTGTTCGAAATCGGTTTGCCGATCGGGGTTTTGGATGCTCGCGCTTTCCGATCGATCGGATAATACGTTGAGAAGGTTGTATTTTCAGTCGGTCCGTACACATTGGTTAATCGTACCCCGTGATCTCTGGCCAGCAATAGATCTACATGTTCCTCTGAAGTAGCCTCTCCTCCGAATAATAGCTGCGTTACTCCATTGAATATACCAGCATCCAGACGAATCAGCTGGTTGAACAGAGCTGTCGTAATAAACATCAGATTGATTCGGTTTTGCGTCAGTACCTCTCGTAATTCTGCGGGATCGGTTAGCACATCTTCCTCGATCAGGAACAGAGTCCCCCCATTGAGCAGAGCTCCCCATATCTCAAAAGTCGAGGCATCAAACGATAAAGAACCGGTTTGAAGGATTCGGGCATTGATAAAATCAGCATAGTTCGTCTCTTTTACCAGTCGATTAATGCTTCGGTGCTCTACCATGGCCCCTTTCGGTTCACCTGTCGTTCCTGACGTGTACATCAGATAGGCGATGTCATCAGCATGAACAGACCCATCTACACCCGTTACCTCTTCCACGACTTGTCCCACGGTCTCAGGCTGAGAGGCGACCTCTTCCCGCGCACCTTCGGATGCCAGTATGGACAAGATCGTAACTTCATCGGCCTTCAGCGCTTCTGGCTT
>NZ_LGRP01000004.1:0-156616 GCF_001636635.1 Paenibacillus sp. O199
TAGTATACCAGCAGCATGAAGGGCAGCAGGCGCAGTATTACACGCTGCCGCTGGGAGAAGAAGCCGCTGCTATGTAGGTGCAGCGGCATTGGGGAGCTGCATGGCCGATGGTTGCATGCAGTGGGGGAAGCACCATGGCTTTGCCGTTCTGGTGCTACAAGGGTGAGCACCGCGGTTAACCTTTTTTCAAAACATATATGTTCCGAAAGCATCGGAAGGTCTTCTGATTCCCTAGTGGATGAAGAAGGGCCTTCCTTTTTGTTTTGAAGAATTTGGGTCGACAACATAACCTATCCAAACAAAGGGGAGTTTCCTATGAATAAATATGCTACTACTGAAAAGACGATTACCATAACTAAAGGTTCCGCTGAGTTACTGCGCATTCATATCCCATATAACCCTGCATCTATTGAGCGGATTCGTCGGATTAAGGGCAGAACGTGGGAAGCCAAACAAATAGTGTGGATCATCCCATACACCATAGCTGCTCTTCAGGAATTCATGAATCAATTTGATCCTGATGACGTTCTGATTACCCCAGAGTTGTGGGTTGAAAATGAGAATTTACAGCAATGGAAAGCTAGTAAGGCAAACCATCCATGGAGCAAAGAGCCGTTACAGAAGGCATTAAAGTTACGAGGATACAGCCGCAAAACGATTAAAGCATTTTGTAATCAGGTCGAACGTTTTCTGAGTAGCTTTCCCCTCAAAGATACCGATGTGACTACTTCCAAAATTCAGACGTATTGTTTAGGTTTGCTTGAGCGAGGGATCTCCCATTCAAGCGTAAATCAGACGATTAGCGCGCTCCGCTTCTTATTGCAAACATGTACTCCATCACCCTACGGAAATCCAGTTTATTCGTCCCAAGAAGCAGACCAAGCTTCCACAAGTATTGTCTGAAAAGGAAGTTGCTCAAGTACTTAAATCTGTAACCAACCCTAAACATAAAGCCATATTGTTTTTGACCTATTCTTCTGGGCTTCGTGTAGGCGAAGTTGTTCGTCTGCGTTGCAGCGATCTGGATCTTGAAAGAAAAACACTTATCGTGAGACAGGGGAAGGGGCAAAAGGATCGGAGAACGATCCTATCGAGTCTAGCTTGGGATATGGTGCAGAAATACGTCACTGAATATAGACCAACTCGTTGGCTCTTTCCAGGGCAATCTTCTGATCGGCATCTTACGGAGTGGAGTGTGCAGAAGGTGTTTGAAGAAGCAAGACAACGTGCAGGTATCGTGAAAAAGGTAAGCATTCACGCTCTGAGGCATTCCTTCGCCACGCATCTTCTGGAAAACGGGACAGACCTGCGCTACATTCAGGAGCTACTTGGTCATACGAGCGCACGCACAACCCAGAGATATACGCATGTGAGTACGAAAAATATTCAGCGTATTCAAAGCCCATTGGATCGTTTGGATCTTGGAGATTGATCGTTAAATCTCCCTTTTTCACCAAATTCTTCTTCGCAAATACCACTGCTTAGGTTATCATATACGTAGTTCAGAAATCATGCAGGATGTGTGGTATCTACGAAGTACATAGATTAGATGTTATAAGAAATTGCGCAAAAGATATATCGATTTAAAGGAGATACCCATGTCAGATCCACAGTGGATAGGAAATGCAATTACGGCTTTAGCAACAATCTCTGCTTCGGCACTGACTTTTTATGGTGCGTATATGATTAGCAAAAACAACCTAAAAAATGATAATAGAAAATTTCAAAAACAAATTGAATGGGAAAGGGAAAAGCTTGAAAAGGAAGTTAACAGAAAAGAGTATATAGATAAGCTGAAAATATATAATAAAGTTCTTAAAGTGGATGGAGAAGTTATGATTGTTACTTCATATCCAGAGGAATTTGATTTTAATAATTATCATGAGAAAGTAAGGCCACTATTATTTGAAGAATATCATTTATTAGACCAAGATATCAAAGAAATAGTTAGAGAAATTGATGGCATTATTGCTCTTTGTAACTTTCATGAAGAGGTTCAAAAAGAACATAATGAAAAACTAATGAAATTGTACTTTAAACTTATTGAAAATATCGATAAGCATTATATAAGTGAAGAAGATAATTTTAAACAAGTGTGACAAGTAATTCAAGGAAGGCACAACATCTTATAACATAGTATCTACGCTGCGGGCCGTTAGGCCCTTGGTTCGCCAGATGAAGTAATCAGAGAAGCGGAATCAGCTCACAACCCTGCGAGGTTAAGTCCGTCGGACCCGGTCGTGTTGTTCCCTTAAGCCTCTCGGGTTCGTAGATACAAGAACGTTAGCCGAAATTCTTGCAAATAAAAGGAGAAATAAAAATGCCTAGTATATTTCTTAGTCATACAAGTATTGACAAGCCATTTGTAGAAAAACTTGCAAGAGATTTAAAAAGAATAGGTGTTAATGTTTGGTTTGATAAGTGGGAAATAAAAATCGGTGATTCTATTACATGGAAAATTGAAGAGGGAATTAGAGAGAACGAATTTCTAGGGATAGTATTATCACCAGAAGCGCTAAATTCAGAGTGGGTTAAGAGTGAGCTAGGGGCTGCATGGGTAAAGCAAATGCAAACAAAAAAAGTTTTTGTCTTGCCGATTTTTTATAGAGAATGTCAGATACCATATTTTTTATCAGATCGCAGATTTGCAGATTTCAGAAGTGATTATGAAAGTGGTTTTAGTGAATTAGCTACTATATTTGGCATTGAAGAAACAGAAGCAATAACACAAGATAACTGGAGAAAGTTTGTAAAAAACAAGAAAGTTAATTGGAAAAAATATAAAATTAAAGAATTTGAACAATTAGTAACAACATTAGTTGATAGAGCGTATGACTACAAGTGGTCTGCGTGGGTTGGTGGTACTGCCAATGAATACTCCATAACTTTTTATTGCTCTATTAAACAGGAGAATGCGTATTTAAGCAAATCTATCTCAATTAAGTTAGTTGGAGAAAGTAATGCTTATATGGTAAGTTTTAAGAATGAATCAAATCCTAATAACATTAAAGTAAGTCATTTCGATACATACATTGGCAACTCGGTTGACGCATGTGATGAGTACGTATGGAGATTTATAGATGACTTTAATTCGGAAAATGGTACTCCAACCGGTAAGCCTTATTATCATACTGAACGATTTTCAAGAGGTAATGAAATCCATGAAGCAGCAAAAGAGATCATTAATAAGTTTAATTGGTACAAAGGAGATAAGTTGTAAGTGGTGCAAAGAAGAAAATAACATCGTCTAACAAAGTATTCACGCGTCGTTCTAACTCCATCGGTCCGCAGGAGATTTTGGCAGGGGAGTAGTTTCAGCGGACAAGTCCTGCGAGCCTAAGTCTGACGACCCGTTCCCTCCAGTCACTTAAGGCTCTCGGTTCGTGAATACCCAAACGTTATCCGAAATACTTGAAAAATAAGGAGATTAATACGATATGTATATTGAATTTGAAACATTTGAAAACGGATTAATGAAAATTGAAATTTCACCTCAAGTTAAATTGGTGACATATGGTAGGCTGTTCGAATTCCCAGAGATAAAGCTTGATGAATATACTCCAATATATCACTCTATAAAACTTGTATATCCACTTGATCTTATTGAATTGGAATACTCTTTAACCGAGGAGATTGAGAATCAAATTAAAGCTAAATACTATGTAGAAGATAATCAAATAATAATTGCAAGTTTAAACATTACTGAATTTCCAGATGATTGGAAAGAGGAGATGGAAACATCATGGTTTAATTGGTTAGATGTTCTAGATGGGGATCACGCTATAATTGGTGCAAGGGCAGATCAAATAGTTGATGAAGATGTTTACAATGAACATTTTCATTTTGGAAGTTTATACTATATACAACGGTTAGATGTTCACCCTAATTTTAGAGGGGAAGAGATTGGAATAAAGTTGATTAACCATACATTCAAGTATTTGTTAAGAAATGCTCAAGGTATTGTTTTCTTAATTGCTAAGCCAATGCAGTCAAAGCTTTCAGAATCTCAGTTAGACTTTAACAGTTCAAGTAGACTATCAAGATATTACAAACGGTGTGGTTTTAAGAGGGTAACAAAAGAAAGAAGTAAATCTATTTTAATGGAAGTACAAGTAAACAAAATGAAAATTTGAAAGCAAATCGAAGAAGTCAAGTACTTCGTCTAACATAATATTCAAACAGCGGCTCCTCACGCAGCCTTGGTCTGCTGGATGGATTTCGAAGAGGAATTTCAGCAGACAACCCCTTTGGGGTTCGTGAATACAAGAACGTTATCCGAAAGACTCGCAAATACTATTAATTAAGATAGAGGTGTATGTATGTTTTTTTACAGATGTCAGGATTCCCAGGATCAGGAAAGTCGACATTAGCAAGACAGATTAGCCAAACAACTGGAGCTGTTATTGTCGATCATGACATTTCCAAAACAGCAATCTTAAGATCGCTATCATCACAAGGATACACGATGGAAGGTAAAGTAATAGGACAACTGTCCTATGATGTAGATTGGTCGTTGGTGGATTATTATTTATCTAATGGACATAGCGTGATCATGGATAGTCCTTGTTTGTACAGCAATTTGTTAGAAACTGGGCTTGAATTAGCGAGAAAACACAAAAAGAAATATAAGTATGTGGAATGTTATGTCGAAGACATTGAATTAATTCGAAATCGATTAAAAAATCGAGAAAGACTTTTGAGTCAAATCGAAGCACCATCATCAGAAGAAGGTTTTTATAGAGCTTTAAAAAACAGTAAAAAACCAGAAGAAGAGAATTATATAGTGGTAGATTCATCGAAACCAATCGCAGAATACTTGTCAAAAGTCCTAGAATACATAAACGAATGAAAACAAAAGTAAAGACGATGAAAGCAGAATCAAGAAGGCAAGTCCATTGGATAACACAGTATCTACGTCGCCCTCGGAAATGTCTGGGTTGGAAAACCGCTCACGAATCTTTCACAGAGGAACTGTCGCACTCGGTTTGACAATCTATCACATAAAAAGGGTAGGTGAAATTAATGCAAATAAGATGAAGATGGATAAGATTTACAATTTAATCCGGTTCGAGGAAACAAAACAACTGGCGGCGTATGCAGGATCTGTAAGTATCAAAAACCCGACATAAATTGCGGGTTTTTGATACTTTATTGTTGGGAGATGAAAGGCGCTACCCAGTAAATTCCTGAACCCATGTGTTGTTATAATAAGCAATACCGATATGAGTATAACTATTATTCAGTATATTTGCTTTGTGGCCAGGGCTATTCATCCACTCCTTCATAACCTGAGTAGGGGTGGTTTGCCCTTTTGCGATGTTTTCTCCAGCGGTATTATATGTGATCCCGAATTCCTTCATCATATCGAAGGGGGATCCATGTGTTGGCGAATTATGATCAAAGTAACTGTTGTTGTACATGTCCTGTGCCTTGACCATAGCCACATTTGACAATTCTTCATTCCTACTCAAGGAACTTAATCCTGTTTTGGCCCTTTCTTGATTGACTAGATCCAGAACCTGCTGCTCAAAATCGGTTTTATCCGTAGTATTTTTTTTACCTTCCTGTACTTGTCCTGTTGGCTCCTTATTTTCAGGATTTCCTGCAGGTGCCTGGTTTACTGGATTTCCATCCGGTGTTCGAACCAGATCCAACAAATCCAATGGAATTCCATTTTGGGCTTCTTTTGTTGTAATAGATCTCTCTTGCCAAGATGTAGCTGTTGATGATGCCTGTGTGAGGACAGAGTTTGGTGCAGCAGCATGATCATGAATTGAAATTTGTTTTTGCTCAGGAGTCACTTGTTTTTGCATCATATTGTTATGGGACGAACAGCCTGCCACCAATAATAATATTATCAAAACGAAAAACTTTCCCATTTGCCGACCTCCTAGATCCGTTAGTTAATGAAGTTCCCGGATTTATGTTTTCCTGTATGCCATTTACTTATTCCTAATATGGTTCTCTCCTTATCCAGTACTTTTTGGATAAAGAAGGCCATAGCGGGTTATAAATGCATCACGGGATGAATGTTATCTATTTCAATGGGATTCCTGATGATTGGAGTATTTCGATGGATAATTGGGAGAATCTATTTCAAACTAATAGACAATTTTATAGAATATAAACCATATGCTGCATCATATAAAACAAACTGAAAGCTAGTATTTGATAATTCGATGAATTCAGAAACTGCGTTTAACACAGTGTTAAAGATGTAGGTCTATCGTCCCTTGATTGACAGATGTATAATGATGGAAGAAATCTCAGTCAACAAACGCCCCAGCCTAAGATAAGAGCTATCTAAGGCCGGGGCGTTTCGTGAATACAAGAAAGTTATGAGAAATCACCGTAAATAAATTACAAGATAGGAACTGTATAATGCTACTCATTATATACAGTTATGGCTAAGTGCTTGAAATATTCGTTTTAACTAATCTTATGAGGTGGTTATTATGCAAATAAGAAAAGCAACGATTAATGATGCAGAAGGCATTGCAAAAGTTCATGTGGATAGTTGGAGAACAACTTACAAAGGTATTATTTCAGATGAATTCTTATATAATCTATCATATAAAAAAAGAACTGAATTATGGATCGAAAATATTGAAAGAGAAGATAATTTTGTAGTTATAGCAGAAAACCCAGAAGGAGAAATTATTGGATTTGCAGATTCTTGGAAGAGAGAAACAAATATAGTAGCCAATTCTAGTGATTTAACATCTATATACATACTTAAGGAATATCACGGAAGAGGTTTAGGGAAAGAATTACTTAAACAACTATTTCTACAATTTAAATTCTTAGGCTATCAAAAGATATTTGTTGAAGTTCTAGAAGATAATAAGACACGATATTTCTATGAACATTATGGAGCTAAATTATGTAAATCAATTCAAATAATAATCGGAGGAAAAGTTTTAAATGAATTAATTTATGAATGGGATAACATTGATGAGGTTTTAGCGAAATTCAGTAGAACGGAAGCGGACTCAGGCGACAACCACTGAGAGGCTAGGTCCTGACGGACCCAGTCGCTACGTTCCTTTGAGCCTCTCGGATTCGTGAATACAGCAACGTTATCTAAAATCAGGACAAATATGTAATATCAAAATCTAGGAGTGTGATTCGACTTGGAGAACTCAAATTTAAATAATCTTATTGAAAAATACTTGAGCGCATATAACACGTTTAACATTGATGGAATGATAGGAGTTTTGAATGAAAATATTCATTTTCGAAACATTTCTAAAGGTGAAGTGAATTCGGAAACAAAGGGGATTCAGGAATTTCGCACATTAGCAGAGCAGTCAATTCAGGTATTTTCTCAAAGGCGTCAAGTAATAAAGAACATTACTTTCGCAGGAGATAAAGCAGAGGTTGACATTGATTATGAGGGAATATTGTCCCGTGATCTCCCTAATGGAATGAAAGCAGGAGAAACATTAAAACTTCAAGGGAAATCAATATTTCAAATGAAAGATAAGAAGATAATACTGATTGAAGATCATAGTTGAAACAGTATTGAAAGTTATTTATAGATTACCCTAAATCAGATTACAATATATTCACCGCATCGGGCATACGCCCTCGGTCCTGCAGAAGTATTTCAGGGAAGCAGAGGTTGCCGGACACACTTGGCATTCGCCAAGCGTCATGAATACACAACGTTAGTCGAAAGAAGTTCTTATTTTAGGAGGAGTCTATATGATATTAGAAAAAGTTATAAATAGAATTGTAATACAAAATGAATATAAGGATTTTGTTGATAAGTATGTAGATCTTATACTTAGCGAATTTAAAGGTAAGATTCATAGCATTTATATGTGTGGCTCGATTCCCAAAGGAACTGCTAAACCTTTTAAGTCAGATGCAGACTTTACTATTGTATGTGTAAATCCCAAAGATGTTGATTACGAAAGATTGTCAAATATTAAAGACAGGCTTTTGGAAAAATATCCAGTGTTAACTAAGATTGATACGACCATTTGTTCGATTGACGATGTATTAAGTAAACCAAATGAGTGGGGTTTTTGGGTTAAGATCATTTGTGTTTGTATATATGGTGATGACGTTGGTGAAAAAGTACCCCCGATAGTTATTTCTCCTGAGTTCATATTAGACTTAAATACAGAGACCAAGGAGGAAGTAGATCGTATACATCGTTTACTTTCTAGTGCTAGTGATAACACAATGAAAACTAGATATATTAAAGGTTACTCTAAGAGATTAATTCGTGCATTATACTCTTTGGTTTTAGAAGAAACAGGCGTATGGCAAGATGACTTTATTAAGATGAAGAATGCCATATTAGACTATTGTGATATTGACTCCGCTTTAGTTGATTATCTGTATGCTTGTTACTTGGATAGTAATGTACTTGTTGAAGAGTTTTTGGGAATTGCAGATGAAGTATATAGCTATTTTGAGAACGCTTTAAATGCAATGGCTGCTTCCAGAGCTTCCTTCGAATAACAAAATATTGACGATCCGGATCACTCTGAGAAGCGAATGACCACATTTAGCCCCCTAAGCCCGTCGAGACGTCACTGCACTAGGTGTTCGGCAAGCCTCACAACTATAAGCAGCGACTCTAAGGGGCCAGGACGTCGTCAATACAAAACGTTAAGTGAAATTCCGGAGATCTAGTTCCAATTGAGTATTAATGTATTAGGAGGGAAGGATGATGAATAATGGTATGGCATCATGGCAAGAACTGAAAATAGATTATGAAATTAATCAAATATCTCCCAATATATCAACTAGACTAGAAGATATTGAACGTATCCCTACGCGGCTTGGAATAAAAATACTCACTATCCTTATTGAATGGGCTTGCCAGCCACAAAATACCCACCCAATTGAAATAGCGAGGAAAAAGATTAAAACAATTCCTTCTGATTGGCTAATAGAACATCTTCCTAATGTAGCTAAAACAGCAATTTGTCTTGACGATGAATGGGAGTATCGTAGGTTGTTAGAGCTACTTTCAGAGGCAATTCCAAAATTACTAGATTGGGGAATTGAATTGGGAATTAATTCTAAAAATGAAGAAATTAAAGAGGCAGCAAATGACTATAAAGAAAAATAACAGTTTGTAGAGTGCAATGAAATGATTCAAACAAGGTTTGAAATGGAGGCCACAGAATGGACCTAAAGACGTACCTGGCAGAGCATTTCCCAAACCTGACCTTAGAACCGCCTCTTTTCTATAATTGGGATGTTGCAATACGATTCGAACTTGGCAATCCTCTGATGTTTGGAATAAATAAGGAGCATTACTTGGAACGAGTTTATCATCGATCGCTTGAATTATTTAAGGCTCTTCATGATCAAGAAGATGAAGTCCTATTAATAACTCAAGTTTATTTTGCAGATAAGCCTAAACACAAAGTGAAGAAGTTGAACCTATACAGGAAATATATCAAGAAGAAAGAGCCGATTAGAGCCTTGAGACTTGAGATACTTCCAGATTTGGATTGTGAACCGGATGAAACCCCAGATCCAAGGAACAACATGTATAGGTACTGGACTAAATGTAGAATTGAAGACTTGAAATATCGTCAGTTAATCAAAGCTATATGTAATCATGATGTTGGCATTAAGCCAACGATCTATCATAGGGTGTATTTCATTAATATAAGTAAGAAAACGATATTTCATATCTATGATGATAGAGGTTGCGATGTTATTTCACCATCAAGAGAAGCGCTAACGGATATCTATAAAGAATATAACGATTGGATTCTAGATTATGATCGAGAACGTATTAACAACGTATTTCTGGGATAGTGCGAAGTATTAGTCTACGTGGGTGATTGTGGTAAGTCATTTCAGTAAACAAATCAGTCTAAGTCAGTTGTCATGAAATCCAAGAAAGTTATATGCAATCGCGATATATGTTAAAATTACAGAAAGTAGAACTAACTCAATAACAGGAGGTAGAACACATGAAGTGGCAAGAAGTTAGAGAACTGTTCCCTGACCAGTTTGTTTTGGTTTCTATCATTCATTATCATGAGGAAGACAACAAAAAAATAGTAGATGAAGTTGCACCAATTCGTACCGTATCCGAACAAGATGCGAATAAAGAGTTTTTTCAAGTAGAGCCTGGTAACATCGTGTATCATACTTCGAATCAAGACTTTGTGATCAACCTCCGCAGAGATCCATTAATGTAATTATAGATACAGGCTCTTCACATACGATCATTAGTCCTGATGTACTAGAGGAAATCGGTGTGACCTATGAAACCGGAGATTCAATATATGAAGCATACGGGATTGGAGGAAGTATTCCTTTCTACACCAAAGTCATGGACAGGATTGAAATAGGAACAAACAGCATTCAGAATATAGAAATAGATGTAGGCATATTGCCTAAAGAACATAAAGGGCTTCTCGGATTGGATATTCTGAAACAACAAAATTTTATTATTGATCTGAAAACATTAGAATTACATAATTGAAAATAAAATTTTATCAATGAACGAGTCCTATTTATAATGAGCATCAGATAAAAAGATACATATACAAGTGAAGTTCACCTAACAATTTTTGTTAGGTTTTTTGTTCTAGAGCCTGTCCGCTTTTCAACAGTTGAATTAAGCTCTTTTGGAGATATGGCTGATGTTAAAGCAAACAGGGATGGCAGCATGAAAGAAGGCTTCTACAATCATTCGCATCCCATTCAACCTTATATATATTCAGCGTATTCACCAGATTACAGTCAGACAGTGGGAACCTAAATTGAATGTATGGATCATCCCCTAAACCATCTCTGCTGTCCGATTGGCATTGAGTGGACGGCGAGGAATTCATCAAATCGCTCGGCCATCTAGGAATTAAGGGAAAAAGGGCAGTCTCGGGGGAAGTGTTGATAGTATAACAGAACTCGTATCGCAGCTTGTTTAATTGACGCCAAAATATTACAATATTATGATATGATCATTGCTAAACATGAATTTTGGCTCCAAATAAAGAGAGCAAGGGGAGGTGCTGTAATGCCAAAATTAAAAGATATCGCAGAACGTGTAGGCGTATCCATATCAACGGTTTCGCGTGCGATCAGCAATGATACCAATCGACCGGTCAATGAAGGGACAAAACGAAAAATTAGGGAAGCTGCTCATGAGTTGGGATACATTTTGGATGAATCCTCCAAATCCATTGGCAAAGAGATTACCTCAGCCAAACGGATAGCCTGTATCGTGCCACAGATTTTGATGGATGACCATCCGTACTTTTCACAGGTACTGACAGGTTTTCACGTTAAAATGACGGAACTGGGGCTGCCTCCAGCCATTGTCCGCACTTGCGAAGAACTTAGTGACACCGAACGGATAAAAATGATGCTTCAGGAAACGGGTACTCAAGGTATAGTCGCAATCAGCTGGTACGATGAAAAATTGTTTGAGCTGCTTGAGCAAGAGAATATCACTGTACTGGGTGTGAGTCTCAATGATGAAAGGCTTACTGTACCGGTCGTTGACTGTGACCGAATATTTTCTGCTCGCACAGCAGTCCGTCATTTGATCGAGCAAGGCCATACCCGGATTGGGTTTATTGGTGGCCCCGCATATTCGGAACAAATAGAGAGCGAAGAAAGGTATGTCGGTTATAAATTTTCCATGCTGGAAGCAAACCTGAATCTGAATGAACATTGGATTATCAACACCAACTGGAATGTGAATCTCAGCTACAGCAAACTGACGGATCTCCTGACCGAGACGCCCAAGTCTGATTGGCCGACGGCCATTTTTTGTGCAAGTGATATGCTCGCTATTCCTGCGATGCGGGCAGTGGTTGAACAAAATGGCCGTATCCCTCAAGATATAGCATTCGTGGGCATGGATAATATCTCTATGGCGCAGTATACGACACCACCTCTGACGTCCGTGCAAGTTCCAAAATATGAAATCGGCAAAGTGGCAGCACAATTAATTAACGATTATCTGGAAGGGCGTTATTCATCTCTCCATAAAGTTTTGTTGCCCAGCACCCTTATTGTGAGGGAATCATCTGTTTATGATCGTACAAATGACTAGTTGGTTGTGTGATATTATATTACATATAAATTCAGATAATTGTCATATAAAACCTACGAGGAATGCATCCGCGTGGGTTTTTTCTTGTTTTTTTAGCCAAAAGTAATCCAAATAAAACCAAAAAAATGTTTGACAATCGTCCATGGGCTATATTATGATGTATGAAATTAAGCGTTTGGCGTTATTTTTTATGTTTTTGGATTTAGCCAGAAACTAAGATTATATGTTAAACCAAATTATTGATTGCGCTTTCATCCCCTTAAAATCAATGTTTATATAAAATTTACAAGAAACCTCTAAAACTCTTATAACCTATTATCCAAACTGATACCTACCCATTTACATATAATATATTCCAAACTAGCATCAAATATATATCCAAATATATATCCAAAAAAACAAATCCCCTTGCGTTAGATGATGAACTCATTTATTAACGTTATCCACTCACTTTGTGTAATAACTTCTAACATATAAGTACTTCAATCAAATCTCAGAAATCAAAGAAGATCAGAAATCAAAAAAAGAAAGGTGGGAACTGCTTCGAGCAGCGTAAGCGCTGGTGGTAACACAAAGACATTTTGCCAGGCAGAATTGTAGTGACAATTCCAGGGGGGGATGTTCATGGCCAATACAACTGTACAACCTGCAATGAATGCAGTACATGAAAAGAAGAGAAGAAGACGTCAAAAGTGGAACCCCATTTTACGAAATTGGCAGCTTTATTTGTTAATCTCACCAGTTGTTGCTTATTACCTTGTCTTTCAGTACTTGCCGATGTATGGCATTCAAATCGCGTTTAAGGATTTCATTGCAACGAAGGGAATCTGGGGAAGCCCCTGGGTCGGTTTTGAACATTTTGAACGTTTTTTTCACAGTTATTTCTTCTGGAGATTAATTAAAAATACGCTTGGACTTGGGTTGTACAGCTTGGCAGTAGGTTTTCCAGTCCCTATCATTTTGGCGCTTCTGATGAATGAGGTAAGGGCGGAAAAGTTTAAAAAATTTGTTCAGACCATTACCTATGCGCCGCACTTCCTATCAACTGTCGTGGTCGTAGGCATGATGATGATGTTTTTATCGCCTCGATACGGAATCATTAATCACTTCATTGGTATGTTTGGCGGTAATCCCATTAATTTCTTGTCTGAGCCTTCCTGGTTCAAGACCTTATTTGTGATGTCGGATGTATGGCAGACCATGGGCTGGAGCTCGATTATTTATTTGGCGGCATTAGCCGGCGTGGACTCTCAGCTTCATGAAGCAGCGCGTGTGGATGGGGCAACCCGGTTGCAGCGTATATGGCATATTAATATACCGAGTATTATGCCGACAATTATCATTTTGTTCATTTTAAACATCGGAAGCATCATGGGTATTGGTTTCGAGAAAGTCCTGCTGATGCAGAACACACTGAATTTAGAAACCTCGGACATTATCTCTACCTACGTTTACCGGAGTGGGATACAAGATGCTGAATACAGCTTCTCGGCGGCGATTGGTCTGTTTAACTCCATAATCAATTTCATCTTATTAGTTACTGTTAACCAGATCTCAAAACGAATGAGTGAAACGAGCCTATGGTAAGGGAGTTGCTGATGCATGCTTGTTGAATCTAGAGGAGATCGTATTTTTAATGTAATTAACCATTTTTTGTTAATTATAATTACGCTCATTGTTATCTACCCGCTTGTTTTTGTGTTAAGTGCTTCGTTCAGCGATCCGCAGGCCGTCCTGCGTGGTGAAATGTTCCTATGGCCTAAGGGGATCAATTTCCATTCTTACGAGAAGATTTTTCAGAACAAAGATATCCTCAGAGGTTATACCAATACACTGATTTATACGTCAGTGGGGACGCTGATTAATCTTGTCATGACGATTCTGGCGGCATACCCGCTATCTCGAAAGGATTTTATTGGCCGCAATGCCATCATGGCCCTGTTTGTTTTCACGATGTTCTTCAGTGGCGGATTAATTCCAACCTATATGTTAATCAAAAACCTTGGCATGTTAAACACATTGTGGGTCATGATCATTCCAAATGCCGTTTCGATCTGGAACATCATCATTATGCGGACATTCTTCCAGCAATCGATTCCAAATGAGTTGCATGAGGCGGCGACGATTGATGGCTGCTCCAATATTCAAACGTTAACCCGGATTATCCTGCCATTATCCATGCCCATTATAGCGGTGACGATTCTGTTCTATGCTGTTGGGCACTGGAACGCCTTCTTTAACGCAATGTTGTATCTGTCAGACAAGGACAAGTTTCCACTTCAACTCATTTTGCGGGAAATTCTGATTCAAGGGCAGACGAACGATATGGTCAAAATGTCAACCGAGTCTGCGATTAAGCAGCAAAGGGAAGTGGAAGGCATCAAATATGCTGTACTCGTCGTTGCCAATATACCGGTGCTCCTGCTTTATCCTTTCCTGCAAAGATATTTTGTTAAAGGCGTAATGATTGGTGCCATTAAGGGATGATTCCTTGTATGGCTAACGATGGGACAAAGGGAGGAATAAGAATGAGGCTCAAAAAGTGGGGGAGTATCGCTCTAGTTTGTATGATGTCCGTTTCGATGCTGGCCGGGTGCAATTCTAAGGATGCTGATCCGGGAAGTACCAAGGATAAAGGAGGTGCCAATGGCAAAGTCAATGCGAGTGGATTTCCGATCGTAAATGACACCATTAAAGTGAGCGGATTTGCCGGAAAGTTTTTTGCCAATGCGGACTGGAACGATCTTAGACTCTGGAAAGAGTATGAGAAGATGTCCAATGTTCATATCCAGTGGGATACGGTGCAGAAGGATAATTTGAAGGAAAAACGTAATCTCCTGCTGGCAGGTGGCGCTTACCCGGAGCTGTTCTACGCCTCGGCGTTTTCCAGATCAGATCTGCTGAAATACGGCAAGCAAGGCGCATTCATTCCTTTAAATGATCTGATCGACCAATACGCGCCTAACTTTAAGGCTCTAATGAAGAAGTATCCGGTTATTGGCAAAGGGATTACGATGCCGGATGGTAACATATATGGGCTGCCAACCTTGTATGATCCGGAATTCAAGTCGGTTCTGTACGGAACACCTTGGGTGAAGCAAGAGTGGCTTGATAAATTAGGTATGCAGGAACCGCAGACGTTAGATGACTTCTATACTATGTTGAAAGCTTTTAAAGAAAAGGACCCGAACGGCAACGGGCAAAAGGACGAGATTGCCTGGGGCGGTGTGGGAACGACTGGTGTGGTGAACTACCTGAGAGGTTCATTTGGGTTGAATAATCATGGAACCTCCAACATTAACATTGATACAGATCCTCAGACGGATAAAGTACGCTTTATTCCAACGGATCCCCAATACAAGGAGCTGTTACAATTCGTGAATAAGCTCTACAAGGACGGATTGCTCGAGCAGGATATTGTATCAGTTAAGAGTACGGAAGTGGATGCTAAAGGTATGGAAGGCCTTATCGGAGTTGTGGATAATGTCGATCCGGTTGCGATATACAATCAGCAAGGTTATGTTGGCATGCCAGTACTGAAGGGTCCTCATGGCGATCAGACATACAATGCCTATGGTTCTCCACTCGGTAATATCGGGATGTTCGTATTGACAGATAAAGCCCAAAATCCAGAGGCCATGATCCGCTGGATGGATTATTTCTACAGTGATGAGGGCATCAAGACGTTCTTCATGGGCTGGAAAGATGAGACGTATAAAGAAGACGCAGACGGGAACGTAGACTATGTCGATAATATCAAAAACAACCCGGCTGGCCTTAATCTAGACCAGGCGGTAGGTCAATACCTGATCTGGCCGGGTGGATACTACCCTGGTTTTGTGAAGCAGAAATACTTCAAGGGTGCTGAAGGTCTGCCAACTTCGGTTGATAATGCGAAAAAAGCAGAGTCTCACATCTTACCACAAGATCAAATTTGGCCTCCATTTAATTTCACGCAGGAAGAGCAGCGGGATCTGACCACTTTCCAGACGGATATTGAAACGTATGTAGATGAAATGCGTGACAAATTCATTACTGGAAATGAATCCTTTGACAATTGGGATCAGTATGTGGCAGCTCTCCAAAAGATGGGCGTAGAACGATATGTAGCCATCTATCAATCAGCAGCAGACCGTTATACCCAAGCGGATTAGAAGGTTCATCCGTAGATTTCAGATCATAAAGGAGTGAACAAATATGAGTCAACTGAAAGCAGTCCTGATTGGAGCAGGTGCGAGGGGAGCGGGTGGCTATGCACCCTATGCACTTGATTATCCGCATGAGCTTACCTTCATTGCGGTTGCCGAAGCCGATCCAGTGAGAAGAGCAAGATTTGCTGAGAAGCACGGGATTCCGCCGGAACACTGTTATGAGACTTGGGAGCCCCTGTTGGCTGAACCTAAGCTGGCTGATATTGCGGTTATTTGTACACAGGACAGAATGCATTATGGCCCAACGATGCAGGCTTTAGATAAGAAGTATCATGTTATGCTGGAGAAGCCGATGTCTCCTGATCCGAAGGAATGTCTTGAGATGGAACAAGCGGCCAGAGATAATGACCGGCTGCTGACGATCTGCCATGTGCTGCGGTACACACCGTTCTGGAATACAATCAAGAAGGTGATACAGGAAGGACGTATCGGAGAAATTGTCTCCATTCAGTTGAATGAGAATGTAGGTTACTGGCATATTGCCCACAGCTTCGTGCGGGGAAATTGGAACAATTCCAACACATCCAGCCCGATGATCCTGTCCAAGTCATGCCATGATATGGACGTATTATCCTGGCTTGTGGATCAGCCTTGCCTTAAGGTCAGTTCGTTCGGATCTCTTAAACATTTTCATGAAGGCAATGCACCGGAAGGTTCCGCTGACCGATGCTTGGATTGTGCTGTAGAACCAACCTGTGCGTATTCTGCACCAAGATTTTATTTGAGTGACCAATTCAGGGGTTGGACAGGACATTTTACACAGGAGCTGACAAAGCCGAATATCATACAGGGCTTGCGTGATACCGATTACGGCCGGTGTGTATACCGGAGTGACAATAATGTGGTAGATCATCAGGTTGTGAATATGGAATTTGAAGGAGGAGCTACGGCCATGTTCAGTATGTGCGGCTTTACATTTGAGCAGGAACGTAGAATCCAGATCATGGGGACGAAAGGAGAACTTCGTGGTGAGGAAGATCAAATTACGGTGTACGACTTTTTGACACATCAAAAAACAGAAATCACAATCCCTTCTCAAACCAGTGGCCATGGTGGGGGAGATAGCGGCATTGTGAGGAATTTTCTGAATGAGGTGCGTCACTATAACGGTCAGGAAAGCCTGACATCGGCTGCAGCTTCCGTCCGGAGCCATCTGATTGCATTCGCAGCTGAAAAGTCGCGGCTGAACGGGGGCGAGTCTATCGATCTGAATGAATATGCCCGTCAGCTTATGGTGAAGGAAGAGCTATCTAAATAATCAGCAGTGTATCGATAAGCTGCCCCTCAAGGTATGAATATATTTTGAGGGACGGCTTTTTTTGTTCGTTTGGAATTCGAGAGTTTTCTTCACGGACCTTCAATACCATCACATCCACTAAGATAAACGGGAATCGGCTGTCGACTTAGGGCCAGTTATTCCATGACCCTACCAGGGGGGGGCTAACTGTAAGGAGAGGTCTGACACAATAGACTTGGAAAACGCCATGCCACAGAAGTTCGCCGGTAAGCTGAGTGACTTTGCGAATTACTTCTTGTGTAATATACTTAGTATACTAATATTATGATGTCAGGGTGGTTTTGTGGAATTGCATTTATACGAGCAGATATATGTCTCTATTGTACAAGAGATTAAAGAAGGTCGATTAAAAGAAGGAGACCGAGTCTCTTCTGAAAAAGAGTTGGCTGAAAAATTTGGCGTCAGTCGTATTACATCTAAAAAGGCTCTGGAGAAATTGGCAGATTCTGGGGTTATTAAACGAATACAAGGAAAAGGTTCATATGTGGCCGATGGTATAATTGGAGGACAAGAACCGAAGCACTATTCAGAGGTAATAACGAACTTGGTGCCTGAGGATGATAAGCGGTTGATCGGTTTTATTATACCGAATTTTTCTGACGAGTTTGGCCTACAACTTCTTAGATCGATGGAAAAGCGGAGTGCTGAGCATAATTATCAACTCATTATCAAGCGAACTTGCGGGGATCGGGATGAGGAAAAACGCGCGATCGACTTATTTATTGGTTTGGGCATCAAAGGATTAATCGTGACACCCATTCATGGTCAACACTATAATTCGGAGCTGCTTCGACTTGTATTAGATCGGTTTCCAATTGTTTTGGTCGATAGATATCTAAAAGGAATTCCGGTTTGTTCGGTATACACAGACAATAAGAAAGCAGCCATGGATCTTACGCGTCATCTGATTAGCAAAGGTCATAAAAAAATTGCCTTTTTATCTCCGCCGGAAGAGAACACGTCAACATTGGAGGGAAGGCTGCTCGGATATACGTTTGCCTTCACCCAAGAAGGAATGGACTTGAACAAAGATTATGTATTGACGAACTTGAAGGGCACCCTTCCCATGAACATAAACGGGACAGCGATTGATAGTGATAAAGAAACAGTAAAGCATTTTTTAAAACAACACCCTGATGTAAAGGCGTTTGTCGCGTCGGAATTTCTAATAGCTACCATGCTGGCTCAAGTCATCCACTCCATGG
Organism: Paenibacillus sp. O199; assembly: GCF_001636635.1. NCBI lineage: Bacteria > Bacillati > Bacillota > Bacilli > Caryophanales > Paenibacillaceae > Paenibacillus > Paenibacillus sp. O199. The sequence goes on from NZ_LGRP01000004.1 coordinate 18,760, forward strand.
GGAAATCTTTGGAGGAATTCGAGATTGTTTGTTTCGACTCCCTGAACGATCACTTGGGTCAACCCATCTTCACACATATTAAGCAGGATGAGAATCAGATGGGTGAATTGGCAGTGGATATGCTAATCTCTCAGTTGCATGGAACAGCAGTTCCCGAGCTGAACATCATTGAACATCGTATGGTCGTGAAAAATAACAGGTAGGGTTAATACAAGCTCAGCTCAACAAAAGCAAGCATATTGTTCAAGGTGTCGAGAAGTCCCCGGGGGCTTATCGGCACTTTTTTTGATTTTTTTGATATCAGAAATAAACTTCGAAGCATGGACCTTCCTTACCTGGGAGATTAACGAACCTTGAAACGTCGATTTATATATCTAATTACAACCTTACGTCATGAATATTTATGTCGTAATATTGCAATTGACATGCTTCGTGATGTCATATTAATATACTGAGTATAATTAGTATAGCCAGTAGGATTCTTATAACAAATTCACTTTGTTCATCATTTTCTGATTTTAATAGTTCATATCACCAGTCTTGTTAGCGCTTACATAAAATGTGGATTGATCAGAAATGGAGTGGATTCTATAGGAATTCAAGTTAAACTAATTAATTTAACTTAAGGGGGACTTTGAATGAGGAGATCCAAAAAATTCGCATTTCCAATTCTTGTTTACTTTCTGGCTATGTCACTACTTGTAACCGCTTGCTCAACGAAGGGAGACTCAAGCGATCAGGCCGGAGAGGGGGAAACAACGGTTACGATGTGGCATGGTCTTACCTCCATTGATTTAGATAATTTGAATAAAGTCGTGAAGGCATTTGAAGAGAAGAATCCTACCATCAAAATGAAATTGGTTTATACAGAATCCAGCGAGGGATCCGATCAGAAGCTGCTGACTGCAGTCGCAGGCGGCAATCCTCCTGACGTTGCACTTTTCGACCGGTTTAAGGTCGGTACTTGGGCTGCGCAAGATTCTCTGACTGACTTATCCTCGATGGCAGCAGAATCCGGGATTCTTAAGGAAATGTATTATCCATTTGCTTGGGAGGAGTCCAGTTATCAAGGAAAGCTTTATGCAATGCCGATGGATACGGACTCTCGCCTGCTATTTTACAATAAGGATCATTTCAAAGAAGTAGGGCTGGATCCCAACAAACCACCACAAACAATCGCCGAGCTTGAAGCGGCTTCCGAAAAGTTAACCATCAAGGAAGGTAAACGTTTCAAACGGATCGGGTTCATCCCATGGTATTCGCAAGGCTGGTTGTATACTTGGGGATGGGCATTTGGAGGAGAATTCCAGGACGCTGCCACCGGCAAAATTACCGCAAATGATCCTAAAGTCGTTGAAGCGCTACAATGGATGACCGACTTCGGCAAAAAATACAATGTCGAGGATATTGCCGGATTCACAAGCGCAGCTGGCACGGAGGAAATGGATCCGTTCATTTCCGGTCAAGTCAGCATGAAGATAAGTGGAAACTTTACGGTGAAGGGTATCGAAAAATTTAAGCCGGATTTAAATTACGGTGTTGCACCAATACCGACCCCAACAGGTACTAATTTTACGACATGGTCGGGAGGCGGGTCCGCTATTATCCCTAAAGGCGCTAAGAACGTCGCTGCTGCTTGGAAATTCCTCGAATTCTTAGGGAAAGAAGAGGGGCAAACGTTATTAAACGCTGACTCTCAAATTTCCGTTATCGATTCGGTTAACGACAAATACGGTTACAAGGACGATCCGATTATGAAGGAATTTATTAATATTTTGCCCAATTCACACAACCGCCCGGTTATTCCTGAAGGACAGCTGTTGTGGAATGAGTTAGCTTCCGCTACGGAAAAGGCTACCCGCGGTAACGGTACTCCAAAAGAGAACCTGGATAGAGTAACAGAGACTATTAATAAGGCTTTAGAAAAATACGACAAATAGGGTGCTTGGTAGGCAGGGAGAGAAATCTCTCTCCTTGCCTATTAATGAATGACAATTGGAAGGAGAATGCAAATGGCGAAACTGGCCGATTCAGTTCAAGTAAACGCAATTCCATCGGCAAGGAAACGAGCACTCCACAGAACTAACGTGATTGGGTGGCTGTTTGCTTCACCTTGGGCTATAGGGCTGCTATGCTTTTATGCAATTCCGATGCTAATGTCCATCTACTTCAGCTTCACTACGTACAGCATTCTGCAGCCTGGTGAATTTGTCGGAATGAGTAATTATATAGATCTATTTCATGATCCTCTGTTTTGGAAATCCATATACAACACGCTTTATTTCACCGTATTTTTTGTTCCATTAAGTATATTTTTCGGTGTGGCACTCGCTATGATGTTGAATATGAAGGTCAAGGGGATGGCTATATTCAGAACGATCTTTTTCTTGCCTACACTTGTTCCACAAGTGGCTTTGGCTGTTCTGTGGATGTGGTTGTTACATCCAAACTTCGGATTGGTGAACGGGATGTTAGCGAATATCGGTATCGATGGGCCTTCTTGGCTTGGTGGTGAGTCGTGGTCCAAGCCTTCGCTCATCTTGATGTCGCTTTGGGGTATTGGGCAAGCCGTCGTCATCTACCTTGCTGGATTAGGAGATATCCCTGATGAGTACTATGAAGCAGCGCAGATCGATGGAGCTAACTGGTTTCAGAAAACGAGAAAGGTAACCTTGCCTTTGCTCACTCCCGTTATTTTCTACAACCTTGTCATGGGAATGATCGGTGCATTCCAACAGTTTACTCTTCCCTATACGTTGACCAAAGGGCAAGGAACTCCTGCAAATTCCATGACTTTTTACGTCATGTATTTATATGAGAACGGATTCAGGTATTTCAAAATGGGTTATGCCTCCGCAATGGCCTGGATCTTATTTATTATCGTTATGGCATTAACCGGAATTATTTTTATTACATCTAAACGCTGGGTTCATTATCAAGGGAAATAAGGAGGAGGAAGTAAGGGATGAATCCTACCGCTATCAAAAGAATCAATCGTGCTTTAGCCTATTTATGTCTAATTGTTGCTTCTGCATTTTTCATTATTCCGTTCATTTGGCTGCTTTCCACATCTCTTAAACCACTCACACAAATCTTTACATTCCCACCAGAGTGGATTCCGCATCCAATTCTGTGGAGTAATTATTCCCGTGCCGTTGAGTATATCCCTTTCTGGACATATCTGAAAAACACGGCGATTATAACAATCGTTAGTACGCTGGGTGTGATCATATCCTGTCCCTTGGTTGCCTATAGTTTTGCCAAGTTAGAGTACCGTGGGAGAGGTATACTTTTTTTTGTGACCCTTGCTGTGATGATGATTCCCGGACAGGTGACGATGATTCCTCTATTCCTGTTGTTTACTAAATTAGGTTGGGTAGGAACATCTCTTCCACTGATTGTACCCCAATTTTTTGGAGTGCCCATTTACATTTTTCTATTGCGACAGTTTTTCATGGGACTGCCTGATGCCCTGCGCGAAGCGGCCCGCTTAGACGGCGCTAGTGAATTCCGCATATATTTACAGATCATGTTTCCACTAGCCAAATCCGCCGTTTTAGCCGTGGCATTGTTTCAATTTATGGGGAGCTGGACTGATTTCATGGGCCCCTTGCTCTATTTAACCAATGAACCATCTTACACGGTTTCGCTCGGATTGCAGCAATTTCAGAGTCAAAAGGGATCCGAATGGGGTCTATTAATGGCGGTATCCACCTTGATGACATTACCTATTATTGTTTTGTTCTTTTTTCTTCAAAAGACGTTTATTAGCGGTATTACATTTAGCGGTATAAAAGGTTGAACAATCATAACGTTGGATAGGTTTGTTTGAAAAAAGTTAATAAGTAAAAAGGCAGCGATGTGTAAATTAGAAGCTGCCTTTTTGCGTACCAAAATAAGGAGATTCAGGAGCTCCTCGGCCACTCAAGCCTGAAGACAACCTGTCGGAGATGGAGGATTAGTCCTCTCTTCGTCTAATAATATATATGGAACATTAAGCGAATTCGTAGAAAAGACGTTATCAGAAACTCTTGAAATCCTGAAAAAACAATAAAGGAAGTGAGAAAGATTGATTAATAGCTGGGAAGTCATCAAACGTTTTTTAGAAGATGAGATTTCATCACAAGAACTTTATGAGGCTATATCTGATTTCATTGATTCCGTTCACATTCGTAACGGTGAGTTCGAGGGGAATTATTTCATCATCAAGAAGATGGATTTAATCAACTTTATTATCTATGTAGAGAATATCCATCCAGATGAAAATCATAGAGAAATTCCATATAGTACTTCAATTTATAAAGAGAACTTGCTTAAAGAAATAAATGAGCGGGCAAGAGACAAAAAATACATATTAAAACCTAGAAACTAGAATAGGTAGAATAAATTCAGGAGAAGTTGATGCAGTCGGACATCCCAGCATTCGTTGGGTCGTGAATATAGGAACGTATAGGAAATATCCGAGAATTATTTAGAAAGGAGCTTGAGTATGATTGTCCAATTCTCAGGAAGCCAAAAACTTCAAGACATATTAAAAATAATAGAAATAGAGCCTGAAAATTATTCTGATGTAGAAATCGTACAATGTGTAGCTAAATTCCTACCAAGCTATAATGGTGATGGAGCTGCAAAAGGATATTTCTCTATTATTTCGCATCTTTGTTATTATAGGCCTGATCTTGAATTTCCATTAATGAAGGTTGCATTGAGACCTTTGTATTATCTTGGTATGGAAGATCCAGATTTTGTTATCGAATGGGTTCAATTTTATGTAAGTGACATAAACACCAATTATTATTACACATCTAAACAAGGTAATGCATGGATTAAAGAAAGTTTGAAAAGTAAGCGCGAGATCATAGCCGCAATTTTTAAAGAAATAGATTTTGAAGATAATACTGAATGGGACATATAAATTAATATACACCGGGAGTAGATATTTGTATGGTGAACGGAGAGATTCTAAGCGCCCCAGGTCATGTTGTATTAAAAATGGATCAGGGTCGCCTATTCGTCCCATTTTGTTGGCGTAATTTCCTGGGAGGCCAGGAGAAGGCCTGCAAAGAAGGAGTTATCACGATGAAAATAGAACCTAATAAAGAGTTTGCTTGTAAGCTAGGCATTATGCTGGGGAGTAAATTAATCTGGTACAAGCATTTTCAGCCTTTTTGTGATGACATTATCCTTGAATACACGAAGCCGCCGTACTGGATCATCGAATTAGCTACGGTACGTTATCAAGGCAGTGCTATTGAAATCGTTAACAAATACATTCACTCCGAACCTTGTATCACTTATTACAATAGTAAACATTTCGATCAATACATTGCTTGTTTGTACATAAAGTACGACAGAAGAGAAATATCCTGGGCCAGCTTTCTGCTTGAATCTGGTCAGTATGCTGACAGTTGTGAAGCTTTGAAAGAGCCTTGTGAATACTTTTTTGATCTGTTAAGTCAATATGAAGCTGAAGAATTCAACATGGAGCTTGAACATAAACAAAGAGAAGAGATAAAAGATAAGTTTCGAAACGAAATTATTGAAATGCAGGAGATTAATGATGTGTTTAGGGAGTATTTTGAACAATATATTATGAAGGAAAGAGAAGCAGCCTTATTAAGAGAAATGGATTAAAGTGGAGGGGAATTAGAAAGGATTTTGATAACGTTCTTAAAAGAACAGAAAATGAATGAAGGAACTTGTAAACATTGGATCAAATGAATTGAAACCTTGTTTGGGATGTAACCTCAATGGCAGCACCAATTCTAATGATAAGGGTGGATGAATATGGAACGAGGACTCATTATATTTTTGAACGGAACGTCAAGTGCGGGAAAGACGAGCATCGCGATGGAATTGAAAAATCAGGGAGAGGTTCCATTTCATCATCTATCTGTAGATCAATTTCTCCATAATTATGATCAGTTTATCGACAATACATATCCAGATATGAAACCAACAAGAGAAGTGGAACACCATGTGATGACCGATATCCTTTTTGACCCGATCGCCTCGTTGTACTTTGCAACCATTAAACTGTTTTCGGAAATGGGTTTGAATGTCATCGTGGATACGGTCATCAGCAATGACAAGTGGTTTAACGGTTTTTATGATTTACTATCGGATTATCCGATATTGTTTGTAGGCGTGCACTGCTCTAAAGAAGAACTCACCAGAAGAGAGCAGAGCAGAGGAGATCGCGCGATTGGACTCGCCCATTCCCAGTTCGACTACATATACGCCTATGATGAATATGATCTGGAAGTGAACACGGAAGAGCTTAGCTCAGCTGCATGTGCGGAAAAGATATTAAGTTATATAAATTCTAGTCAGGGATACTCGGCATTTAAGAAATTAAGTAGAAGAGAGGTTAGTGTTTCATAGAACATGGATGCCTGGATAACATCATATTCATGCTTTAGGCGATACTGCACTTCGTTTTACTTGAGAAAAAAGAAGCCGGTGAATTAAATATCCGGCTTCTTTTTTTCGAACTCTCACAATAAAGAAAAGATTCTCCCTACACAAAGCGTTGAGTAAACTGCTAAGTTAAGTTTTTTACTTTTTTATTTTGTCTAAAGGTACGTTAATAGTTGTTGACTCCATCGGGGTTACGGTTGTTCCATTTGCTCAATCAAGGAAATCGTTAATTCTATAGATTCTTGATTGTCTAAATCAGTAGAAATCGACCTACGTTGAAACTCATCAAACAAGCCTTCAGCTTTAACAATAGTATCTTGATCATACAATTGTCCGTTTTTATCGCGGATCGTAACTTGAAAAATTCGATCTGGAATCTTTTCAGATGGATTCGGTTGATACTCTCTTTTACTGTACCATAAGCCAAATTGCAGTTTTTTTGAATTAGGCAGGTAGTAGAGCTTAGTAAGATGCACTTTCGAATCAGACAAAGTCTGATTTTGATCTGTAAGTTGAATTGGCTCTTCATGGTTATTATATGGATCTTCCCATTGTAATGGTAATGTAGATCCTGTTTTAAGAGAGATGAGTTCTCTGTCTGCATACCAATAAATCCCTACTAGAATAATGATGACTGATAGAAGTAAAATGATAACATTCCTTTTCACATAACATCCCTACCATCTTTAATTGTTAGACCTTTCCGTTTTGTATTTTGATGATAATCATGATTAATCCATATAATGGATTTTAAATGAGTGAAAGTGAATTATATTCATTAGTCGGTAAAAAGAATATTGGTATTTGTTTGCGGAGAGAGATTTTCCCGAATGAAATACCCGTCGGTTCAATCGTCTACTGTTTTGCATCCAAGAAATTGATTGCTAGTTTGCTTGGATGAAGCTATACATCTTGAAATGATGATAAGGAGGGCAACTCTATGAATCCAGAAGATGATATCCAACACATGTTACAGGCAATCATTGAGAAAACACAATCCATCATCAACGACAGTCGTAAGCGATCTTTCGGCTCTTTGGAGTATTTCTTGAAACATGTTCTAGTGTATCGAGATAAACAGCAATACATGTCTAACGAGTGGCATATCCGCACACCGCGCTGGCTAGGGGAGTATGGAAATACGCCGGAGGAAGAAGAGCTTCTTTCAGACATTTACCGACTGCAAGCGTATATCGCTGAGAAATTAAAGGACGGATAAGCGGCTGGTGATGTCGCATTAGTCCGGCCTAAATGTCGCAAAAGTACATGGTAACGCGATGCGGAGATCGTTTATACTCTCTTTATGTTTCGATAATGAAAATCATTATCATTTTTATACATAAGGGGGATTCATCATGAATCAAGGAACAAAGGGGCAGGCTGCCGGAAGCAAGGCCTATGCTGCTCACAAATCACGATTATTCATGGGCTTGATGTTAGCCCTAATTCTTGTCCTGACGGCTTGCGGTGCCGGAACAGGTACAGATAGCGGCAAGCAGTCTGCGGAAACGCCAGCGGAGACACCTGCGAATGAAGAAACTCAGACTACTGGAGCTTTTCCCGTAACGATCACGCATATGAAGGGTGAGCTCACGCTAAACGAAAAACCAAAGACTATTGCTGTGCTTGATGTTAAGTTTCTCGATCAAATGTTAGCTGTTGGCGAGAAACCGGCTGGCAGTGTTATCGCTGGAGGCAACACCGATTTTCCTGAATACTTAGGCGATCAGCCGAGTGATGTACAGGTTCTGGGTACACGGGACGAGCCTAATCTGGAAGCGATTGTAGCGTTGGACCCGGACCTGATTATCATGACGGACTTCCAGGAGAAGCAGTATGAGAATGTAAGCAAAATTGCACCTACCCTTGTACTCGACTTCTACGAAGATTGGCATGATACATTAGCCACGGTCGCTAAGATTACAGACAAGCAGGACGAAGCAGAGAAGGTGCGTAAAGCGTATGAGGACAAAGTCGCCGGACTGAAGGCGAAACTGTCGGAGAAGATGGGGGATGAAACGGTCGCCCTTATTCGTCCGAGAAAAGAAGGCATTCGTGTTCATGGTATCGAGCATCGCACAGGCGGCATTCTTTATCAGGATTTGGGTTTAAAAATGCCTGCACTCGTTGAGGGAATCAAGGATGATACCTCCGTTGAAATCTCAATGGAGAAGGTTCCTGACATTGGGGCAGATCGTTATTTTGTTCTGTCGGATGAGCTGTTTGCGGCAGAGGCAGAGGCGATGGTGAGTAATCCGGTGTGGAAGTCCCTTGATGCTGTGAAAAATAACCGCACGTATGACGTAAACTCAACACTGTGGATTGCATACTACGGACCTCTTGCGATTAATCTAATTGTAGATCAGGCATCGGAAGCTCTGCTCGGATCGAATTAATATGACCCATTATCTCTCGACAGACTTATGGAAAGAGACAGTGAAGGATCATTCGATTTTGCTTGGTGAGCCGCCTGAACATAGTGTCCGTACCATTGCTCTAAGTGAACTGCACGACGAAGCGGCATGCCGAGAGTATATCAGCTGGTTTCAGGAGTATATCGATGCGCCTGATATGAAGGTTGCCGCTTCCATGTTAGCCAAGCGAATTGGCTATCTGTGGACGGCTCCGCTGGTGACCGCGATGACTTTTCATCATCAGCATGTTTCGTTTCTGCTGGAGAACAGCTTTCTCTATCATCCGGCGCTCTCAGATCATGAAGGCGGCACACGATTTCCTTTTCTAGCGGTGAATGGACTTCGGGCAGAACCACTATCGGAAGACAGGGAATCCTCGCGGGAAAAGGTGGTCGAGGAGATGTTTGCGGTACAGCTTACACCGCTGTTAAAGACGCTTGCTGTGATTGCGCCTCTTTCCATGAGTATCCTTTGGGAGAACATCATGGTACGCATTGGCCGCCTATACACAACGGATGAAAACGAGACGGAGCAGGAAAGAGAGCAAATTCAGGCAGACTTTGCCTATCTGACGCAGGTGGCATCCGGGCAGATTTTCGGCGTGAGAAAGAATCCGTTAACTCGCTTCACCGAATGCAGAGACAATGGCTACGTTGCCAAAAGCGAGCGGATCACCTGTTGTTTTTATTATCAGATGTCAGGGGAATATTGCAGAAAATGTCCGAAAATTGACAATGAGAATAAATCTCAATTAAAATGACAACAGCAACCATTTTACCTTTGCTATTGTCAGGAGATGAGAGAAATGCCGCTGCAAGAACAGACAAGTCTATGGAGTGATACGACGATCAAGATGCTTGATGGGTATAGCGGTACTTTGCAGACAGGCAGTGTTCTTAGCGAAACAGAATTAACTTCAAATGTGTTGCTGCTGGCATGCGGAGGGGAAGGGGAGCTTGCAATGAATGGTGAGGTTTGCCACATTGGAGCTTCTTTTGCCTGTCATGTGGTGGAGGGCACATCCTTCACGCTGACCGCCAGATCAGACGAACTTTATTATATAGTGATCAATTATAAGGCTTCTTCCATGGAAGGAGCCTCTCATGTTATACCCTCATATCGCAAACACCCACTGCAAACTTCGTTTATTCAGAATCCGGTGACCCAAGCGGAATGGATCGAGAATGCGGAAAAAATCGTTGCCAAATGGCGTCGTGGCGAAGGGGTGGAACGTTTTCATGCCAATGCGTTGCTCCAGATGATGATCTACGAACTGATCATGGAGTATGAATGTGGTCAAGGCGGAGCAGAGTCCGACATGGTGGATGTTGTCGTGTCATATATATCATCGCATTATCGTCAGAATCTGGAGCTTAAAGAGCTGGCAGCCCTCGCTGGGTGCAGTGTAAGACAGTTGCAGCGACGATTCAAACAAGAGAAGCAGCTCGGACCGATGGAGTACGTCATCCAGCTACGCATGGAGAATGCATCGCGGATGCTGCATCATACGGATGCTCCCATTGGGGAAATTGCTGACAAAATGGGCTACCGTGACATGTATTATTTCAGTAGGGCGTTTAAGAAATATTATGGCGTTCCTCCGCTGCGTTATCGGCTTGCTGCCGCTTCGGAAACAGATGCAAACTATGCTCATTCCTTGCTGCGGAATCGATTGGCTTCTTCGTATGAGTCAGCCCAAGGCCCGGTGATCTGCCATATGCGAGGAGAGTATACTGTCACCGAGTTACCGCAACGTATCGCTGTACTTGATGTCCAGTATGCCGATCATTTGATTGCGCTTGGGTTGTCTCCAGCGGGAAGTGTAGGAGTAGGAAGTGCAACGTTCCATTTTCCGCAATATATCAGGGCAGGACTTCAAACTACCGAATTGCTCGGAACGTATGAGTACCCTGATCTGCTTGCTGTGGAACGACTGTCTCCAGATCTGATTATTTGCACCGAGGTGCATGATCAGCACGTTGAACGGTTAAGCCGGATCGCTCCAGTGATTATGTTCAAGCGTAATGAGAGCTGGCAGAACATCCTGAGTCTGTTCGGTGAACTGACAGGCAAGCGGGCAGAGGCCAAGCGTATACTTGCGGATTATCATCGACGTACTGCTTTGCTGTCCGAAGAACTGGCTCCAGTACTGGCAGGTAAAAGTGTGGCATTGATTCGTCCGCTGGACTCTCTCGTTCGGGTTCACTCTGCCGCTCATCGTACAGGTGCTGTGTTGTACCGTGATCTGGGTCTGCCTGTTCCGTTATTTGTATCCGATACCGCTGACACAGCCTATCATATCTCGGTTGATAGATTAACGGCTGTACAAGCCAGTCACTACTTTTTGCTCAGTAATGAGCTTATGCAGGATGGGATATCCGCGACAGAACAGCGTGTTTGGGGGATGCTGGATACGGGTGAGCGACAGCAAATACATTCCGTAGATGCTGCGACATGGATCGGCTGTTATGGACCGACAGGCATTAATGGCATTGTGGATCAGATTGAACAGGCGTTGTTGGCTTGAGGGGTTATGATTTTTTTGTTGTTTGTAAAACGGCAAGGTAGCTCTTTGATACGGCTCATCGTAAATCATATTATAACTTATTGAAATTGCTTGCAGATTTAATATTGACGGTAATTGCAATTTAGCCTCACGTAATGTAAAATTACTTGATGGAAAAAACATGAAGGAGTGGGAGTATGAGGTGGAAACGGAAGACTTACATTCAGTCGACTTGCGTAATTTCATATTTTCATTCCATTAGGACACTAAAGCATTTATTGCTTTAGTGTTTTTATTTTATGGGGGTGTAATAATTGTCAAGGTACAAAAGGGTTCTCGTTAAGCTAAGTGGTGGAGCAGTAGCAGGAAACTCTGAATTTGGTTTTGAGCCAGAAAGGTTAGACCATATTGCGGATGAAATTATGTCAGTAGTAAATTTAGGCGTTGAAGTATCGTTAGTTATAGGTGGGGGTAACATTTTCAGAGGCAATATGGCGGAAAGCTGGGGGATTGAAAGGGCAGAAGCTGATAACATTGGGACGCTTGCGACTGTAGTAAATAGTTTAATGCTTCGTGGAGTTCTTAAAGCCAAGACCAAAAAAGAAGTACGAGTAATGACCGCAATACCTATTACTTCAGTTGCAGAACCATACATCCGTCTAAGAGCAATCCACCATCTAGAAAAAGGCTATATTGTAATTTTTGCAGGGGGGAACGGTCAACCTTACGTTACAACAGACTATCCTTCAGTACAAAGAGCCATCGAGGTTAATTGTGACGCTATATTAGTTGCAAAGCAAGGTGTTGATGGTGTTCTTAATGCAGACCCTAAATTTGATAAAGATGCAAGGAAATTTCGTTCGCTTCATTACAACGACGTTTTAAAACACAACTTAAAGGTAATGGACCAATCAGCTTTCATTTTAGCAAGAGACTACAATCTGCCAATGCATGTGTTTAACTTCGATAAACCAGGCTCGATGAAAGAAATTTGTGAAGGTAAGAATAACGGTACGATAATTAGTGGCGAATCAGTTTCAGAGTTGGAATGAAATATGTTAGCAATACTACTCTCCCTTGATTTAGCGAAACGATAGTTCCACAAAAGAGAAGTTCTATTCAAAATTCCACTCGGCCATGGAGTGGGATTTTGTTTATGGCTCCACAAAGTCAGACCTCCCAAGCTTAAAGCAAGTTAGATATTCATAATCTTTTAAGTTGGGGTAATACCAGCGTCACTGTCACCAAGTGCAAGCGTATGGGTTAGATTGGAAATTGTTGTTTGTGATTTAGATAACATAAAGTTAACTTTGTTAATAAATAATGTAAATTTTATGTCATTCCTTGCTTCAATTGCTCTGATATAATTTCTGCTAGAGCGAACCTCCCAGTAAACAAGTAACAACTCAACCAGAACAAAACACTGAGGGAAAACTGATAAAGTCATCGGAAAGTAAAGAAAAAGTATCGCCCCATTTGTTATATAGCAATGAAGAATTATTCGCTGTATGGAAGTAGCTAATAGCACATGGTGATATAAAAAGAAGGAACAGAAGATTTCAATCCATACGGGGATTAATTCAGTTAGCAATCGAGTAAACATGCGAAATCATAACTTCATAGTAGGAGTGTGAGATATGAAAAAAACAATATTGGCTTGTATGATGATAATGTTGATGCTAGCATCGGCTTGTGAAAATGTTGAAAAGACATCCAATCCCAGTACTTCTAGTGAGCTTAAACCTGAAACTCAGGAGGCTATTATTCAAAAAAACACATCCGATTATTGTACGGTAGACCGTATAAGCTTGGATAGTGAAACTGATAAATATTTCTATGGAACTTGGAAAGTTGAGAAGCTTTTAGGATTTGCAAATTCATATAATGATGCTTCTGAATATCCAACAGGGCAAAAATTTATTGGAGATAAAGTTATAATCGAAAAAGACTTTTTTTCATCAAAAGGACTTAAAAAGTATAAGAAATATCAATATGAACTAAAAAATCCATTATATCAGATTACGGCGACATGCTATAACTCTGACTCTTTTTATAGATATTATAAAATAGATATCCCAGACATACATATAAATGATGAAATAAAGGCAATAGATATAAGTGACTCTTCAACAAAAATGAGCATACCTGTAAGTTTAAGCTTTTTAGCTGTTAATAACGATAGGCTTATCTTGTTATCAGAGGCAACTATTTTTGAGCTTAAAAAAATTATTGATTAACTGATTAAATGAATTAAGGTTATGTAATAAGTTCTGTGCTAATTTATAAACAAGAAAGGTCAACCTCTTTAGGCTGACCTTTTCTTGTTTATGTCGTAAACGAGTAAAATACAGTGTATTAACTGGATATTTGCGAGTAAAACCCGTGCCTTTACTAATTTTGAACAATTATCGTTTTCTTCTTTTGATCCGTATGGATAAGGGTTTGAGAAAACTAATGATTATCCCTTATTCGCCAATTCACCTTCTTAAATGTAACAATATGGGTTAATATATACGTAGTTCAGGCACTAGTAGGAGGTGATTCAATGAGAAAAAATATTGCAATAATCATACTAATGGTTGGATTGATAATAAGCATGTACTTCAACTATCAATTCAAAGCGTACAAAGACAATCAAAAGGTTGATTACACGGTTAAACTGAATCATGGAACTCAAATTGGTATAAAAGAATCCATCTACAATTTAGATAATGTGATAAAAAGCTTAGAGGACAATTCTTCGAAGGAAACAGTCATACACGCATTAGGAAATGTGGCAGTATCTTTGAAAGTGGGTGAAGAATCATTCGTCTTTCTGAAATCCGACTTCCGGGAAGATCAATTATCTTCAACCTATTTAATCTATAATGTGTTTAGAGATATGTATACGCATATAAGAGTAGAAATCATAGGCGAAATATTATCGAATAAGGTTTCGCTAGAAAAAGAATCGAGAAATCAACTTATTCAGGATATAGGACTGCTCAAACAAGATTTGGAGTATATTGATAGTCAATTTAACGAGGATATTCTGAAAGAACAAAATCCTCAGTGGATTGAAAATAAATGGAAAGAGTTAATTGGAGAGATTGTAAATAGAAATACGGATTATAAGTTATATGAAAGAATGAAAATGAAGTACAACTTATAAGTAGTTTTTGGAAGTTAATTGACATCTAGATAACAACATATCTACGCCGTTGCTTTCGCTTCTTGGTCTGTCGAGGGTATTCGAAGAAGTGGAGTCAGCAGGTAACCCTGCACTATTAATCGTGTCGCGACAAGTCGTTGCACTCTTTGAGGTAGTGAGGGTTTGTAGATACACGAACGTTATGTGAAATACCAGAAAACCTAATAAGGAGAAGCTATGAACGAAAAAGCTAAAGGCAAATTAAAAAAGCAATTTCTATTCATCGTTCTATTTATTTTTATAATCGTAATTCAAGTAACTGCCAATAACTTAGCATATCACCCTCCTGCATGGACAACTGCATTATCAATTTTTTGCTTTATTATATTTTGTATACTTGGCCTTATCACATACCTTGATCTCAAGAAACTAGAGCAGTTCAACACAATTGGACAAATAGTAGAGGTGAATAATAACATCGTTATAGTCAAAGGACTGGGAAGAGGTAACACCAAAATTAAAATAAATGATAGTCATGCCGTGAATTTGATGCAGCCAAATGAACTTATTGAAATAACGAGATTAAAATATTCAAAAATGATAACGAAAATAGTATATAAAGACCAAGAGATAGATCCTTGATCAAGTCATTGAAGAGTGTGGTACTTATAAATAAAAATAGAGTATATATCTTGATGTCCGTCTGAGGTAGAGGGAGTGAATGTAAATGAACAACATAAATTCTCATAATTGCAACCTAAATATAAGGTATGATCTGGCTGATGAGGTATGGGATAAAGTTTCTAAAGTGTATGAGCGTATGCCAGGGTGGATTGGTTATAAAAGTGGAGTTCCATATTGGTTTGGGTCTGAAGAGGATGATGTTTTTATTGAGGCATCCGTAGAGCCTAGTGGATTATCATTTTATGCACAGATGAATAACGATGATTGGACGTCTTGGATAGATAGATTTAAGTCAGAAGCGTCAAAAGTGTTGGGCTTTGAAATTGGTGAACCTGAAGATGGATAAATGTGATGAATGAAGAAAGATGTAATGATGAATGAATATGGTACATTACATGAGTCAAACGGTCGGTATGCTTTGAGGTTTGTACGATCTTTTCATCATAATCCAGAAGATGTTTTCCTTGTTATTACTAATCCTAGTTCCTTCGCCCAATGGTCCCCTTTCGCAACAGAAGAGATGGATCTCAGACTTGGTGGCAGGATTGCCTTTGATGATGGTGAAGGGACGACATATGAGAGACCATTAGAGAGTTAGAAAAGCCCTATGTATTTGGTTTCTGTGAAGTTGATGACCTGGTTAACATTTCATTGTAGGGCAGAAGATAAAGGGTGTCGAATGGTCTTTACCCATACGTTTAACGATGATACATGGGTAGTGAATATCGCCGCAGGATGGCATAGGTGTCTGGATGTTTTGGTCCAAATTATCCATGGTAAACCCATTCAGTGGCATGATAACTCCACTGAGCTGCATAAAATCTATAGTGAATTATTCAAGATAGAAGATTAACAGAATTAAAAAAATATTTCAATATAGCACCCTACCTCAACGTTGACCACCATAGTGGGTTGTTGTCGTGATTAAGGATTCGTGAATACAGATTAGTTATCTGAAACCGACAAGATGGGGAGGAAATAAAGATGGTATTAGGACTATATAGAATCAAGGGATTGATTACACTTTAGACTGTAATCAATTAGATGCGATAAAATTTCCTGGTTATATTTGGGCGGATATATGCGCGAGAGCAGGTTATCCGTCTATTGCCATTCCAGCGGGGTATAGAGAAAACGGTCGACCATTTGGGATAACTTTTGCTGGGAAAGCATTCAGTGAACCAACTTTATTTCGTATAGCTTATTCTTTCGAACAACGAACGAAGCATCGCAACAACCAGTATTCAGCTACCGTGATACGATATTAATGATAACTACAGATGAGGGTATAACAAAGAAGACGATGACATCTGATAACACAGCATTCCTACTGTGGGCATACGCCCTTGATCGCTAAGAAAGATTTTCAAGCGGGTTTTTCAGGCGATACATTCAACCAGCTAAGTCTAACGACCCGCTCCCTACGTTCACTTAAGCTGCTTGAGCGTCAGAAATGCCAAACATTATACGAAATTGCCGAAAGGATTGATGGAAGTTGATTCAAGGAGAATTAATTTATAAAACAATAGACTCTCTGAAGAAAAGATTAGAAAATAATAAATTACTAGAACTACAACTTCAAGAAGGATATTTAACTCAAGCTACCTGTCAGTTTAATGAAGCAGCAGATGAAAGTGATTTATTGGAATTCCAAAGGAAGTTAGGATATAAACTTCCGAATGATTATATTAACTTTTTGAAGATAACCAATGGCTCATCATTATTTGACCATCCGCAATACGGTGGAGAAGCATATTTATATAAGTGGCAGGATATTGAAGAATCAACGTATGAGGAACCAAATGATGGGTACTTAAAGATAGCCTATATTTACCAAGATAATATAATAATTGATCTGAAAGCATATAGCCAAGGCTCAAATAATTACTTAATGGTTAAGGGGCACATAGATCATTTTCATGAGTCGAGGCCCTTGAATATGAACTTCGAGTTGTGGTTCGAACGATTTATTATCAGTCAGGGAGATAAGTTTTGGGAATGGTCAATATATACGGCAGAAAATTATTATAGATTAAGAGGATAAAATATTTAAGGAAATTTTAGAGGAGTACTTTCGAAGTAGAGGTTTCGTGAATACAGAAACGTTATGTGCAATTGTATTAAAAGAAGTTAGATCTCGGCGTTCATCTTGGCTGCTTTTGTTGTGGGATGGAATTTGTATGTTTAGAAGGACAGAAGCTAAATGGGTAACTTAAGCATTATTGATAAATGCCATGGTTAGACTTCGTAATGCCGATCTCAGGGTAAGAGATGTCAAAGGCAAGCTATTCATAGATCAGAGATAAGGTGGTCACAGAATGGAAGCTAAAATGCTGTTTGGCGTTGGCTTAGTCTTCGATACTTCGGAATTCGGAACCATCGTTATGGGGGTCAATGAAGAGTTGGATGAACTACTCCCTTCAACAATCAAAGAGATGATCGGTGACCAGATTATCATTAAAAAAACGGACGGGGAAGAGCAAATATATAAAATTGTTTCTTCTCAAATTAATCATTCTATAGCCGGCAAGAAGAATATCGGTATATGTTTGGGAAAAGAGATATCCCCAGACGAAATACCTGCGGGTTCAATCGTCTATTGTTATTCATCTGGACTAATTGATCAGTAGGTATGCTTTGTTGAAGCTACATGGAGTAGCAATTTTTTATTGCACTGGCTGTGCCCAACTTTACTTTTAAAGATCATATATGTTCCGAAAACATCGGAAGGTCATCTGGTTCCCATATTTGGGGTGAGGAGAGCCTTCCTTTTTATTTCTCGAAATTGCGGAGAAAGACATAGACTCAAACAAAGGAGAGTTTCCTATGAACGATGATACTACAACCGAAGAGACGATCACCATAACTTAAGGCTCCACGAATTCACTGCATATTCGTTGTCCCTATAACCCTGCATATATTCAGCGCATTCGTCAGATTACGGGCAGAAAGTGGGAACTCAAATAGAAAATGTGGATCGTACCCTACACTATAGTGGCCATCCAGGAGTTTAAGAGCCAGTTTGAGCTAGATGAAGTTCAGATTACCCTGGAGTTGTGGGTTGAGAATGAAGAACTGCAGCAATGGAAAGCTAGTAGGGGAAACAATCAGTGGAGCAAAGAACCGTTGCAAAAGGCGCTAAAGTTACGAGGATACAGCCGAAAAACGATTAAAGCCTATGCCTATTGTAATCAGGTTGAACGATTTCTGAGCAGCCTTCGCCTTAAAAATACGGATGTCACTACATCCAATGTTCAGAGATTGCTTGGGTTTGCTTGAGCGAGGGATCTCCCATCAAGCGTGAATCAGACCATTAGGGTTATACGTTTCTATTGCAAACATGTGCTCCATCACCCCACTGAAATCCAGTATATTCGTCCCAAAAAGCAGACTAAGCTTCCACAAGTGTTGTCTGAAAAAGTAGTTGCTCAATTGCTCAAATCCGTGACCAACCCTAAACATAAGGCAATTATGTTCCTGACCTATTCTTCCGGGCTTTGTTTAGGTGAAGTTGTGCGTCTGCGTTGCAGCGATCTCGATATTGAAAGGCAGACACTTATTGTGAGACAGGGTAAGGGCCAAAAGGATCGGAGGACGCTTCTTTCAACTCTCGCCTGGGATATGGTGCAGAAATACATAGCTGAATATAGACACAATCGTTGGCTGTTTCCGGGGCAATCTTCTAAACGACATCTTACCGTGCGGAGCGTGCAGAAGGTATTTGAAGAAAGCTAGACAACGCGCAGAAATTGTGAAGAAGGTTAGTATTCATGTGTTAAGGCATTCCTTTGCCACTCATTTGCAAGAAAACGGGACAGACCTCCGCTACATTCAGGAGCTACTTGGTCATAAGATTGCGCGAACAACTCAGCGATATACGCATATTAGTGCGAAAATATCCAGTGTATTCAAAGCCCACTGGATCGGATGGTTTTGGGAGATTGAGAGCTACTCTAATTCTCCCTTTTTCTCCAACCTTTTCTTCGCAAATGTCACAATATGGGTTATCATAGACGTAGTTCGGATAATGGATGAAATGTGTTGTATTTACGAAGTACATAAATTAGATGTTAGACGCAATTACATTGAAAGAATAAACACACGAAAGGAAGATCTTTATGTATAAATTCTGTGTATTCTGTGGGGAGAAGCCAGTAGATAAAAATAAAGAGCATATAATACCCAAATGGTTAATATCAGAGACAGGGGACTTAAAAAGAAATATTAATGTAGGAGTGAACTGGAGAACTAAAAAGACACTATCTTACTCATTTGACTCATTTGTATTCCCTGCATGTTATGATTGCAATTCTAAATTTAGTTTGCTCGAAGGGAAAGTAAAACAAATATATCTTAAAATTGATAATGATGAGAGTTTGAATCAGATGGATATTGATATTTTACTTGATTGGTTAGATAAAGTCAGAGTTGGTTTATGGCTTGGATATATAACATTAACTTCAGATTTTTTTGAGGTACAACCCCATCATTTTATTTCAACAAGGGTTTCAAACGCTGATAGAATGGTCGCCATATATAAAGTTAATGATTCGCAGAAAGGGATAGGTTTTAGAGGAGTAAATCTTCCTGCATTTCATTATCAACCTTCGTGTTTTGGATTAATTATTAACAATTATTATTTTCTCAATATCTCAACTCACTCATTATTCTCAAGAAGGATAGGATTTCCCTACATAACGAATCATAGTTATTCAAATGAAGAAATTTATGCGGGTATGGTTATTGGAGAGTTACAAAAAGGTATTGAAAGAATTATGTTTCCTTTGTTAAGGAAGCGTGTTTTTGGCTCCCCTATCGAGTTGTATCAGCCGATAATAGATAAATCTATGCTTAACACTGAGTTTATGACTCGTTACGTTAGTGATAACACTCTCGATATAAATAGTGGAAAGGGGAAAATATACTTTCAGGATAGAACATTGGGTAGTAGCTTTTTTCTAGATAACGGTAATTCTATTCTTTTGGATAAACTAAAAAAATATAATAGATTTGAATTGGAATACCTTTTTGCAAAGCAAATATTGGAGTACCAAAATCTAATTCTTGACATGAATAAAATTTCAGATCATATGCTTTCGAAAGACGAAAGGGACTTAATAAAGATCAGAAGTAATTTTTCTAAAAAGATAAATAAAATATTGCTGTCTAGGATGAAAACTGAGTTTACAGAGGAAATAATAGAAGTTGTAAGTAAGGAATTGGAAAATGAATTCTATGGCTTTTATTTATGACACGAAGAAGGCAATGCAACTGCGTCTAACATAATATTCAAGCATCGGCTCCTGTGGAGCCTTGGTCTGCGGGGTGGATTTCGAAGAGGAATTTCAGCAGACAACCCCTTGGGGGTTCATGAATACAGTAACGTTATAGGAAATCAGCAAACACATAAAGAAAACTTATTTTATTCAAGATTTTTTAAGGGAAGTGATTGAGTGAATAAAGACATTCTACTTGAGTGGGACAGTAAGCATAGTGCGATGAAGAACACGAAAGAAAACTATTGGAAAACCTATAGGAAGTGGCGTGACGAGAACAAAAGCGATTATCATGATACTTTCCTGGGCAAATTATATGATGAATTTATAAGCGTTGAAGAGCGAGCCATATACCTAAAATATAGTTTTAATACAACAGAAGCCGTAGTATTTTGCTCGATTAATATTTTTTACATAGAAGAGCACATAGGAACTTATGATATAGAGTTCTTTTTGAATGGTGAGATTGCTGATGATTATCTGGATTTTGGAGACGCATTACTTAAAGATCGGATCATTAAAGTAAAGCATAATTTGAAGACTGCAAGAAGCGCTATAAAACTAGGAATTGAAGTATCAGATATTTCGAAAATCACAGAAATTCCACTCAAATATATAGAAATATTAAAAGAAAAATATAGTTGATATAAAGGGAATGTTACAAGAGGGATAAGCAATTCAAAGAAGCTGCTTACATCTTATAACATAATATTCACGCTGCGGACATTCGTCCTTGGTTCGGCATTCGCCGGACACCCGACATACGTCGGGTCGTGAATACAGGAACGTTAAGTGAAATTATCACAAAAGCTTTATTGAAAGATTTTTAATGCTAAGTTTAGTTTTTTCATAAGGAGAACGATACGATGAAAACAAAAAATAAAGTTGTCACAAATTTTTTAACAAATAGAGCGGGAATAGTAGAAATTTTTATTATTGCATTTGCTATCGCTTTGAGTGTGAGTTTAACAGCTAATTACCTATTTTTGATTGAAGGACTTAATAAGATATTTTTATTAGTTTTAGGATTAATATTGTTTTTCTCATCTATGATTTATTTGATATTTATTAAATTTAAAACAATGAGATTCAAAAAGAAAATAAGCGGATTTTTTATATACAACAAAGATGAAAATGAACTAATACCAGTTTATGATTATGATTATGGAGAAGATATAGCAAGAATAATCAAATCAACTATAACTGAAAAGCCAGCATATTATCATGCTTGGAATACTAGTAAATTATCAGATTCTAGTGCAGTAATTATGGACGAAAAAACGACTGATACTTCTAATGCTGCGCAGAAGCTTATTATTGAAAGTACTCAATTTTTTTTGATTGATGAATTATCAACCCATTTATCAAAATATTTTAACGAATATGACAAAGATAAATTTATAAAAGAATATGGCCGAAATGATATTTTACAAGTACTCTCAAAAAATCGCATTATGGAGCTATTTACAACACCAATCGAGAATAGAGAATCATTTGTAAATAATGAATATAATAAGGGGAATTACATTGATATAATAAAAGTTTCTGATGATGGTTCTAAAGAATTAGTAAGGAGAACTTTACCTTCAGGAGAACAGTTTGTTAAATTCGATTTGATTTTACCTGTAAAAAGTTCAATACAAGCAATAGACTCAAATACGATAATGATAAAAACAGCTAAGTTATCTATGGTCATAAAAGTAGAATTTTCAGGCATGAATACTTACATCCCACCTTTATTTGTATCGCAATATCTAAAACAGAAAAGAAATGATGTAAAGGCATACAAGGTTGATGTCAATATAAATGTGAAAATTAATTACAAGGGATTTTTCTCTCTAAAGGGATGGAAATATTTTGAATGGGTAGACTCATTTTTAGATTATATAGAAGATAAAATGAGTCAAAAATCTTTTTTTGAAAGTATTGATTGGTCTAGCCTTCAAGCACAAATAATAGTTTTTAGAACTAACTTGAGAAGAAAATCCAAGAATACATTAAAAACAGATAAAGAAGGCATTATTAGTGATGACAAGGAGGTATAAATTGAAATAGTGAGCTTTTTTTTAACATTTTAAGGATTATGACAACTTCACTTAACAAAATATTCACGCTGCGGACATTCGTCCTTGATCCGACAGTTGCCGGACACCCTAGCATTCGCTAGGGTCGTGAATACAGGAACGTTATGCGAAAGGCGATGTGAATGAATAGAAGGAGGATCATATATGGGATTAAATGAACTATATAAAGAAATGAAAGACAGTGGGAAACCAGTTAATTTCGACAACCTTTCAGTAGGTGAATTAAGAATTATCTATTGTGATGAGGAAAGAACTGATTCGCAAATAGCAGAACTTTTTAATGTGTCCCCTTCAAAGGTAGGGAGGATCAGAAGGAAACATGGAATTACCATCAAGAATATGGTGTTTGATGAAATGTTGATGGGAAAAAATGAAGAAAGCTTAAATATAAATTTGAATATAAAGAACCGACTTTTGGTAGATGAGAATATTGACATGATATCCAAAGCAGTTGCACATTTTGCTTTTAGAAATGGCCCTATTGAGGATATGCATGCGGATGGACAATTATCTGAAAGTGATATGAAGAAATTAAACAAGTTTGTACATAATAGGTTGGCTTATGTTTTTCAACTTATTGTTCAGGATAGATGGTTGGAATTAGATTTCTTAATTAAATCAAGATCATATTCTGGTACTGGTTGGGATAAATCAGAACCTGATGATGGTGACAATAGAGCTATTTTAAAGAGAATGTTAAATAGAGATTAATATTGTGAAAGCAACTCAAGCCAATTCGCATAACATAATATTCACGCTGCGGGCATACGCCCTGGGTCCGGCATTAGCAGGACACCCAACATTCGTTGGGTCGTGAATACAGGAACGTTATATGCAATCTGAAAGACTGGGAAAGCATAAGGAAGATTGAAATGAAGAAGCGCCGAATTGCTTATCGGCGTTTTTTGTTTAGAGTTCAAAAATCAAAGAGAATTCAAAGATAGAAGACGATTAAATGAGGAAATTAAGAGTCGAAACAGGAAGCACGAAGTCGCTTCAGATCAGATGAATAAAAAAGGAGATTGGAAAGAGAATTTTAATAAAAAATAGATTTGAAAATTGGAATAAGAGCTAAAAAACCATTGTGGAAAGATAGAAAGAAAGCATAAAATTGAAGAAGGAAATGATGAAATAAGATTAAGAGAAATTGGAAAACGACAGGCAACATAAAACATAATATTCACGCGGCGGGCCAGGCGGCCCTGGGTCCGACAGTCGTCGGACACTCAGCATGCGCTGAGTCGTGAATACGGGAACATTAGCTGAAATTGCTATAATTTATTTTTATTAGGAGGAAGAAATATAATCCATAATCTTGAATCCATATTTAGTAATAGAGAATTGGCCTTGGGCATTTGGTTAGTCCTATTTATCCTATACGCTCTTTCAATCAAAAATGTGCGAAAACAGCTGCCAAATTTATTATCAACGATATTTAATAAGAAGATATTGATTTGGTTAATAAGTATGACACTTTATTTTATTGTAATTATATTAGTGTTAAAACATTTTGAGTTGTGGGAAACGAGACAAGTTAAAGATACTATTATTTGGTTTCTATTTGTTGGGATTGTTTTTTCTTCAAGAGCAGTTGGAAAGGCGAAAGATATTCTTTTTTTCTCTACTGTAGTAGTAGATAATATTAAAATAATCGCACTTATTGAGTTTATTACCAACCTCTATAGTTTCAAACTTTGGTGGGAGTTAATTCAAGTTTTTATAATAACAATCCTTGCAGCTTTATCAGTTCTAATCGATCACCCATCATATTCTAAAGCGAAAGACAGTAAACCATTAAAGAATTTTATAAATACTATTCTATCGATTCTGGGGTTCATGATCTTAATACACTCAATAATATCATTTATAAATAACTGGGATGAACTAATAGTAAAGAATTTATTACTTGATTTATTTTTACCTTTATCTTTATCAGTATCTTTTATTATATATGTCTATTTATTTGTGCTTTATGCTGCTTATGAGATTTTGTTTATTAGAATTGGTTTTAAACAAACGATAGAAGACAGATATAGATTGAAACTCAAAATTAGAATATTGGTCTATTGTAATTTAAGTCTTTATAGGGTCACACATTTCATTCAAAGAAGCCTAATTATGAATAGCTATATTAGAAATCCATCAGAATTAAAGCGTATATTTGCTAATTATCGATCTTTTAATGAACGGAAGCAAATCCAAGAAGATAGCAACATCAGCTAACATCATATCCGCGCATCGGAGCCTGACGGCTCCTCGGTCCGCAAGGATACAGTAACGTTAGACGAAATTTGTTGAGGAGAGAAAATATGAAAAGAAGACCCCCACGAAATTCTGAATGTCCATGTGGAAGTGAAAAGAAATTTAAAAAATGTTGTATTAATAAAAATTTCAGTTGGATTTTAGATGATGACGGCATTTATAAACGTTCATTACCTATCAAAGATCCAGATATGATTGCAGCTATGGAGGAACATGAAAAAAGATTCATTGAGATATATGGTAGAGAACCAAAGGACGACGACCTTTTCTTCTATGATCAATATGTATCACCAATGGATGAATATGAAGTTGAAAACATGACGGTGAAATTATTAGAAGAAATAAACGCAGACCCAGCATTTATCCATGCCTATAAGAAGACTGGTAGATTAGTAGTAAAAGAATATGAAGGAAATTTAACTGATGTAGAGTTAAGTGAATGGCGTAGTGCCTTGGCAGAGTACTATGATTTGAATGAGGAACTTCAATTTGAAGAAGCTGTATCAGAAAGTGAGCAAAATAGTTTACTGGTAGAATTTGAATCTGCACTCTACTTGTTTGGAATGATCATTGCAAAGTATGACCATGTTAAGGGTATAGAGCTCACTCATAATGATTTTATTATGTTTTGTGTCACGAAATCGTTTAAGACCTTTAAATCTATTCAAGTTCAATTAAAAGCCGGACTGATTGAAGATTCGCTCAATCTATTAAGATCGGTTTATGAAAACTATCTTAACATAATATATGTTTTAAGATATCCCGAAAGATTAGATGATTTAGTGGCAGCAAGAATCGGTATGGAAGAAGGAACCCACGAGTATTTAATTCATAGTAATGGTAAGTTTGATAAGAGGACTATCGTTGATAAAGTAACTGGGCAACAATATATAGGTCATATCTCTAATTATTCAATGGCCACTGCCAGTCCCTATAAAGAGGATATTTTTATCTTTGATAAATTGTATGAAAAACTCTCGAGATTCACTCATCCAAACATATTAGTTTTTAAGCACTATATAAGTAACGAAAAATTTAATCCTCACCATCGGGGCAAATCTGACGATGCAATTATAATTTCTATATTTACTAGCATACTTCTGTTAGAGCAACTGTTGGCTATCAACACAGACGAACAAATGCAACAAGATATAAGACACCGTCTACTAAAAATGAAAAATATTATTACAGAAGTATTTAGTGATTTTGTTACAGAAGAAGATGAGAAGTATATTCTTGAAAAATCAATTTATGAAAGAGTAAATAATATTAGGTGAACTCGATGAGGATCCAATAAACTTCGTCCAACAACATTTTTACGCTTTGGTCCATTCGGTCCTCGGTCCGGCCTGAAGAAGAAAAGACATGAGTGATTTCGGCCGGACACATCTTTTCCCTAAGATAAGAGCTATCTAAGGGGAAAGATATCGTGAATACAAAAACGTTAACTGAAATTGCGGCAGTTTGGAGGTGAGTCATGAAGATTTTTAAGTTCAATAGAATAAAAGCACTATCAATCATATTAATTATTAAAACCATTCTGTTATTCTTGCTTTTAACAATCTGTTATAATTTATACTTTCATTACATCAATACAAAAAAAATGATCGATAAATGTTCAAAAATTATAAATACCATAGTATTCGTAAGAATATTCAAGAAGGCAGAAACATCAGTTAACAACGTGTTCCACCTCCGCGGCTGATGCCGATGGATCTGCCCGGGGATTTCAATGAAGCGGAAGCAGGCAGACACATCGATTCCCTTAAGATAAGAGCTATTTAAGGGGAATCGACGTCAGGAACACTAGAACGAAACTATTGAAAATTATAAACTAACACGATAAAAGAGGTGAGAATATGGTCAGAGAAAATCAACCATTTCCGGAGATAAAAGAGGGAATAAATATATATGATGTTATCTTAACAAAGTATAGTGGTAAATCATTGGAGGAAGAGAAGAAAATTTTTCAGAAAAAAACAAGCCAGAATGTAATGAGGATTCGAAGTCAATTTTTACAGATAGAGAAAGAAATGATCAAAACTTTTGATTATGTTGAACCTAACAATAATAATCTAAAAACTAACTCAATTAGATTTGCTTCAATAATTAGAGAATCATGTAATTTATTCGAGTTGGTATCTAGAGAAGTGTATATTAATTTATTCGAGGTACCCGATGAGAAACGAATAAATATTTTTAACTACTTATCATTGGATGGAATAATGAATTTTAGTAACGTATGTTTATCCTCTCCATACATACCATCAATGATTGATGATAAACATAAATTTCTACCTTTTAAAGAATTGATTAAATGGGATAAATCTTCTCCTGTAAATTCGAAATTTCTTCCAAAGTGGTGGAGTGTATATAACAAAATCAAACATAGTAATGATGGAATTGATAATGCAACATTAGAGAATGCACTTTTGTCTGTAGGTGGAGTGTACGTATTAATAAATGGTGTATATGGAGATGGAGTTCTGGTTGGAAGTTTGAGAGAGTATGTCGATATAAATTTGCTTAATTCAAACTATATTGATTTTAGAATAGAAGAATCTAAGTTATTCACTTATGCAACCATGGGAATTGAAAGCTTAATTTCTGTTTAAAGATAGTCTGGAATTTCGAAGACGTCAGTGCATCAGATAACATTATATTCATGCTACGGGTTGGCTAAACCAACCCTTGGTTCGTCAGAGGAATTCCGGGGAAGCATGAGCATCCGGACACACCCAGCATTCACTGGCCGTCGTAAATATGGGAACGTTATGCGAAATATAATATCAATGAAACTAGTGAGGTAAGTTCAATGAAGAAGCAAACGCAAAAGGAACAATCAAAGAAAAGTTCCAAAGATTATGTAATAGTATGTATTGACCGTGAGAACTATGATTTGTTTGATATAAGGTCAAATAAGCCCATATTTTTCTATAATGACCCCCTTGAAGTCAACGAAGATGATTTTGACCACACAGGATCAGGGGTGTTTCAAGAGGTTGATGAGGTGAATATACAAGGAAAGGACAACAAAAAAGGTACAATTCAATACTTTGCACCAAATAGTGTAGGTATTTTATTGTCTACAGCACAGAAGGCCCTTTTTAAAGCTAAAAGACTTCTAAATGAGGAAATTTCAGTTACAAAGTTAGAAGCTAGGTATACTAGTCACGACAAACTGAAAGCTATTCAGGTCAATTCCCGTTGTCTATATGATTACATTGAGTTTATTCAGACAGGTATTGTATTTGGATACACTGCATTAGAGACATTTGTTAACCTGAGCATTCCTGATGATTATCAATATTCAAGTAAGAATACTAAAGGAATAATTGAAATATACGACAAGGAAGCCATCGAAAGGTGGCAACAATTAAGGACAAAACTACACGACATTCTCGTTTCAATTTATGAAACAAAACCATTAAGAGGAACTCAATTATGGAATAGATTTACCACATTTGAGGAATTAAGAAATGATATTATACATCAAAAATCAATAAATCATACAGATTATTATAAGAAGTATTTCTCTAAGAATATAATAGATCTTTGTTCTGTACCGGAGGATATAATCAAATTTTTCTTTGAGGAAAGGACAGTAAAGAAGCATACTAATC
This sequence comes from Paenibacillus sp. O199, assembly GCF_001636635.1. Lineage (NCBI taxonomy): Bacteria > Bacillati > Bacillota > Bacilli > Caryophanales > Paenibacillaceae > Paenibacillus > Paenibacillus sp. O199. The sequence continues at coordinate 47,159 of NZ_LGRP01000004.1, forward strand.
CTTTATGGCCGTGGGTCGTAGACACTAAAAACGATTTCCCTAGTAGGGTGTTTAAAACCGAAAACATGGAAATAACAGGTAATATATATAAGGGTAGACGCAAGAAGTAATGTTGTTCTTTGCCCAACAGCGAATTCACGATTTGGGGCTTCTGCTCCTTGGTTATCAGTTGTATAATAATGGAAGAAACTCAGACGACAAATGCCCCAATCAAAGATAAGAGCTATAAAAGGCAGGGCATTTCGTGAATAAAATTTGTGGAAAAATATAAATTCTATTCATAGGGTTGAGGTTTTCGTATATATTCTTACTAAAAGATTGCTTTGGACTAAAACAATCAGTATTAAGATAGCTTGTCTAGTGCTAGGCAGGCTTTTCCTATTATATTTATCAACTATCAAGATAGTAAAAGAAGTGATATCTACCTGTTTATAGTTAATTACATAGATGTTATGGAATAGTTTGTGAGATTCATTGTTCTTCCCCAAGCAAATACCCCACTGAAACCTCCAAAGCCCTCGCAATCATCACCACTTCATAATCTTGAACGAGACGATATTGACCCTCCAAACGAGAAAGACTGGTCTGACTGATATCCAAGCCCAATGTTTGCAATCTGGCTAGGAATTCTCTTTGTTTGACTCCTTTCCTTTTACGAATAGCTACGACTCGGGAGCCGATTATGTTTTTATCGCCAGGTTGTTCTTGTCTATGCTTCATTATGTACACCCCTCATTTCAACCAAATTGTATGAGAAATAATGGTTGTTTTAATGCGGATATCGAATTAAAATAAAATAAACCGATAATCGCATTAAAATGATTGCTCATGTCTAGTCTTAACAAAACATGGGGCAGTTTAGACCCATCAGAGAGGTGCATGTATGAGCCGGTTGCTTGACTTATTGGAAGAGGAACGGCGCAAGCTTAATCAGCTTGGAGAGGCATCCTTGAAGCAAGCGATTCCGTTGTGGGACAACCCCGAAGTGCAAGAACAGAGCCGAAGGGTGGATGAACTGGTGACCCGAGTGAGTGAAATGAAGGCGAGACATAATCGAGTTGTGCGATGATGAGTGAGATTACATAATGCGTAGGGGAGGAGAAGCTATGGATTTTCCACCGTGGATGCAACGAGCGATTCAGGCAAGGATGGAAGAGGTATCTGCCCAGATTGAGCAAGATCCTGAATTGAGTCGTGTGCGTGGGGAAACAGACGAAGCATTTGCAACTTTGTTTGCAGGTAAGGATGTTGAACAGACACCTGAATATGCCGAGTGGGAGAATCGTTATATTGTCAGCAGAGGAGTAGAGAATGAGCAGTTGTACATGCAAGGGCTGAGGGATGGCATTCAACTCACAGTATCCTTGCTAGGTGTGTCGATGTCAGAGGAGATTGATACGAAGGCTTGATCCACTAACGCGAACGCATAAGCCAGGAGGAGCGGCCTAATCTCTACCTAAATAAAAACAGCCGAAGCGTGTAACTATCGCTTCGGCTGTTTTTATCGGCTGTTTTTATAATCTCTACTTTTCTAAAATCCAAATCTTACTTCCCACTCACCGACTTAAACCAGTCATTCACTTCTTGCGTGATCTGATCTCCGCCGTTGGATTTCCAGTTGGCGACGAATTGGTCAAAGGCATCGATCGGTAGTTGGCCGTAGATGATTTTGTTGAAGGTTTCCATCTCGGACTGGCGGAGCAGGTTCCATTTGGATACCATGGTTGGTGTTGCAGCACCGGTAAAGTAGTTTTGTTTACGAATGTCGATCTGGGACATAACGACTTTACCTGCATACCAGTTTTCCGGTTTACGGAATTCGGCCATTTGTTTCTCGTAAGGTGTTTCAGGCTTCTCGCCGTTGGCCAGCTTCACGAGTGTTTTCATGTACAGATCCGGAATACGAGCCGGGCCAGTCAGGAACGGGAACTCGTTGGAGAAGTCTTTGATCTTCTCTTTGTCACTGGTCGGTTGTCCGTCAATGATATCCCAGTCGTAACCTTTGGCGAAGCCGTATTCATACTCACTGCCCGCAGCCGGGTTAGCCAGGTTATCGAGCAAGTAGTTGTAGTACAGGAAGATGGCTTCTGGATGCTTCGCATCCTTGTTAATCATGATACTTGCGTTGACACCAGAGTTCTGCCACTTCGTACCGATCTTGCCGTCTGGGCCAGCCGGAACAGGGTAAGCTTTATATTTTGAGCCAGGTACGTTCTTCAGCAGGTCAGGTGCCGGCCAGTCGGGTACCCAGTTTGCGCCAGGCAGAATGCCCGCTTTGCCAGCGGTCCAGCTCTCAGCGGATTTACCTTCGTCCCACAGGGCGGAGTCGGTATGGATATAACCTTTGTTCATCCATTCAGCTAGCTTGGCAAGGGCTTGTTTCGCACCCGGGTTAACGGAGCCGTACTCCAGATTGCCGTTTGCGTCTTTGTTCCATTGCTCCTCGATTGTGCCATATGCACCGAACAACCAGTCGAGCTGCCCCATCCAGGTGTTGGTGTTATTTTTCAGCGAGATCGCCAGCGGGAATACTTTGTCTGGAGACAGACCGTCCGGGTTCTCGTTCTTGAATTTGTCCATGATATTCTCAAGATCTGCGATGGTTTTCGGAGCTTCCAGGTTCAGCTTCTCCATCCAGTCTTCTCTAAGCCAGAGCAGCGTATCGTCATTATCGGTGTACTCCATGATCGGCATGTTGTATTTCTTGCCATCCTTGGTGAACGGATACCAAAGTTCAGGATGTGCTGCTGCGTGATCTTTCAGGGTCTGACTCGCGTACTTGTCGAACAATTCATCGATGGCGATGAATTGACCGGAGTCGATCAACTGATTGGTCAATACCGCATTGGTCGGTACGGATACGAAATCAGGCAGCTTCTCGCCAGAGGCGATAGCCAGTTGCAGCTTTTGTCTGTATTGATCGTCATTGGCCGGATACCAGGTATCTTTATGCTTCATACCCAGCGTTTCCAGCATCCAGCGATCGTGTACGTTATTTTCTTTGGTGTCCCCTTGCACGTATTTTTTCGGCATCAATACCGAACTGAATTCGATGGGTGGGTCGTATTTTCCTTTGGCAAAAGCAGCTTCTGCTTCAGCTGAACCGACGGTCGCCGGTGTATCATCTTTGGTACCATTGTCACTGGCTGTATCGCCACTGCCGCACGCAGTGATCGTGATGAGCGCGATAACCATGAGCAGTGACCACCATGTTTTGAATTTGATCATTGTTCAATCCCCCTACGATGTATGATCTTTACAAGTGTAACTGTACCAATTTGGGTGGGAGGGCATCTATATGAGTTTGTTAGTTTCGATAGGACTCTATTATGTTATTTATTCTGGTCTCGGTACTCCTGCGGCGTAACGCCGAATTGACGCTTGAACACTTTGATAAAATAAGCCGGGTCCATATAGCCAATCTCCATGCTGATTTCATATACTTTTTTGGTGGTCGTAACCAGCTTGTGACAGGCCCGATCCATGCGCAGGCGCGAGATATAATCACTGATGCCTTCACCCGTTTCGATCTTATAGATCTTGGACAAATGGGTCGGATGCAGATTAACATGATCGGCCAGTACACGCAAGGAGACATCCAGATGCAGGTTTTTATCTGTAAAATCCTGAATCTTCTTCACATACTCGGAACGGATGTCCTTGATCTCATTGGATGTACCTTCCTTGAGTTTGCCAAGTACACTGAGTGACCATTTGCGCAGCTTACTGATGGTGGTAAAAGCTTCTCCACTCTGTAACAACCCGACATCGTCACCCATTAAATTAGCTAAAGTCAGCCTGTTTCGGTGTGCGAGATTGGTGAACGAAGCCGTAATTAAAAAACCAGCCTCCATGCAATGCTCCCACGATTCTGACCATTTCTCATCCAGCTCCGCACAGACGGCTAGTATTTTTTCTTCTGCCGCATCCCATTGACCACTCTCTAACAGATGAATGAAAGTGGGTGGGGTATACAGGACATCCAGCGGACCTTGTGCCGACGGAGTCTCCACGTCGCTGACCCGCATGACGAATTCACGCTCGTCTCCGACAATTTGCCGAAAATAAGCAGAGGCCTGCCGAAAACGATCATATAGCTGATCGGGAAACGCGAACCACTCGGTGATGACGATGGAGAGGGACCCCTTCAGAAATTGCTTCACCTTGGACTGAAGCTGTACGGACAGCTTTTCCAGTATGGTTTCTTTGCCAATGTCGGTACCGTTATCTTTCAGTTGAAGCAGAAACACCAGATATCCATGCTCCTCCTTCACGCCCCACACTTCCATAAACTCTCCCATAATCTCTTCCGCCATATTGATAACCGCATATTCAAGCAAAGTTTGATCGTTGTTGTCATATTGCCCGAATTCTTCTTCCATACGTACAAGCATTAACGCGCAATTCCCGGCGTGGAAGGGCAGATCGTAATTCGCAAGTTTCCGTGCCCATTCGCTGGAGGCAATTCGATGTCCCTGTAAAGCCTCAAGGAGCAATCGCCCCCGCAAATGCGGCAGATTCTCTCGAAGGGTAAACTGGGTTCGCTTCAGTGAACTGACGAGTTCCCATTCGGTATTTAATTGATCGATGGCTTTCTGAACTGCCCCCATTAATTCATCGTCTGTTGGCGGCTTCAGCAAGTAATCGACGGCCTCGAACTGGATGGCTTTTTTGGCGTAATCGAATTCGGAATGTCCGGATAAAAGAATACACTTTATTTTTTTGTCACGGACTCTGATCCGTTCGATCAGTTCAATACCTGTCATTTCGGGCATTTGAATATCCGAGATTACAATATCTATAGGGTGCGTATCAATCAGCTGAAGTGCTTCGTGCGCCGAGTATGCTTTGTGCACCTGTTCGATCCCCAGCGTATGCCACGGTTTGGTCATGGACAGGTTATCTACCCAGTGTGCTTCATCGTCTACGATGATCATTTGCATGATGTTTGTCTCCCTTGGTGGTTGGTATATAAGGCCAATAATTAAAATCAAAGGATACGTGAATTGAACAAAGTCGCTACGGATTTGAAGGGTTCTTTCGATCGCTGTTCAAGCCCCATTTTCTGAATTAGATGATTATAAGGTTAAAATGATGCTTGAAAGGCGAACACTTCGTTTCTACAGAATCCCTTCAATCCTTCGCTTGGTTCACATGTACTCTAACCATTTATTTTAAACAAGGCCTTATATAAAGGTGGAATTGTAATAATGGCGGAGCCTATGCCCCTATTCAGCCTTCTTTCAAGAAAGGCTTTCATGCGGGCACTTCCGAATGCTTTGCTTCTTCAGGTTTTTTCTGTCCTCTGCGTTCACGTGTAAATGGTTCGTTCAAAATTAAATATTCAAATTATCGTTAGTATCGATATCATTTATTATCGATATTTCCTTTATCGGAATCAGTATCCTCTTTGGGGATCTCCCAGATCATCTCGGTTCGGAATCCGCCGAGAGGGGATGGGCCGAATAGAAGGTAGGATTGATTGCCGAATAGATGCATGATTCGCTGATTCGTGTTCCATAGGCCACAGCCCATTTCCTCCTGCAGCGGCTGCTGCATTTTCAGATTCAACGCCTCCAACTGATCCGGGCTTAAGCCGGGTCCATCGTCATCGATGTAAATTTTGCAGAACCCGTTCGAGCTCTCGCCAGTAATTCGAATTTCACCTGATGAATACGACTTCGCTACACCGTGAATGACGGAATTCTCCACAATCGGTTGCAGCATTAATCGTGGTACGGACTGTGCAAGCATATCCTCAGGGATGTCGATGTGGTATTCAATTCTGCCATTGCGCAGCTTCTGGATATCCAAATAGTTGACGAGCAGATTGATCTCTTCCTTCAGAGAAGATGTCTCCCGCTCCACACGTGTCGTATAACGGTAGTAGGCACTTAGGTTATGCGCCATGGAGACGACGGCTTGCTCGTCCTTCATCTGGGCCATGTTGATGATATAGCCAAGACAATTATACAGAAAATGAGGATTGATCTGCGCCTGTAACTGTTTCAGTGTAGCTTCTTTGGCCCTGATCTTTTCCTGGAACACGTTCTCGATCAGGTCTTGAATCTGATGGGACATATCATTGAATCGATGGAACAAAAACGAGAATTCATTCTGATCCTTGCTATGCAGACGTACGGAATAGTCTCCGCGCTGCACACGGCGTAAGCCCTGGATCAGCTTTTTGATCGGATATTGAATGTTTCGATATAACAGGATCGAAGCGGAAATGCCCACCACAAACAGCAGAATCATAAACAGATAGAACAAGTTCCGACTGAGCGAGATCGGCTGTAGAATCTGATAAAGTGGTACGACGTCGACCAAATGCCAATCCAGATAGGAGGATTTCACCGAGCTAACCAGATACTTTTTCCCGTTCAGCTTGACGACATCCTGTGTGGTATCCTCGGTCGAGTGTTCATCCAGATAACGAATGAGTTCCTCAGATAGCTGCTTGTCTGCACTACGGTTCAGAATGGGCGAATTTCCTTTGTGATAAAAGAAAGGATCACCTTGTCCACCTTCCTTGTACGTATCCAGCATGTTCTGAATGTTCTCATAACTGAAGCTGGCTTCAATCACCAGATTGCTTCCCGTCAACATACCCGGCTGGGCCAAGGAATCTGTAAAGAACCAGTAAAAGGATTTCATATCCTCTTTGGACTCGGCACCATCACCGTAAGTCCATTGTCCGCTCATATTTCTTTTCAAATAATCCTCATCATAACCGGTTGTTCTATTATAGTTGGCAATGACATCTTGATTCTGCTGTGAATGCACAGCGTATCGGGTAGGCCATATATCGGTAACACCGGATTGAAGCATCAGTTTTTCCTGAATAACATATCGGGTCTGCATCTTGTCATATCGATCATTCCATATGTTCAAGCCATTAAATGCTCTGACATTGGGATCTCTAGAGAGAATAAGACTAAAATCCATCATCTGATTGATTCGTGAATCGATCTGACTGGATAAAAACGTGAGCTGCTTCGTATTGGAGACCTGTAGCTCTTTGCTTACAACATCATAAGTGACGTTGTTCGAGTAGGTATACATGATAATAATGGGGATGAACAGGACCACAATTAAACAGTTTATTTTGGCAAACAGACTAAACCGGGATCTGGACGTTCTTCCCAGAGTTATAAAGCGCTTCCATGTATTCATAAAAAGTCTCCTTCAAATTCTGTGTAAACAACCTCTTCAGATGATGTTCCTAACAAAACACTATCAAGCCTAACAATGTTATATAGTCAGACCTGAGAAATGCCTGATACTATTTATAGCAGAGATCCCCATTACACACAAAAACTTTTTTTGGGAACAGGAGCGCGCTATGGAGGCTAATATGGAAGCTAACCGGGTACCTCAGGCGGACATTGGGAGCAAGCCGAACAGAAAAACAAAAAAACGCTACAAACAACCATGGATTCTGCACTTGATGGTGTTGCCGGCGGCCATTATGGTCTTTATATTTTCATACATTCCGATGTCCGGGATTTTGATGGCATTTCAAGACTATAAACCTGCACTGGGTTTTTTCGATTCCGAATGGGTCGGACTGAAGCACTTCAGATACATGTGGGAAAATGATTATTTCCTGCAAATTACGTGGAATACGCTGTTTTTTGCCTGTTCCAAGATCATTATGAACCTAATTATTCCGTTTGTCTTCGCCTTATTGCTCAACGAGGTACGGAAGATGGCGCTGAAAAGAACAATTCAAACGCTCGTATATTTGCCGCACTTTTTGTCTTGGGTTACGCTGTCAGGCATTCTGATCGATATTCTGGCGCAGACGGGTATTGTCAATCAGTTCCTGGTCTCCGTATTCGGCATTAAGCCAATCTTCTTCCTGGGGGATGGCAGCTGGTTCCGATTCACGATTATTGCGAGTGATGTCTGGAAAGAGTTTGGCTTCAACACGATCATCTTCCTCGCGGCACTGTCTGGCATTAACCCTGCACTGTATGAAGCAGCTGAAGTGGATGGGGCAGGACGCTGGAAGCAAACGATGTATATTACCATCCCGGCACTTATTCCGATTGGGATCGTAATCGCAACCCTGGCACTGGGTAATGTGCTTAACGCCAACTTTGACCAGATCTTTAACTTATATAGTCCGTTGATTTACCAGCAAGGAGATATTATCGATACGTTTGTGTATAGAGAAGGTCTGCGAAGTGGGCAGTTAAGTTTCGCTACCGCCGTGAATCTATTCAAATCGGTCATTAGTTTGATCCTGATTGTGATCTCCTACCGACTGGCTTACCGATTCGCCGGATACCGAATTTTCTAGAAAGGATGACGAACTCATGTATCATAAAACGATGCCTTACCGCATATTCAGCATAATCAACAATGTGTTACTGACCATCCTTTCGCTGCTCTGCTTGCTGCCTTTGTATCACTTACTCATGGTATCACTGAGCGCATCTGCTCCTGCCAATGCTGGACTGGTGACGTTCTGGCCGATTGGTTTTACACTGGAGGCGTATGCTAAGACGTTTGCCAATAGCAATTTCCTCTCCTCCCTGTGGGTGTCTGTGGAGCGGACGGTACTGGGAACAGGGCTCGCGTTAATCGTCAATACGATTGCAGCCTACGCGCTCTCCAAAGAGACGCGGGTGTTCCGTGCACGCAACATCTATCTGTGGTATTTTGTCATCACGATGCTGTTTAGCGGTGGTCTCATTCCGGGGTACATCCTGATTCTGAAGCTGGGACTGATGAATACATTGCTGGCCTTGATCCTGCCGGGATTGGTTGCGGTGTTCAACATTATTCTGCTGCTGAATTTCTTCCGAACTGTACCGAAGGATCTGGAGGAAGCTGCATTTATTGATGGGGCAGGGCACTTGCAGACATTTATCAAAATCTATCTGCCCGTCTCTGTACCTGTCATTGCAACGGTTTCCCTCTTCATGATGGTTGGACATTGGAACTCGTACTTTGACGGGATCATCTACATCCGTGATGCAGAAAAGCTGCCACTGGCGACATTCATGCAGACTATTATCGTGCAAGCCGACATGTCGAAGCTCGATCCGGAAGCTGTAGCGAACCTGTCCCAACGGACCATTCGGGCCTCACAGATCTTTATCAGTGCGCTGCCGATCCTGCTCGTGTATCCTTTCTTGCAAAGGTATTTTGTAACGGGAATCGTGGTTGGGGCTGTGAAGGAGTAGTTAAATGTAAGGGTTAGAATAGGGTTGTGAAAAAGGAGTCACTGAACTGGGGAAGGCCAGGGAGGTGGCTTCTTTTTTGTGTATGGAAAAAGACGTGGCGGATATGTAGTGCATTACCTTTATTTGAATAAAATGGTACGATGAAAAAATAAAATGCAAGTATATCCTGACTATTCATAATGAGGAGTTGTACATAGTGAAAAAGATGATGATGTTTACACTTGCTGTAGCGTTATTAAGCTGCTCCATGGCTCATACCGTTTCAAGTGCACCTAAGAAAATCAGCGTGATTTTTAATGAAAAGGAACTCAAAACACAGGCAGGTGCCGAAGCGAAAATGATAGACGGCCGAGTATATATCCCGGCTAATATCCTTCAAGGTGCGAGATTCTCAGTAGAGTATAAAAACTCAACGCTTCATCTGGTCAATAGCTATTTTCTGTACACCAGAAATTTGATGGAGATGCATGTATTTAATCATGTCTTTACAACTCGATTCAACAAGATAGATCAGGAAGTGGTTCACATTTTGGGCAATGTGCTGCTGGAAGAGCCGGTAGATTTCTCGAAATTACACGAGTTCATAGCGGAAGCTGAATCAAATGCGGGAATCCGACCGGAGGACTTTACTCCCGTGCTAGACTTTAATTCGTTTGATTTTGCACCTGCGAGAGAAAGTGTAGAAGCATACAAAAAAGCAAGCCGTGAGTTAATCGCTTATGTCGATACTGGAGACAAAGAGAGGTTGAAGTCGTTTTACGAAGAAAGAAAACAGGCACTTGAATATTATAATTCATACACATATGTATATGATCTTATTTTTAAAGCGAGTTTTACGAGTGCAGTAAGATAGGAAAAGAAATATCTCTCAAATCGCATGATCAACGTTAAATTTATGCATTTTGGGTGAAAGGAGAAATGTCAATGATTCAAAACCATAACTCATGGTCTGTTTGTATATCCAGTGATTTTGAATTGAACTTTTTGATCTATGTAGCGAGTACGTATGGCCTTCTTAAAGAGGACATCAATGAGAATATTCTATGGCCATCCCGGCAAATGGTAGAATCAGATGAACTTCATCAAAAACTTGAAATACAATGGAAATGGTTCTGGGATCGCAGCATTAACCAAAAGGCGCATAAAAATAATAATCATGTATCATTTGTGCTAGGACTGCCCGACTTTGAGTTAGTTGAACAACATGAATTAAGGGAGGTATTGGTTCATTTATGGCCATCCTTTAGGCAGTGGTGGTACATGCCTGCGGGCGGGCAAGCTGCAATGAATTACTGGGAAGGGATACCTGACCTTATACGTTATGTTCAAGAATTTGAAGATGAAGTGGGTAGAAAAATTAAACCGTTTCACTTAAATGTGGATTTAATCTATAACGGTCCCAATGAGCTGATTGAAGTAACGGAAGAATACATTATTATGCCAATCAAAGTTGAATATTTAATGAAGAGGGATTGGTGGATGAGTAGGTTTACAGAACGATATTAAGAACGTAAACATAACTCTGGAGTTGATGGATTACACATATACAACCTATCTGAGTAACCATAATATCACCGATATCACCATGCTGGAGAAGTTTCTTCTCTCGACAGTAAAATAATGAATGACACAAAGGTAGGGTCGCTCTTCGGAGCGACCTTTTTGCCGTGTTAAAAAGTAGTTGTTCTTAAACTCGAGAGATTAGCGTGATGGTTAACGTGATTTATTTGCACAAAAAAGGCTTCAAGCCACCGAACTTACAACAAAACTTCAGACCCTATATAGGGGTCGTAATACCGTCATAGAGTCGGATTATCGTTGGCATAATTCAATCCTAACTGATACGCCAGTTTCAGAAGTGCCTCATAATGCTCAGGCTGCGCATCCAGCGTTTCATATAAAAATTCAACGCTCGACTGAGGCACGCCGCAGTAATTGGCAATACCCACATTAAGCAAATTGGTGATCGATTCATCATAGTTTCGCTTCTGCATCTGTTCTTCCGTCACGCCTGCTAGAGCAATCCATAACATCTGCTGATGATGAAGCTTGTTCGAGCCGTAGGCAAACCCGTTGTTCATTACACGATCCACATACCCTTTCAGCATGGCTGGCAGATGCCACCACCAGAGAGGAAACACAAAAGCGACAGCATCGTGCTTCTTCAATCGCTCGATCTCCGCTTCTATCTCAGGGGAGAAAACCTGATGTTCCTTGGTAAAGTCAGGTTCATCTATGCCTTGGAGAACAGGGTTGAAGCCAATGCCATGCAAATCCAATATCTCAAAATCGTGACCAGCCTCGGCAAGGCCCTGCACGAAATGCTCGGTAACCTGGAAGGTCAGGGAATCTTTTCTCGAATGCGACACAACGACTAATACATTCATCTTATCTTTCACTACCTTTCTGCATTGCTGTCTTGTAGCCATGAATCGCTGGCTGATGCTATTATAAACAGGTATGAAAACATCTGGAAGTACGCACTTTGATGTACTATAGGAAGAATGAGGTGCCATAGGAACATCAAAGTACCCTGAATCACTGCCTCGAAATGGAGTTCAAATAACGAAACGAAGAGAAATATGAAGGTTATGATTTTACCTCGGCAACAGCTTGATGAAGGAGGGTTAAAAGTTGACGGAACATGGAAAAACGAGCACTCCAAAGAAATATAAAGTCGGTGTGGAGGCGGCCTTGGAAGTGATGGGCGGAAAGTGGAAGCCGTTGATTATTTATCATTTGATGACAGGGCGAAAACGTACATCGGAGCTGCGTCGGTTGATACCGGACATCACGCAGAAAGTGCTGACAACGCAGCTCAGAGGTTTGGAAAAGGACGAGATCGTGCAGCGAAAGGTGTATTCGGAGGTTCCTCCAAAAGTGGAATATGAGTTAACGAGTTACGGTTGGGGACTCAAACCTGCTTTGGACTTTTTGTGCTATTGGGGGGAGGAGCACCTTGAGAAGGTTCACGGGGATAAGTTCAAGGTGTTGGAGGAGTTTGACTCTCCAGAGTGTTGAAGAGGCGAACCTGGTCGAGTTAAGTAAAGGACCATCGCTTAAGCGCAAATGTTGGTGATTAATGGAGATGTGGAGCAATATGATTAACGAGAGGCTTAGCTTCATCATATAAATTCCATCATATTCACAAGTAGAAATAGGAGGGATAGCTTATCAAATATATGACTACATATCCACGGTCCAAGTGGAATTTAATCGTTATGCTGATTCTTGAATGTTTTTTTTTCAGGAATTATTCCGTTAGTCAAGGCGGTATTTCCAGGTTCATAATAATATTTTTGATGATCTATACTTTCATCTATATCATCATCCTTATCAAACGTTTATTTTTCACCAAACCAAGCATTACTCTGGGAAGCGATTATGTGATATCTACGAAAAACCAGAAATATGAAGCAACTCAAGTTGACTGCATCTATATGAATTACAAGCGGATTGGTTTCAAACTTCATGGTCGGCGATTAGTTCCTATGGATTTATGTTTTTACTTTGATAGTAGCCAAGAGATAGAGGGTTTAAAGCACTTAAATGATTGGGCAGAACATAATAAAAAACAAGTGAAACAGAAGTTCTTTCAAACATTAATGTAGTCTTCTACGTTGGTTAGAGCATCTAGAAGGATTCGTCGAGATAGGAGAGATCACTCATGAAATATCGAACAAAAGAATGGTATGAGACGTGTCAGCGTACTGGACTTCATTTTGGGATGAGGGTACATAGAGGGGCTTACGAATTGGACGAAGCACTTTTTCTGAGGCTGTACAAAAGAAAAGAAAAAGCGCATGTAAATGTGGAACGTGAGATATATAACATCGATCCTCGTTCTATGCTGAAGCATGATGGTACGGTTCTTGTACGTGCTGACCAGTTTTTTAGTGAGGAAGCGGTAGCTGAAGAGGATAAGATGATTTATCATATGCCGCCAGAACAAAGAGCGCATATTGAGAAGCTTATAGCGGAGTATGATGTCCGCCCACCTTTTGACGAGGGAAAATGCAAAGAAGAGTATAAAGAAATGATGGAATGGAGTGTCCAAAGCCAGAAAGAGCGTTTACCCCAAAACATCGTTGAGCAAATTGCGGATATCCGTTTGTTTACGCTTGGGTATTGCACAAGAGAAATATTGCTTCAGTTAAAGAAACAGAGTGCGGAAAATACGAGAGAGATGGACCGCGTATCGAAAGAATACAGGGAGGCCATTTTAGCGCAGGATATTTCGGATGAAATTCGTAGCCGGGTTCAATTTCATGATTGTACAGTGACGGAACTGCTAACGGGAGAGGAAGTTGTCATTCGTTTTGATACCAGTGGAGGCTTCACTAATATGAATAAACTTACGCTGATTGCACCCGAAATTATCAAGCAAGAAGGAGAGATTGTAGGCAGTTACTGGCTGTATCAGGAATTGTACCGGATTGATAACGGATATGAACTTCATGTTTTATTTTATGGAGAAAATATGCCTGAACTGATCGTTCGCTGTGCTGACATTATTGTAGAGGAAGAGTGAGACAGAGGCGGCGGTAGAGAAACTAAAGCTTCTCGCAACAATAACGTTACACAAGGTAATTTTATGTTAAAAGAAATCAGAAAAAAGAGATAATACCACTGATTAAACAGGTATCATCTCTTTTTTATATGAAACGTAATGTCGATACTGGATAAGTTATTTTAATTAATCCCAATTCCATATCTCTACTCGATTCAAATGGAAATGTTGGAATTCCGGGACCTTTGTAAGTTTCTCTAACTCTCGTACGGGACCAGTAACAACCGCGCCATATACTTGAACGCCATTCTTTTTTAAATAGGCAAGACGTTGTTTATCCAGTTCAGCACCACTGTACTCAATATGGTTTGACATCCATTCTAGATCAGACATCATGGCTTGAACCTGTTCTTTCATCTGTCCTGCATCGTCAGATACAAAGTAATTAAACCATCTTGCACCATTGTCATTGAATTCATAAAGAGGCTTAAGGCTAAGATGAGGAATATTATAGTCGAATATTCCTGCGCGTGAATAGGAAACACCAGGCTCGGTGAATTCGCCTGAATAGATCGGCATGGCGGTCACCGCAACATCGTAATCTGAGAGAAGCTGCATCAGTTGGTCGGGAGACGCTAGATTTTTCAAGGATAATGACATCTCTGCGACATGTCCATCATCAATTTTACCTAGCCGCTTAAGGCTACTATTTTCCTCAGAATCATTATGATCAGATTTGCCACCCACTAGTGAATAAGGGAGATAGAAAGGGCCTGGGTTATTGCCATTCATATACGCTCCTGTATTAGTAATCGTATAGGTGAATTTACCGGTTATACTGAGTTCAGCTTGAATTTCACCTGTGATTACCTCCCATGAACCTACGTGTCGATATATTTTCAAATTAGCTTTTTGAGTTAAAAACGGGGTTACTTCAAAAGGTTGAACATTTATTTTTTTTTCTACACGAAGTCCGTCACCATGCATTTCAACAACAGATATAATGGACCGCATGAAATTGTTACGTACCGCTGATTGATCAAAATAGATATGGAGTGACGATACATAGATGTGATATACCATAAATACTAGAAAAAGAGCTCCTCCTGCATTTAGGAAAAACTTCCATCTCGTTTTCCAAACCATTCGTTTAAACTGCTTATGACCCCATTCAGGACGCTGATACTCAAAATCCTCTTCCTGAAATACACGTTCCTCATCATGTGGTGTTTTAGACATTCTCAAACGTCTCCTTTCATTTGAAGCATCTCTGCTTTGAATCGTTCTCTGGCGCGAAAAAGAGTGACCTTAACCTTGTTCATGTTCATATCCAGAATCTCGCAAAGTTCTTTATAAGATAACTCGTTCATTTCTCGTAGCACCAAAATGGTCCTATACTGTTCGGGAAGTTTCTTCATCACTTGTTGAATACGAAGGGTACGTTCACGAGCTGTGAGCACTTCCTCAGGGGAACGATATGTATTTTCTGTCGCTTGTTGCTCCATCTCTCGATTCATTTGAATTTCTCCACGATATTTACGATACCAATCAATAAATAAATGCCGAGCTACTTTGTATAGCCAGGCTCTGGCGTAATTTGCATGCTCGGCTTTCATGGATACCATGGCTCTGTAAAAGGTTTCTTGAACTAACTCCTCAGCTGTCTCCTGAGATCCACACATACGGTATAGATAGAGATGCAGGGAGGATTGGTACTGCTTGAATAGTTCGGCATATAGATCACTCCTCATTTCAAGTTTCCTCCTCCTTCTCTTTAGACAACGGGTCAAGTCAAATAATGTTACAGTAAAATTGAAAAATTTTAGGAGGTTTCTTTAGAAAACTGAAATAAGAAAAAGGAGTAACCATAAGTAAGAGAACAAAAAACATATCATTAATGAGAAAGTTTAGAAAAAAACTTATAAATTGGGCCCGAAAGATATAGTGTAGCTTAACAACTTAAAATTCTCTTGGAATGCCAGGTGTGGCTGGGGTTATCCGAAATGAACAAGGAGAGATCTTGTTCGGTCGTAAACATAATGAAACCAACTGGGGCTTAATTGCTGGGGCAATCGAGCTCGGTGAGACACCTGCTCAAGCGATGATAAGAGAAGCATGGGAAGAGACAGGACTTATCATAGAACCGGAGAAAGTGATAGGGATCTATGGTGGTGAAGAGCAGCGGTTTACATACAGTAATGGTCACCAGGTTGAATATTTAACGATCGTATTTGAATGCAGTATCAAGTCTGGACAACTGGCATCCGATAATAAAGAGATGAAAGATCTGCAATTTTTCCCCGAGCATGAGCTTCCACCTATTGCAAACAAGTATCCGGACTATATTTTTAGTTCTAACCAAGTAGAAAGGGCACATTTTCATTAAATAATTCTATGAATCTATATGGGAAGAAACCAAATGGTATTGATATTGAATGGACAACCAGCACATTTGGTTATTTATCCATTCCGGTGTTTGTCTTGGGGATTGTGTTTTATTTCTTTCCTGATATTTTATATAGATGCTTTGTTCTGATGAGATATAGGGGAATCAAACCAAATAGGGAATTTGAGGACAACCCGCCCAACAGAGATATTCCAAAATTGATAGAAGTGATATTAAAAGCATTAGGCTGCATCATGGTGATATTAGGAATCATATGGTTTTGGTTTTCGGAAGAGTTTTATCGTTTTTGGTTTGTTTAGCAATAGTACGCATCTTATAAGCAGGAGTGAAATGAATGAAAGCATGGTTGTTAGATTACTATCCACCGAATAATACGATTGAGTTTAGCGATTCGGAGGAATCAGATCAGGTTTATGAGGCATTAGGCAGTGATAAGCCGATTATTCAGGAATGGTCTGCACCTAACGTAGAATTTAATGATGTGGGCAAACCAGCCGATATTTTAAACAGATACACAGGAGCGCTTGTCATTAGTAGGAAAGTGAAAGAACTATTGGAACAGAATCACATTGAACATATCGAGTTCTTGCCACTTTCAACGGCTACTGAAGAGGAATACTATATTTTACACGTGATGAGTGTTATCGATTGTATAGACACGGTAAACTCTAAAGTAAGGACTTATTATGACGACGTTCCTCAATTCGATGAGTATTCACTCGTTTTAGATCATAAAGCTTTACAAGGACAACACATATTCAGAATTAAACTACCAAGCGAGGATAGAGAGTTATCTTACATATATGTTTCAGATTTTTTGCAAGAGATATTAAGTCATTCCATCGTGGGTTATCAATTGGTGGAGATCTGGGATTCGGAATTTTCCTGGAAAGCCAAAGAAGAAAAGCATGAGCGGATGGGTCAGGAAATTGATAGCTCCTTGCTAGAAGTGTTTGATTTTGATAAAGCCAAGAAGTTCGCTCGTAAAAATAAAGGCCATATGGTGTACTCCGGTGAGTGGGCGATCAAGGCAGATAAGGATAAGCAAATTTGGTTAGGGAACCTTCAATTGGATGGGAGCTACTCATGGATCAACCCCATCTACTATCCTCCCATTTTGTTGGAACTTCAGTGGGGAATTCCAGAAAGAAGTAAAACGATGTTTAGTCGTTTGAAAGAGAGTATAGGGTTTAAGTAACAAAAATATTTAGCTATGAATTACCTGGAAGGAGGAAGGCTCATGAGAAGCTCCAGGTTTACACCGTATTTAAGTTTCATTGGTTTAGGATTAATTATTATGACTTTGGCCATAAATCTTATTTTTCATTATGGAAGGGGATTGGATGAAGGTTCCCTTATGCTTTTGTCGGTTGCCAATGCCGTCTCATTGTTTTTCACTTTAGTATGGGGATTGTTTGGGATTATTGAGTTGTATTTATTATTGATATCGAACAAGAAACTTAAATCCAGATTGGACACTGGGGGGATAGGTAAAGAAGAGTATATGAAATTAGCCAAAAATCATAAATTCAGTTTCGTTGTAAATATAAGTTATCTAGTTATGTTTTTATTTCAACTTGCATATGTCATTATGAATTGGGATGAAGTTAATATATAGGGGGAATTATAATTGAAAGTATTGTCAATTATCGGTATCGTGTTATTCACATTAACGTTTTTAATGATATTCGGGCTAGTGCCAGAAGATTCCGATAGCGCAGCAATCTTGGGACTTTTAAGCATGCTGTATGCCATACCCTTCTCAATTATTGCTTTGGTTGTATCTTCTCGGAGGAAAAAACAACCTGTAAATGTCCATGAACAACTTTTGCAGCTAGGTGAGTTAAAAGAAAAAAATATCATTTCCGAATATGAATTTGATCAAAAGAAAGAGAAGTTGCTTTCCAAGATCAAATAGTTGAGAAAACAACTACATACAAAAATAATGGAGGCCCGCCTAAGATAATAGTTATCGGGGGAGGCCTCCATTATTAATAATATCTTCGTAAATTAAATGATCTAAATCGACCTTACTCGTTCGTAATATTTAACGTTTCATCGGTAATGGTCTTACCATCACTCCCCAATGCCTGAACAATCACATGGTGATGCACAGACTTACCCGCAATATCCCACGTTATCTTCCACCCATCGTCCTCGTTAGTATCATACCCAATAAGTTCTCGTTCTCCCCAAGTCTCAGTTCCTGTTGGAACGGCCCAGAACAGAAGTGTTTCCGCGTTGGTCGCCTCAACTGTGACATTTAACTCTGTGCTATCTATAGGAACTATAATCCAACCTTCTTTTTGGGGAAAGTTAGTCTCAACATTCGTAATTATGGGCAGAGCTTCATTTCTTAGGACAACTTCAGTGTCATGATTTTCAGTAGGAGCATCTGAAGCGCAGGCTGTGAGAAGAAGGAAGAGCAGAAGAATCGGGAAAAATGCTATATTTGTCATGATGATTACCTCTTTCTATATAGTGGTATTCACAAATCCTCCAGAGTAATTCCCTCGCACTTGGTTTGACAATACGTTATATGCATGTAAACATAACAGTTAATCAATTACAGTTTAATATAAGTAAGGAGTTGTAAATCAGGATGGAACTCTTTGGAGCTTTTATAGCGTTGATCCTATGTTTTATTGTGTTTCTTATCGTTGCTGCAGTTATACGTTATGCGATAGATTCATCAAAAACATCGAAAAGACTTGAGGATCTAATAAAAGAAGTACACTATTTGAGAACTGAAATTAAAAAACAAAATAACAATAAACAAGGCGATAATAAATATATTATTGACGAGAAAGTATAGTATAGGTGCCTATTCAAGAAGCAATACCTTGCATCATACAGGTCGTTTTATGGAAGGAGGGTTAAGGTGCGAAGTGATTTTATTGAGCTCGTGGAAGAGAGTGATGAGAGGTACAAATGTTATGTTTTGAAAAATACAGTCCAAATATTTAAGCAATCCATAAAGGATGAAGATTTAAAGGATGTCCGAATCTATATATCGACGACTATTCAGCTAGATGCAATTGCTGATGTAATAGATTCATATCTTCATTGGTTTACGGAGTGTGAGGCCGTATTTCGAAATTACTATGAGAACGAACTTCACGAACAAGTACATAAGGATTGGTTTAATGAAATTGAAGTTTATCAAGTAGATATCACATTTAATAGTAAAGAGGACTACGGAGCAACGATAGCCTGCGGAGACAATGTGTTACAAGGTCACATTATGATTATTGATTTTGATCGAGAACATATCCAGGCTATCCACTTAAATGGATAAGCTAATTATATATACCATCTATGATGATGTTTTGTAGTCTATTGTTTTCTCTTAGCTCCAGGTAGTTAAGAAATAGGAGCAGCGTTATCAGTACAAGAATCACTGACATGAACTTTTGGAATTTCCCCATGGTAGATATAACCTCCTCGTTATATTAAGTAAATTACGGTGTACAACAAATTAATTTGATAATGCCATTTGTATTACAGAACGCCTGAATGGAATTAAAGTTACGTGCAAAATGAAAACAGGACTATTCCTCTAACGGGAATTAAGTCCTGTTTCTATTTACAACTATTAATCTCAATGATGATGATGCGCATGAGCATCCGGTGCGTCGCCTTTGACGGTGCATAATACCGAGGTGTCGTGAAGATGCTTCTCAGACTCGACTTGCAGTGTCACATGTTTGATTTCTTTATGCTCCAACAGATGCTCAATCTTCTGAACAAGCACCTCTGATGCGTAGACATCCATCGTTCCGTCCACCACGATATGTGCGGTCAGTGCATTCAGGTTGCTGGTGATGGACCAGACATGCACGTCGTGCACGCCTTTGACGCCATCGACTTGTTTGATGGTCTGAACAAGGTCATTTACATCCACATTCGCTGGCGTTCCCTCCATCAAGATATGCAGGGATGATTTGGTGACAAAGAATCCACTGCGCAGAACCAGTACAGCAACAATGACACTCGCGAGTGGATCTGCCCAACCCCAGCCGAAGAACATCATGAGCAGTGCCGCCGCAATAGCCCCAACCGATCCCAACATGTCACTAATGACATGGAGATAAGCACCGCGCATATTCAGGTTATTCTCCGTATCGCTACCGCGCATCATGATCCATGCCACCAGGATATTAATGAGCAGTCCAATGATACTGATGATCAGCATGCCGACTGTTGCGACTTCTGGTGGGTTGATGAAGCGACCAATTGCTTCGTAAAAGATGTAAAGTGAGATGGCGATTAAGGTGACCCCATTTAACGTGGCTGCCAAAATCTCAAAGCGTCTGTACCCGTACGTTTTACCTGTATTCACCGCTTTTTCGCCAAAGGTGAACGCCAGCAAGGCGATCCCCAAAGCTATGGAATCAGATAACATATGACCTGCATCGGAGATGAGGGCTAAGCTGTTCGTCATGAATCCGCCAACGGCTTCAACAATCATATAAACGGTAATAATAATGAAGGAAAATAACAGTACTTTCTTGTTATTGGTACTACCATGATTGTGTCCATGGTCGTGGTTGTGATGATGTCCGGACATATGAGATCCTCTCCTTTGGAGCCGTGCTCCGTTATGTAATTGATTTCTTTTGTGACTACAAGTGATCTTCGGAAATGATAAAGTGATAATACATGAACATATGAGCAGTTATTCATATGTTATGGTTTTATTATAGGTGCGCCTAATAATAGTGTCAACCAGATTTGAGAAAATATAAACATGCCCGCAGGGCTCTCTTACTTGTTCGCTGGCGATTTACGTTGCTTTTGTGCTACCATCTGTGCAGGATCAATGTCGCGGAACCTATATTATTTCAACTTACAGAAAAGGGGCGGACAACAATATGAAGAATCTGCTTCTGGCGGACGACGACGCCAATATTAGAGCACTCCTCCGGCATGTCATGACCAAGGAAGGGTATCGGGTACATGAAGCACAGGATGGAGTGGAAGCAGTCAAGGTTATGCAAGCAACACCAATCGATCTGGCGATTCTGGATGTGATGATGCCAGGTATGGACGGACTGGAGTTATGTGATTTCATTCGGCAACATTATGACATACCGATTATGCTGCTGACAGCACGGGATCAACTATCCGACAAGCGGGATGGGTACTTGAGAGGCACAGATGAATATGTGACGAAGCCATTTGAACCCGAGGAACTGGTCTACCGGGTTAAAGCATTATTTCGTCGGTACCATCGTACGTCCAGTGATATCATTCGTATGAATCGCATCGTGATTGACCGGAATAATGTCGAGGTCTCCGATGGGCAATCGATTCTCTTTTTGCCAATGAAGGAGTTCGAGCTACTCTCTCAACTTGCTCAGTTTCCGGGGCGATTATTCTCGCGTGATGAACTAATTCGGTTGGTCTGGGGAGCGGATTATGAAGGCGATGACCGCACCGTGGATGTACATATCAAGCGGCTGCGTGATCGTTTTGCCGATTATGGGGATGATTTTGTCATTCAGACGGTACGGGGGATTGGTTATAAGATTGAGGTGAAAGCGCATTGAGATCACTGTACTTTCGGGTGTTTATGATTACAATCGCGGTGATTCTGGTCAGCGCCATGCTGGGTTTTCTTTTATCCAATATTTATTATCATGCGAAGCTGAAGTCTTTCAATGACGAGAAGTTAGTTGGCATCGCGACGCAAATGAAGCAGTTTGTGGAGCAGGAACCCGCTACGGTAGAGCATTACCTGGACAATGCCGCAGCGCTCGGTTACGAAATTTATGTGACAGATGGAAAAGGGAATGACCAATTCTATGGCCGCGAATTCCGCCAGAAAGATCTGGACAAGCAGGCTGTAGATCGGGTATTAGGTGGTGAGATATACCACGGCGTTGCCGAGTTTCCCAGCAAACCCTTCATTACGGGTTTCTTCGATAATCAATTGAGTAATACCGTTGGTGTTCATCTACAGATGGGCAATGCAAGTTATGCGTTGTTTATGCGCCCTGATGTTATTTTGCAGTTCGGTGAGCTGCGTATCTTTTTTGCGTTGATTGGAGCGTTTACGGTGGGCATTAGTATTCTGCTCTTTTTAATCAGTACCCGCTATCTGGTGAATCCGATTGAACGTCTGTCCGAGGCGACCAAGCGCATTGCCCAAGGAAACTATAATCTGAAATTGTCCACGACTAGGCGTGATGAGATTGGACAGTTGGCCCAGCATTTCATGACCATGAGTCGTGAGTTGGAGCGTGTGGATCAGGCCCGGCAGCAGTTTGTATCGAACGTATCCCATGAGATTCAATCACCGCTGACCTCGATTCAGGGTTTTGCCCAACTGGTAGCGGATCGAGATCTGCCTGAACAAGAACGGGAGCACTATGCTTCCATTATTGAAGAGGAGAGCCGCCATCTCTCATTGCTCAGTAAACAATTGCTGCTGTTGTCCTCTCTGGAACAAGGAAATGAGGATTTGACCAAAGTGAGATTCTCTCTACGAGATCAATTCCGCCAATCGGTTCAGGTGCTGCAATGGCAGTTGGAAGAAAAAGAACTGTTGCTAAGGATCTCGGTACCCGAATCCATCCAGTTATATGGCAATGAAGTGCTGCTCATGCAAGTATGGATGAATCTGCTGGGTAATGCCGTGAATCATCTTCCACAGGGGAGAAGCATCGAGATTCGTGCAGAAGAGACCAATGCCCAGTGCGTAATCTATATTCGGGATACAGGAGATGGGATTGCGGCAGAGCATTTGCCTTTCCTGTTTGATCGTTTCTACCGAGTAGACCGTGCGAGAGAACGTTCTTCCGGCCGAACCGGGCTTGGGCTTGCCATTGTGCAGAAAATTATCCGCATCCATGACGGTACGATCGAGGTCTCTAGTTCGTCTGAAGGAACGGTCTTTACCGTGACGCTCCCGCAGATGTAATCTGTTATTCATTTGCCGTTCATTTTCGCCTCCTATACTTGGGTTATCAAGAGGAGGTCAGAGAATATGTACTTGGCTATTAGAGAGATGAGGTTTGCCAAAGGGCGATATGCATTAATTGCTACAATTATGGTGCTTGTATCATTTCTGGTTTTGTTTGTCACAGGTCTGGCACAGGGGCTCGCGTATGATAACGCGGCATCCATCAAAAATATGGCAGCAACCCATTTTGTTCTGGAGCAGGATTCGAATCATCGGTTTACCCGCTCCCAGGTGAATCAGGACCAGCTGGAGCAGACACGCACTGTTGTGGGGCAAGAGAATGCTGAACCGCTGGGTGTGAAAATGACAACAGTCAGTCCAGCTGGCGACACAAAGAAGATTGATGTAACGCTATTCATGGTGAACCCGGAAGGCTGGCTGGGTCCAACCGTAACGGAAGGCTCTCCAATCACGGATCTGAAAGACGGGCAGGTTGTAGTGGATCAAAAACTGTCTGAATCTGGCGTGACGATTGGAACGGAACTGGTCGATCAAGCCTCGGGAACGAAGTGGACCGTAGGTGGATTTGTGGAAAATGAGTCCTTCAGTCACTCACCGGTTGTGTTCTTAAACGAGCAGGAATGGCTCGCTATTCAAGAAGGTTCTCGTACTTCGCAAGGAACAGCAAACTCTAATGCTCCGGTATACAATGCGATTGCCGTTAAAGATGCAGGTGAGAAGGTAGACAGCCTCAGTTCCGCTTTGCCGAATACGGAAGTGATTACGAAGTCCGATGCGGTATCCGCTATTCCTGGGTACAAGGAAGAGCAGGGCTCACTGCTCATGATGATTGCCTTTTTATTTGTCATCTCGGCGTTTGTGCTTGCGGTATTCTTCTACGTCATCACGATTCAGAAAACGAGTCAATTTGGTATTTTGAAAGCCATTGGAACGCGAAATTCATATCTGGCGGGCAGTGTTTCATTGCAAGTATTGCTTCTGTCCATCGGCAGTCTGGTGATCAGTGTGCTGTTGGTTCAGCTATTTGAATCGATCTTGCCAGCTTCAATGCCGTTTCAATTAAGCTTGTCCACCCTGGCACTAACCTGTGTGTTATTCGTGGTGATGTCTATGGCGGGTTCGCTATTCTCGGTGTGGAAGGTTACCAAAATTGATGCGCTTGATGCGATTGGGAGGACAGCAGCATGAGAAACCGACTGGTATTGCAGGGAATTACACAGACTTTTGAAGATGGTGGAGTCAAACGGACGATATTGAATAAGTTGGATCTTAAGGTGGCCGAAGGAGAACTCGTCGCGGTCATGGGGCCTTCCGGCTCAGGCAAAAGTACATTTCTGTCCATCGCAGGTGCACTGCTTGAACCGACGGAGGGACAGGTTATGCTGGATGGCGCATCGATTATGGGCAAAAACAAACAGGACATATCCGATGTACGGCTCCAGCAGCTCGGGTTTATTTTTCAAAGCGCCAACCTCATTCCGTATCTGAAAGTGGAAGAACAACTGATGGTGGTCGCCAAGCTCGCTGGAACGGACAAAAACAAGGCTGAGAAGCGGGTCGATGAGCTGCTGGATACGGTAGGCTTATCGCATCGACGTAAGGCATATTCCGAGAAGCTTTCTGGCGGAGAACGCCAGCGGGTTGCCATTGCCAGAGCCTTGATGAATGATCCGGCCGTCCTGCTGGCGGATGAACCGACAGCCAGTCTGGATGCGGAACGTGGACTGGATATTGTGAGCATGATTGCACGGCTCGTGAAGGAGCAGGGCAAGAGTGCAGTCATGGTTACGCATGATGAGCGGATTTTGCCGCTATGTGATCGGGTTCTCTTTTTGGAAAACGGGAAACTGGTACACCATTAGTGGTCAGAGTGGAAAGTGTAAACTTTCTTTAGATCAACTGAAATAACATTAGAAGGTCCATGAATTCCCGATGGGAAAAGTGGCCTTCTTTTTTCTTTTTTGATCTATAATGAGAGATAGAACTTATAATGGAAGATTTATTTTACATAGAGAGGATCGGATAGAAAAATGAAGACTTTGGATCGGGAACAGTTCCCGGCGCTCAGCACATCGATTCATTGGGGAATTGTTAAAGCGGAGTTTAGATTGAATGACATCGTGGATGAAACGCTGGTAAGCAATGTGAGCATTATCCCGTTTGTGGGGGAACGAGTGGTTGTTTTTCAGATCGATAACGGAAAATGGGAGCTGCCCGGAGGAACGTTGGAGGTAGGAGAGAAGTATATGGATGGTCTGCAACGTGAAGTGATGGAGGAGCTCGGAGCCAAGTTGGTCACGTATCGGGTGTTTGGACAATTTCATTGCATGTCGAGTGCACCTGAGCCGTATAGACCGCATATTCCTCATCCTCATTTTGTAAGAATTATTGGCTACGGAGAGGTTGAACTCGTGGGCCAACCGCTGAATCCGGTGGATGGGGAACAGGTAATTGCTGTAGAGGTTGTGGAGATCGGTGAAGCGATCAGGAGATTTGAAGAACAGAATAGATATGACATCGCGGAAATGTACCGATTGGCCTATTTGCTGCGAGAAGAAGCAAACGGTGAGTAACTGGAATGCTAGTTTATTCTTAAATCTTAAATCTTAAATCCTACAAACTTCGGAGGTTATGATGATTAGAGATGAAATTAATGAGTTGCTGGATGCTCTACCGGACCATGAGCTGAATGTGGTGTACTCACGAATTGAGCTTGTGCATCGCAAATATATGTATAACAAAAATTTGGAGGACAAGGGGGTCCTTGTGACTGAATTGTGCGAGGAATCCGAAGGAATTATACAGAAATGGGATAACACATTTGCCAAGAGCATCAGTGAAGAGGTAAAAGAGGCTATCTATTATAGCCAGTACAAGTGGCATATGTTCAGTTATGAGAAACAGGATTGCCTAACAGACGATGCAGCACGAGATGCTTTTAATGCCGAAAATAAAAACGAATTGTATGTCATGTATCAACATACACCATTCATACAGGTATTTCAGAATGCGAATAAGGTCATCGCAGAAGATTTTGATTCGGAACAGGATATTTATATTTTTGACCAAGCGTTCACGTGGACGTATGTACATACCCATGAATCCATGTGCGGACCGTATTTTTATAAAGTGAAGTAACAAGGAGCAGTAAGGAGTAACAAGTGAGAAGTTTGGAGTCCACTTAATAAACACACGAATACCTGCCGGAGGAGCCATCTGATGCGTAAGAGGTCGATTAAAATATTCAGACGCGCCATGCTTAGTATTCTTTTACTCGTAATAATTGCTCTGATCTTTCCCACTTGGACCCCTGGGATCAAGGGAGAGAATAGTATCAGCACGTTAGGACAGGTCGAGATCAATGGTTTTGGTCATGAGGTTATGATTCGCGGGGTAGATCGGAACAATCCTATCCTTCTTTATGTACATGGTGGCCCTGGTTGCTCCGAGATTCCTTATGTAAGGAAGTATCAGCAGGAGCTTGAACAGCATTTTACCATTGTGCATTATGATCAACGTGGAAGCGGAAAGTCATATCATTTCATGGAGGATTATTCGGATGTGACTTCAGATATGCTTGTAGATGATTTACTGGCTTTAACGGATTACGTCACTGCCGAACTGGGGCAAAGAAAGGTTACGCTGGTCGGTCATTCATTTGGTACATACATAGGGACAAAAGCGGCGGCCAAAGCACCAGAAAAATTCATTGCTTATATAGGTATTGGGCAAATGGCTGATACTGTGCGGAGCGAGTTGGATGGTTTGGAATATACGATCGCACAAGCGAAACAAGCCGACAACACAGCGGATGCGGAAAGTCTGGAACGTCTTCGTGGTCCGATTGAGCGAGGCGAGCAGTATACACCAAGAAAGTTGGTTCGCAAATACGGCGGTGCAGCCAGACTTATTGATGACAACAGAGATTATACACTCGGCTTTCTTCTGGGAACTGAATATAATGCGTTGGATGTGATTCGGTATTCCAGGGGAGTGCAGGCTACACAGGAAATCCTCCTGAAGGAGGGGTCCAGCAACCATTTGCCAGACATTGTAGATCAGCTGGAAATACCGACTTATTTTGTTATGGGAAAGTATGATTATATGACGTCTGTGGATGCGGCAAGGGATTATTTTGATGAGCTTGGAGCACCCGAAAAAGATTTTGTTGTATTTGAAGAGTCCGCTCATTACCCACAGTTTGAGGAGAAAGAACGATTTGCAGCGTGGTTGATGGGGGTATTTAACTTTTGAATAAGGGAGGGATCTTGATGGAGCAACTTAATACTAAACTCATAACTAGACTTGCATTACCGGAGGAAGCTTCCATTGTGTTGAACCTATGGCAGGAGTCTGCCCGATGGCTGAACTCCAAAGAGATATATCAATGGCGTCCTGAGTATTTCAATTTGGAACAAGTAAATGAATTCATGACGGATGGATCTGACGTATATCTTGCTGAAATAAATCACGAAATCGTAGGGACATATACCTTAACGTGGTCAGATCCCCTGATTTGGGAAGAACTCGACAACACTAATTCCGGATACATACACCGATTTGCAGTGAATAGAGATTTTAAAGGGCAAAATATAGGCCTGCTCCTTCTAAAATCAGCAGAAGAGAACATTAGGCAAAAAGGTAAAACCTTAATCAGGCTGGATTGCATGGCAGATAACCTGAGACTTAATCAATACTATAAGGACTATGGATTCCAATACATCCGCAGAATGAAACAGGGGAACTGGAGCGCCAGTCTGTATGAAAAACAATGATGGTGTCTCTATCGACTTCATTAAGCTCGTAAGTGTATAAAAAGGGGGATTATTTATGCTTTTATCCTATCATCCAATGAAAATAGCTGATGCAGGAAAAATCGTTACCTGGAAGTATGAAGAGGAATACGCGATGTACAGTTTCTCTGAATCCAATGAAGATATTCAAGAATTGATGAATGGGGAGTACTTTTCAGTCCTGGATGAGCTGGAGAGGTTAGTAGGATTTATTTGTTGTGGGGAATCAGCACGTGTACCGGGAGGAACCTCAATCGGACTGTATCAAGAAGAAGGATATCTGGATATAGGTCTTGGATTAGATCCAGATCTAACAGGACAAAAGATAGGGTCTGTGTTCCTTAAACAAAGTTTAGTATTCTTGCAAAACCATTTCAAAAGTTCTCAGTTTCGGCTGGTTGTTGCCACATTCAACGAACGAGCAATTAAAGTATATGAGCGGACAGGCTTTAAAAGAGATAAGGAGTTTTATAGCAAAGTGCATGACGAGGACATGTTATTTATCAGTATGAAAATGGAAATGCCCTGCTACTCTGTTCGGAAAGCATGGGTATGAGCAATGTGCGATGTTTAAAGGCGTGGGATATAAATTTGATCGCAGATTGGATATTGGTAGTTTCCGAAAGGTGTTATAACGTATGAATAATGTTCAATATAATCTAAAATTCGAAAAACTCGTCGCTGAATTAGAACTTGGTGAGTTGATCAGTACACCCAAGGCAATCTCGGGTGGGCTTTTACATCGCATGTATGCCATTGAAACTACACATGCCAAATATGCTGTGAAAGCACTGAATCCTCAAATTATGAGTAGACCTACAGCTATGCAAAATTATATTCAATCCGAAAAAATAGCAAACGTGGCAGCAAATTTTATCGATGCTCAACCTGCCAAAGTAATAAATAGTTCTTCGATGCAGATCTTAGATCATCAATGTTATCTTATATTTGACTGGATCGATGGAAAAAGTCTGGAGCTTCATGAAGTAACCGAAACCCATTGTGAGCATATGGGCATGATTCTTGCGGATATTCATAAAACTGATTTTTCACAGCTTCATATTCTTGACCTTCAGTTGGATCATTCCAAAGAAATCGATTGGAATGATTATTTAACCAAAGGGCAGAAAGAAAATTCGGATTGGACGATCTTATTAGCTGATAACATTCAAAAGCTCTATGAGTGGAGTGCTCAGGCAAAAAAAGCATCAGTAATACTGGCCTCAAATACAGTTATTAGCCATAGAGATCTTGAGCCTAAGAACGTGATGTGGCAGCAGGAAAACCCCATCATTATTGATTGGGAATCAGCGGGTTATATCAATCCGATGCATGATCTGGCGGAAACAGCGATGTATTGGTCTGTGGATCAGACCGGAAACGTGGGCAAAGAAAGGTTCTTGGCTTTTATAAATGGATATCGGTCTCGAGTGGGGAATTTAAACGCCAATTGGAGAAGGGTTCTTGAAAATGGTTTTTCCGGGAAATTGGATTGGCTCGAATACAGTCTGAAACGCTCTTTGTGGATTGAATGCACAGACGATGAAGAGCAACAGTTGGGAACATCACAAGTCACATGGACTATAAAGGCTTTAAAAAAATACGAGGATATGATCTCCGATGTTGAGAACTGGTTGAGTAGCTAAATCCGAGATAATTGTTATCCGATACAGGAAGGGGTGACTAACATGGCAAACACTAAAGGAACACTAAGAACAGGCGAACAAGGGCATTCCTATTACAAAAGTAGCGATTGTCCAACCTGTCCGGTATGTGAGAAGGAACGGAAACCGAAAGAAGGATTTCTTTCATTGCTGTCTGCACCCGCTAGACGTGCGCTGGAGAATCAGGGAATTACGACATTACAGCTACTCTCGCAATACACAGAAAAAGAGATTTTGAAGCTGCACGGGATCGGGCCTTCTGCGATGCCAAAACTTCGACAAGCACTTGAAGAAGAGGGATTATCTTTTAAAGAGTAACCCTCTTTTTTTTTGGTCAATGGCTTTAATTGGAGAAATTGGTATCGTATCTCTTCCTCGCATTGTATAATAATACAGTTGTGTAAAAGTTTACACGAGAAAGAGGAGTCATCTCAGAATAACAAAACAGAATAGGAGGTGTTATTTAGTGGAACCACAAATTGAAGAAAAGAAGGTTGATTATCGACCTTTGGGTATATCAGGACTTGGGGGATGGTTGATTCTTGTCCATATTGGACTTTATCTCACCATCATTATGCTTGTTGTGCAATTATTTCAATACCTTGTACCTTCAATGACGAGAGAGACTTGGGAGCTCTTAACTTCCAAACAATCTGACTATTATCACGCATGGTGGGGCCCGGTTCTCATTTTTGAAACGGTATATAATGTGCTATTTTTAGTATTTGGCGTATATACGCTGATTATGTTTTATAGAAAGAAATCGATATTCCCTCGTCTTATGATTATGTTTTACAGTGTGAGTCTAGCCGTGGGCATCATTGATTATCTGTTGTTACTTCAGATTCCTATGGCGGTAGAACTTGAGGATGGAAGTTCGTTAAAAGGGATAGGTAGGACGGTACTCACCTGTGCCGTATGGATTCCTTATTTTATAAAATCAGTTCGAGTTCACAATACGTTTGTCAGATAAAAACATAAGCCCCGACCTAAGATGGAAGATCTAAGGCCGGGGTTTGTTATAAGAGGATTCAAATAGAGGAGGAGATATCTTGAAGATTTTCTTGGTAAGGCATGGGATGGATGAGGAGGGCTACAGAGGTGGTTGGAGTCAGCGAGGGCTCATTGAAGAAGGTGTTACTCAATCGGCGAGGCTCGGAGATTACCTGTACCATCATTCAGAGCAATATAAGATAAACACAGTGATTAGCAGTGATCTTCCGCGCGCAGTACAGACTGCCAAAGAGCTTGAAAAAAGACTGTACATAAAGGGGCTTTATCTGAAAGACTGGAGAGAAATGAACAACGGAGATTTGGCTGGAATGCCAAATCAGGAAGCAGAATTGAAATATGCAGGAGTTTATTTTAACACTCTTGGCATGGATACCCCGTTTCCAGGAGGAGAGAGTCCTCGAAATTTTTATAACAGAATATGTACATCCTTTCGGGATTTATGCCGAAGTATAGAGGAGCAACAGATCAAATCGAATGTTCTACTGGTCACGCACGGCGGAGTAATCAACATCCTTTATTATCTCTTAGGAAACCAAAATTGGACCAATACATCGGTGTTTCATTCTATTGGGAATACCAGTGTTCATACGCTTGAAAAAGGAGTAAATGGTTGGGAGTTTAGCAGCATGAATATGATGAGTCATCTAGGTTAGAAAAGGGAGTATATAAAAGCAGCAATTTTCACAACAATTAATTCTTTTTCAGTCATAATAAAGACTGCCGACAGGTGCCGTCAGTCTTTATATATATTATTTAGTTTATCTGAAGCAGACGCACTATTTCACCATCTATTACTTCTTCACTAGTTTTTATAAACCCTAAAGATTCATACAACTTTTCTGCAATTAGATTGTCTGGTCGGTGTCCAATCATGATTCTTCTGCAATTTGAAATACGCATAAGCTGAATCAAAGTTTTCATCGCTGCCTTGCCATAACCTTTTCCTTGATGCTTCTCGTCAATCATTATGGCAGGAATCCAGTAGTTATCATCCTTGTCTGGGTTCGCACAGAATACGAGAAAACCGACTAAAACCTCTTCCGAGTAAATAGCACGTAATTCAAAATCATTAACATATTTAGATTCAGCAATCCAATAAACGACAGGTGCAGGAAAGATATGAAGCTGTTCTGGCTTAACTTTAAGCTGGGTACATTCATACCAATTTTCATTAGACACTGGCTTTAATACAACTACCATTCGGAGTTCCTCCCAAATTTTACTTTGCAGAGGAATTTATCCTCTGCACTTACTTCGGATCCTTCCTAAAAATCATTGCAACATGGTTATTCTTCATACCACATCACTCCTTTCGAAATGAAAAAACTCTAATGTAGGTTATTTGCTATTTTGTTTAATATATCCTTCTTTTATCAGTGAAAATAGATTGAACATATCAATCATTTCAAAACAAATAGTTGAGAAAATGGCCTACTACGCTACAATGGAATGAAATGGAAGTATAAGGAGGTTGCAGATATGATTAATAAACCAAGTGAATTGTTGCGTGGGTTGAAGTCCTTGTCTGGACCTTTTCCAGCTTGGAATACCGAGCTTTTACCGGATCGACCAGGGGATCTTTTTCTGGAATGGCTGAGACTGGCTATAGATTACGGGGTGAAAGAACCTCATGCGATGACGATTTCGACAGTGGATTCGAATGGTTTTCCAGATGCACGAGTATTGATAATGAAAGACGTAGTTGACGAAGCTTTTTATTTTGCATCTGGCTCGGAGAGTCGAAAAGGACAGCAGCTGGAGAACAATCCGTATGTGGCACTGACCTTTTACTGGCCTGCATTGGGCAGACAGATCCGCATAAGGGGAGAAGCCGTGGATATGGGCGAGGAAGCAGGTGCAGCGGATTTTCGGAAAAGATCGGCAGGTGCGCGCGCAGTTGCGATGACAGGACGACAGAGTCAGGAGCTGGAGAGTGAGGAAGAATTGGAACGCGCCATTGCCGCTCAGAAAGAGCGGATCAGCCGGGATTCTGATGTCAGTACACCGAATTGGAGACTGTACGCCGTAAACGCAAAGGAAGTTGAGTTCTGGCAGGGAGACTCGGAACGAAAGCATGTGCGAATTCAATATATTCTGCATCAAGGGCAATGGAAGCATCAGAAGTTATGGCCGTGATTTTATAAAGGGGGGAATTGTGTGAGTCGTAGAACTACAGGGACACTGCTGCTGGTCATAGCGGCATTTCTGTACAGTGTTCGATATTTGAGTGCTGCCATTTTTGGTTCTGGTGTGGCTTCGTGGAATTCGGAATTGTTTCAGGAGATGCTGAATTATGTTGGAACAGCTCCGCGAAATTGGAGTATAGCTGCTTTAATCCTGGGTTTGTTCTATTTAGTATGGGCGGAATATGAAGCAACCAGCTCCAAAACCAAAGAAAGTCTCAAGCGTTTTGTGAGTTATGAATCTGTAGATCAAGAAGCGGGAAGCCAGAACAAAACAGATTAACTGGATAGTGTGATTCCTTATCAGCAACAGTTGCTAAATTAATTTGTATAAGCCGGGGAGGCATACATATGAAGTCCATTGAAAGTTATTTTGACCCATTTCCGATAGTGGAAACTGAACGCTTGCTCCTTAGGCCCATTACCTATGCTGATCTGGATGAGATGTACCGTTATTGTGCGGTTCCTGCTGTATCGGAGTACACAACTTGGGACGCACATCAGAGCAAGGAGGATACCAAAGCCTTTATTGATTTTGTCATGAGTCGATATGAGGTGGATAAGCTGGGGCCATGGGGGATTGAGTATAAACAAACGAAAAAGTTGATTGGCAGCTGCAATTATCTGGGGTGCGACAGCAACAGTATGAGGGTGGAATTAGGTTATGTGTTATCCAATGAGTACTGGGATCGAGGAATTATGACGGAAGCGGTTAGCCGAATCGTTCAATTTGGATTTGAAGACATCGGGTTGGAACGAATTCAGGCTAAATGTCTGGTGGGTAACATCGGCTCCGCAAAGGTCATGGAAAAGACAGGGATGAAATTCGAAGGGATTTTACGCAAGTTTATGAAAATTAAAAACGAAATGCAGGATTTGAAAATGTATGCGATGACCAGAGAAGATTTTCAATCGTTATAACCTGCTGAACATGTTTGAGAGGAATGTTAATGTTGACCAAAGGAATACTATTTGTTGTCCTTTTTATGACTCTTTTAAGTACCTCTGAAGTATCCGATAGTCTGTCCGAAGTCTCTAATCTGTCTCATGCGCCTACGATATTTACAGAAGAAGAATTTAAAGTTCAGAATAAAGCAAAGAATATCACCGTTAAAATCGGAGATACTCGAGCAGAGGTTGAGCAGCAGTTGGGGAAACACGTGGATTATTATTATCATACGAATGTTTACCAGTATAAAGGGATGTGGATTCATTACAAAGAAGGAATTGTGGATGGAATCGTGATCGATGATGCGGCAGCAAAATCAAAAAAATATAAAACGCCAAGTGGCATAGGTTATGGAAGTACAATTCAAGAAGTAATCCAGCAATACGGAAAGAAAGCCTTTATTGATTCTAATCAAAGAAAAGTACGCTCAATTACGTATCTCATGGAGAGAGATAAACAAGGAAACTACAGTGTAATAACGTCATTTGATAAATTCGTACTTGAAGGTGGCTATGAAAATTTGATGATTTTATCCATGGTACTCGATCAGCAAAGTCGTGTGTCGTTCTTGATGATCGCAGACTATGAATTTGCATATCATCCTGAGCATAGATGGACTGAAACTCAATAAAATGGCTGGGGGTTACTCTGTTTTTTTACATCCCAACGTACACAATGTCATATCGTGCATCTACCGAGATCCGCTATAATCTCCAAGTTGAAAAAACATGGATAAGGAATCGGGAGGTACATTGAATTGACAACGAAAAACAGATATAAATCACTTGAGCTTGAAACACCCGGCGTATATGAACTGGAAGGACTGGAGGTCGGCGTGACCTCCAATTGCAATTACAAATGCGACTATTGCTGCGCCTACAATCGGGACGATGGGCAATGCATAAGTGGTCAAGAGGTCATCCGAATCATTCGTGAGCTTCCGCGGCTCAAGCGGGTGCGTTTGTCCGGGGGAGAGGTGACTCTGAAATATCAGGATTGCCTGGAGATTGTGACGTATTGTGGGGAACATGGCATCGACACGCAATTAAATACCAATGCCAGCCTGCTAACGGAAGAACGAATTCATGCTTTGCGGGATGTAGGCTTGTCCAATATTCATATATCTTTTAACTATACAGATCGGGATGCATATGCAGCATATTATCGTGTACATCCGCGCATGTATGAGCGATTGGAGCATAACATTCGTCTTTGTACTGAAGCGGGGCTGGAAACTGTGCTTGAAACGCTGATATTCGAAGGAACCCAAGCGAACATGCAAGCTATTAGCGATAAAGTCTATGAACTGGGTGTGCGCATCCATGAGTTTCAGAACAGCATCGTGATGCCACACAGTAAATGGAGCAAGATTGCCTCCAAGGAGTCCCTCATCCAGTCCGTAAATGATCTGATCAAGCACAAGAAAGAAGATACGACATTATATTTTACCTGTATGGATCGTTTCGCGGAGCAATTGGGGTTACGAGAACAACCGGGTGTGTATTTCTCCAATTGTGTGGATGGGACGAAGCAGCTGCATTTACACGGTAATGGGGATATTCTCATCTGTGAGTTATGCCACCCAGTCGTGATCGGCAATATCTACGAGGGTACGTCTTTGAAGGATATTTATACCAAGCAGCCACAAGCGTTAATGGATTATCTAGAAAAGCAGCCCTGCCCTGCATACGATGCTCTTTTTGCTGGTGAACAGTCCCGTTTATAGAAAGTTGTTTAGCATCGTACTTGTCCCTATTTGGGGTACATATATAGATTGAGATCCATCATTATCACTTATATGGAAGGTTGTCTGATTTCCTCTCGGGGGAAAGGATGACCTTCTTTTTTTGCGTTCAGCCTGTTTCAGATTCATTTAAGCTAGCCCGCCTATGATGAGCCTTAAGAACTTAGATGAAGAGGTGAACTTCACATGATGAAGATCTATCCAAAAACCAACGAGAACGACCCATATAAAAATGCAAAACCAAGGCGCAAATGGCTGATGATCACCCTTGTTATTGTTCTAGGCCTTGGTACCGTGATATACAGCCTGGCAGATCGCTACTTAATCCGGCATGTACAGGTTGTTGTAGCGGATGACAATACATCAGCAACCAGCACCTCCAGCGATACTTCAACCCCGGCGACTGAAGTGAATGCAACGTCAGATGACTGGAACTATTCCAGCAATGATATACAGGTCAAAATCGACAAGGTGCAGACGGGGTCCGGCTCAGATCAGATTACGTATTACGTCGCAGATGTACAGCTGACAGATGCGAGCAGCCTGCGCTCGGCTCTGGCAGATAACAGCTTTGGCACGAATATTACCGAAAACACCTCAGAGATAGCATTGGCCAACAATGCCATCTTTGCGATCAATGGTGACTATTACGGCTTCCGTGATGATGGCGTAATTATTCGCAATGGTACGGTATATCGGGATGATCCGGTGCGTGATGCGATGGCATTGTTCAGTGATGGCACGATGAAGACATATAACGAGACGGAAGTATCCTCATCGGAACTGCTGGCGGAAGGTGCGACCAATACGCTATCTTTTGGACCAATTCTGATTCAGGACGGTGAGATTGTAAGTGACTTCAGCAGTGTGAAAATCGATAACAACTTTGGTAACCGGTCGATCCAGGATGCCAATCCGAGAACTGCAATCGGCATGATCGCCCCGAATCATTATGTATTTGTTGTGGTTGACGGCCGGCAGGATGACAGCCGTGGCATGACGCTGGCAGAGCTTGCCGATGTCATGAAAGGTCTTGGAGCAACGGAAGCCTACAATCTGGACGGCGGCGGTTCATCCACAATGTATTTCATGGGTCGGGTTGTTAATAATCCGCTGGGGAGAAACCAGGAACGCGGCGTAAGTGACATCCTTTATCTGAAAGAGGGACAATGATCATGACCATATTAATTCCATCATACGAACCGGATGTTCGTTTATTGAATCTCGTGTTGCAGTTGCAGACGTTTCAGTTAGGACCCATTGTCATTGTAGATGATGGTAGCGGACCAGGTTACAGGGGGATTTTCGAGACGGCAGAAGCCTATGGGTGTACAGTCCTGACACATACGGTTAATCTGGGCAAGGGACGTGCACTCAAGACAGGATTTCAACATATTAAGGAACATGGCCCACAGGGCGGTATTGTGTGCGCAGACAGTGACGGCCAACATCTGCCGCATGATATCAAACGCATCTTTGATGTACTATTGGAGCAAACGAACCCGGGGATTGTACTGGGAAGCCGTCGGTTCAGTGGAACCATTCCAGCGCGCAGTCGTTTTGGCAACACGGTCACACGAGGTGTCTTTTCTCTCACGACAGGTACGAAAGTATACGATACACAGACAGGCCTGCGAGGTTTTCCGTACTCGATGCTGGACTGGCTGTGCCAGATACCGGGGGAATGATTTGAATATGAAATGAACATGCTGCTAACAGCACATAAAGAAGGGTATGAGATTACAGAGGAGTTTATTGATACGGTCTATCTGGATCATAACAAATCTTCTCATTTTCGCCCATTGGTAGATTCATTCCGCATTTATATGCCGATTCTGATGTTCAGTACGTCTTCGGTGTTATCGGCCTTGATCGATTTTGGCTTACTGTTCGTGATCCAGTATTTCACGCATAATCTGTTCCTATCGGTCGTTGCAGCGAGACTGTGCAGCTCCATCTTCAACTATACGATCAATCGGAAATATGTATTTTCAGCTGGGAAAACGTCCAGAGTCCGTCAGTCTTTACCGAAGTACTTCTCACTGGTCATTCTGGTGCTGTTTTTAAATTACGGATTGTTGTACTTCTACAATGAAAAATTGATTATCCCGCTGATTGCAGCCAAGCTGTTAACAGAGGTATCGATCTTTGTGTTCAGCTATTGGGCGCAGCGCAGATTTGTATATTAACTTTGTATATTAAAACTCATAGACCAAAAGAAGACACGGCCACTCAAAAGAATATCATGCGCTTCTTGGTAATAAAAAAGGTCGAGAACAGGGTAAAGCATACCCCTGTTCTCGACCTTTTGAACTCAAAGGAGGACGAGCGTTACATCAGTTTCTTAATCTCATCCTTCAGAATTTCGGACTGGGTGCCGAAGATGACCTGTACAGCTCCGCCACCAAGCCTCATGATGCCGGAAGCGCCAAGCTGTTTGAGGGCCTGGTCGTTGATGGCTTTGTCGTCTTTAACAACAAGACGGAGGCGAGTGATGCAAGCATCGATGCTCTCGATATTATCTGTTCCACCGATCTCGGCGAGCACTTTGCCAGCCTTGGTGTCGCCAGACGCCGCTGCCACGGCGGAAGCATGAGTGTGGCCATCGGCATCATAAGCGTCATCCTCGCGTCCCGGCGTTTTCAGGTTGAACTTGAGAATCATGAACCGGAACAGGAAATAATAGACGACCGCAAATGCGATTCCGACTGGAATCATGAGCAGCGGATTGGTCGATAGCTTCATGTTCACGAGGTAATCAATCAGACCTGCGGAGAAGGCGAAGCCCAGCTTAACATCCAGCAGGTACATGATCAGTGCCGCTACACCGGTAAGAATAGCGTGCACCACATACAGCAGAGGCGCCGCGAACATGAAGGAGAACTCGAGCGGTTCGGTAATACCCGTTAAGAACGAAGCCACCGCTGCGCCGATAAAGATCGAAGCGACCATTTTGCGCTTTTCAGGCCTGGCTGTATGAATCAAGGCAAGCGCCGCCGCCGGAAGAGCGAACATCATAATCGGGAAGAATCCAGACATGAACATGCCTGCCGTAGGGTCTCCGTTGAAGAAGCGGGTTAGGTCCCCGTGCACGACTTCCCCGGCTGCATTGGTATAATCCCCGATCTGGAACCAGGCGATGGAGTTCAGAACATGATGCAGACCGAGCGGGATGAGCAGGCGGTTGGCGATCATGAACACCATGGAGCCAAAGCCGCCAAAGCCTACAATCCAGGCGCCGAAAGCGCCGATGGCATCCTGAATCGGGCTCCAGATCATGCCGATCAGGATGGCCAACACCAGCATGGAGCCGGCGGTGACCATCGGCACAAAGCGTTTGCCGGAGAAGAAGCCGAGCCAGTCAGGAAGCTTGATATTGTGGTATTTATTATACATATAGGCTGCAAGCAGTCCGGCAAATATCCCGCCCAAAACGCCCGTATCCAGCTTGACATCGTCAGGAATATAACCGAATACACCTGGAACGGCTCCCAGAATCCGTATCAGCACCATATAAGCGATCAGGGCGGAAAGAGCGGCGACCGCATCCCCCGCAAGTCCGATTGCCACCCCGATGGCGAAGATGAGCGCAAGGTTGCCGAAGATCGCCCCCGCTCCCTCATTCATGAATGGAACTACATACTGATTGAGAAATCCCCCTATCACGGGTCCAAGCGGAATGTCCTTTTCATAATTAAGAAGACCCAAGCCTTGAAGAATACCTGCTGCAGGCAGGGTTGCTACAGGAAGCATCAGGGATTTCCCTAGCTTTTGCAATGCTTTCAGCATATTGTTCTTCCTTTCTTTTTTAGATTCATGTTATTTGGGCAAGCTGACTTTCATGATAGTTCCCAAGCCCGCTTCTACGTTGCCATACGTCGGGTGTGACTCCCACGGCTGTTCTGCCGCATTCGCAACGATGACAGGGGTGATGACCGGATAACCAGCCGAAACGATAGCATTCAGGTCAAATTCGATCAGGGTCTGACCGACAGCGACCTGATCCCCGGTCTGCACTTGGGGTGTGAAGCCCTGTCCTTTCAGACTGACAGTATTCATACCGATATGCAGCAGCAGCTGTAGCCCAGAAGCATGCTCAATCATTACGGCATGATGCGATTTAATCAGGTGCACCACAGTGCCGTCGATAGGTGCGACCAGCCTGCCCTCCTGGGGAATCACTGCAACTCCTGGACCCATTAGTCCTTGCGCGAACGCTTCGTCAGGCACTTCTTCCAAACTGACGCAGGTTCCGGTGAGTGGGGAGACGACGGATATTGTCTCAGATGTTTTGGCAGATTTATTGTTTTTCCATTTCCAGATCATTGTGTGTTATCCTCTCTGTTGTTGGTTTTGGCTTGGGTTTGAAAAAGCCGGTATAAATGCATGGCGAGAAAAGCCGTTTCTTCCTCGGGTACCTCTGTACCCAAATCCTCGGCCATTACAGCACTTAGCTTTCTGGCCAGCTGGTATTCGGACGGATATTCATTTTTCACATATTGTGCGAAGGTGGGGGCCGTCATCGGCTGCTGATACAGGCGTTCCATGGAGAAGCGCAGGTGTATCAGGAGTCTTGCCTGGCTAAGGCTGCCCTGCTCAAAGCGAACGCCACCCTGCTCTTCAATAATGGACTGAAGCTTGCTGATCACATTGGATACCTTAACCAAC
Source organism: Paenibacillus sp. O199 (assembly GCF_001636635.1). Lineage (NCBI taxonomy): Bacteria > Bacillati > Bacillota > Bacilli > Caryophanales > Paenibacillaceae > Paenibacillus > Paenibacillus sp. O199. The sequence continues at coordinate 87,216 of NZ_LGRP01000004.1, forward strand.
TGTCCGACAGGGACGTGATTCACGGAGGAGTACACATGGTATGTCAGGAACCCGGCCTCATCCTCCGGTACCTCTACGCCAAATGCCTCTCCGATCATGGCCGCCGCTTCCGAGGCGATTTCGAATTCTTTCGGAAAACTGAGCTTTGTCTCCGTGAGGAAAGGATTCAGAATCTCCATCCCGTTGCGGATACGATATAAGGTGAACTGAATATGACTTGGAAGAGCAAGGTAGATCTTGTCATTCAGCTTGCCAGGAAACTGATCAGCGATGAGACGGATAATCTGATCAGAGATGTCGATGACATTGGGGTCCAAGTCCTTCATCAACTCCTGCGCCTGCCCCCACTCCTCCCGGTCCTCCAGCCGGAACCTTTTCTCAATCCGCGGATCATTGGACTGAATGGTGCTTTCCACCTTGAACGCAAATCCCAACCCTTTGCCGATCAGTACGTACTCCTTGGTATTCTGGTGCGACCGGGCCAGAACAATATTGCTGCCGACGACCCGCTCCACCTGCAGCATCATTCCTTTACTCACGGTTCACCGCCTCCTCGTTTCTAAAGTTAACGCTTCCAGGTCTCCGGAACGCAAAAAGAGCCAAGAAGCGAGTATAGTCTCATGTTCGCTTCTTGGCTCATGCCCTCTGGGGTGGTAACACGCCAATTCATTTTATGTTTTTATGCAGAACGTTCTTCCTACATAATATAGAAGCTGATCTGCCGCCGTCAACCATAATTTTGTCATCCGTTTGTTCGTCGTTTAATATAGGGGATGTGTAAATGAAAAGCTACCTTCGCCATGAAAGACTGATGCGGGGAAGCAACTGCGTCTATTCGGCTTCGATGCTCATGGATTATCTGACGGACTGCGCGCTTCTCGGGCACACCCGCTTTTAGCATATGAACGCTTTGCAATCCGATCCAGACTATCAGAGGGTCAACGAAATCAAGCGATTCCCGGACGAAAGCACGTGACGAACGGCCTCAATCCCCGCTATCAAGGTCGTCCTTGGTACAAGGTGTGGCAGGAACGGGAGAACTCATCCACATTCCGAATTCATGTTAAAAAGATATGGGAGGAATAATTTATGGTTCCACAACGAGTGAGTCTGGTCACCATTGGTGCAATGCATCTGCCTGAGCTGCGTTCGTTCTATCAGAAGCTTGGGTGGAGTGAGACCGCAATCAGTTCAGATCAATACAGTGTTTTTGAAACAACAGGTGTATTGCTATCGTTATATCCCATTCAGGAGCTGGAGAAAGATACGGGGATGATATTCAGTGTATCTGATGGGTTGAAAGGAACGCTGCTGGCCATCAATGTGGATCAAGCGGAAGACGTTGACGATACCATTGTGAATATCCGCGCTGCCGGAGGCAATGTAATCAGAGAGCCATATGACGCTGCCTGGGGCGGGAGAATCGCTTATTTCCTGGACCCGGAGAATAACTGCTGGGAAGTCACTTGGAATCCAACCGCCGTATTTGATGAAAAAGGAGCCATGATCACATTTTAGGGTGAAATGAGTGTGACCGGATGTTGAATCGTGTTCGCAAAGATTTGCGTTATTATCTTCAGGAACATCAGGATCGGAACAACCTCATCTTGCATTATTTCGCATTTTTATCGGCGTTTGCGGCTTGGATTTTCTTGTTTATAAATTTTAAAGTCATGCTGGTTCTGGCACTTATCCATTACGCCCTTTCCTGGATTGGGCACTTCTATTTCGAAGGCAACAAACCGGCGGCATTCCGATATCCGCATATCGGTTTTTATGCCGGGTTCACCTGGTTTTTTATCAGGACCATTGAGATCATCACCCGCAAAGAAATCATCCATCCGTGGATCAATAAACAGGACTGAAACCACAGGAGTCGAACTTTATAAAATAGGAGTGTGTCTATGTATCTTCGAAGTGTGGAGTTACTGTCTGCTAAAGTCGAGAATCCGGATCAATATCCGTTTCACATACCGTCCATACAGTCTCTGGAGCGATTGGAATTCAACAATAACATTACTTTCTTTGTTGGTGAGAATGGATCGGGTAAGTCCACACTGCTCGAAGGTATCGCTCATCAATGTGGATTTAACACAGCAGGGGGCGGGAAAAATAATGCATTTGAGATTGATGCTGCTGAATCATCATTAGGTGACTATTTGCGGCTATCCTGGTTGCCCAAAATCACGAATGGTTTCTTCATGCGCTCGGAGTCCTTTTATCAATTTGCATCGCATGTAGATGAATTGGGGCCGGAGTCGCTCAAGTATTATGGTGGGCGTTCGTTGCATGAACAATCCCACGGGGAGTCTTTTCTCAATCTGTTCGTGAACCGATTCAATTCCAAAGGCATTTATCTGCTCGATGAGCCCGAAGCCGCCTTATCGCCAGCCCGTCAACTCTCCTTATTGCGCATTCTTCATGATCTATCAGGCACTTCCCAATTCATTATCGCGACGCATTCGCCGATTCTATTGGGTTATCCGGGTGCACGCATTTTGAGTTTTGACGATGGTGGTATTCAGGACGTAGAGTATGAAGATACAGAACATTATCAGATCACCCGCAGTTTCCTGGAAAATCGCAACCGGATGCTGAATGAGTTGTTCAAGGATTAGTGAAGGAGTGACTCATGTGCGTACAATTAATCTCTCTGATCCATATATGACAGTTATCATTCAGCAGCCGAAGACCAAAGAAGAGGTTAAGAAAATATTGCTAGGATTAAAAAAGTGTGCAGAAGAAGATTCAGATTTCGTGGTATATACCCAGGATACTCGGAAGCAGATCATTATTGCGGGACAAGGGGAACAGCAATTGCATGGAACAATCGGACGTCTAAGAGATGAGTTTGGTTTGGAGATAGATGCTCTGAAACCGCAGGTTCTCTATAAGACATCGATACAAGAAACAGTTCAATCCGAAGGAAGATATGTTAGACAGACGGGAGGGATACATCAGTACGGTCACTGTTGGATCGAGCTTGAACCCAAATCAAGGGATAGCGGTTTTGAGTTTATAAATAAAATTATCGATGATTATGTCATACCTGATGAATATATTCCCCCGGTCAGAAGCGGAATCGAAGAAATGATGATCAGAGGTATATTCGGCCATTTTCCAGTGGTAGATGTAAAAGTAACGCTGTTCGATGGATCGTTTCATTCATTCGATTCGAAAGTAATGTCGTTTAAAATTGCTGCATCCTTGGCATTCCGTGATGGTTTTAAACGAGCCAACCCCGTACTTCTTGAACCTGTAATGAAGGTATCCATGACTACTATGAAAAGCCAAATTCCAGTTTACTTGGAAGTGTTACCTTCACTTAGAGCACGAAACATAAACTTTGATTCTGAAAATGGGAAGAGCATAATCACGGCAGATATTCCTTTAAAAGAATGGTTGAGTTTCCATGAGCAATGTCATGAATTACCTGTAACAAATGATCATTATTCAATCGAGTTTGGATATTACGACGTAGTTCCAGTGCATCTTTACGAAACAATAATCCAAGAATCAAACCTAGAAGATGCGTACTATACCGATTTGTTTGGCTGGGAGAAGTGGGGCAAGGAAAACGAGGAAAGGTATTTGAACGATTTCGTAGAGACATTTTGGGAGGAGGGGAGTCGAATATGAGTACAAAATTGGTGCTGTTGGACCAACTCGCTGCCTGTCATCATGACAAGAGCTGGTTTGTCCCGCTGGATGAGATGTTACGTGATGTAACCGCTACGCAGGCCTTATCGCTGAATGATGAGGGGCAATCCATCTGGAGGTTGGTGAATCATCTGACTTTCTGGAATGAAACTTGGTTGGATCGGTTCATTAAGGGTGAAGTGGTTATGGACAATAGCATAGATAATGATGAGACGTTCATTATTAACCCATCCCAGGTAAGTGAAGAAGATTGGCAGAAAAGCATTGCACACGTTGGTGCAACATTTAGTCGCTGGATACAGGCTGTAGAGGAATGTGATGATGCAAAATTAGGGATGACCATCCCATCGTACTTCAATGCCCCATGGTGGAATGTCATATCCAATCTGTGTATTCATAATGCGTATCATATTGGACAGATCATGATGCTGAGAAAGAAAGTAAGAGGAGAGATGATATGAAAATAGGTTTACTGATCGTGGATATGCAAGAGAGTATTGTACGAGATAAGTTAGATCAAAAAGCTATAGACCGCGCTTGTGAATATATCAATCATGTTGCAGACGTGCTTCGTTCGAGCGGTCATGTGGTCGTTCATGTACAAGACGTGGAAGGGATGGAGAATTCAAATTCTGAGGCGTATCGTATTATTTCTGAGGTTGATGTGACTGAGAAGGATCTGACAGTGACGAAGGAGAGTTCCAATGCATTCTGGCAAACAGACTTGGAGCAGATTCTGAAGAGTCACGGTGTTGAGCTGTTGATCATTTCGGGATTTGCCGCCGAAGAATGTGTTTTGTTTACCTATAATGGCGCGATGGAGCGAGGATTTAGACCGGTCATGTTGCAAAATGGGATTCTAAGTACGCATTCCGAAGCGGTGATTTCAACCTATAGAGACCGGAATGTGATTTCTTATCCTGTAGTTAATTATCTAATCAAATAAGTGAGATTACTCATGGACGCGACGATGTCGTGTCCGTTTTTGGTTGAACATATCCTTTTATGATGGGAAGGATTCTTCATCGTTTAAATTAAACTTTACCTATATTTACTGGAGTTGAAGCGATACATTTAAGTGGTAAGCAGGGGCGTGTTATGCAACTAAAGATGGGGAATTGCGGTTTATTAATAAGTGAGGTGTAATGACATGAATGTACAGATCACCAGAATCGATAAAAGTCAGAAAGAATTATTTTTAAACTTATACAACCTTTATCTGTATGATCTTTCCGAATTCTCGGGGGAGGATTTGCTAGAAGAGGGGAAATTCGATCCAACGAATACCTATCTCTATCTGGAACGGGCGGAATTACATCCGTTTTTTATCCATTATGATGGAATGGTAATCGGATTTTTGCTGGTTTGCTCTCCTCCTTATGTAGATGAGGATATCGACTTTACAGTTCAAGAACTGTTTCTGGTCAAAAAGTATCGTGGACAAGGATTGGCGGCTCAAGCGGTTGATCTGGTGTTTGCACAATTTCAGGGCAGATTCAAAGTGGAGCAATTGGCTAATAACCAATCGGCTGTTTCATTCTGGAGAAAATATTATGAACAACATCACATTGAATATGTAGAGTCTGAGTATAGCATTGAAATTGAAAACATCGCTGGCAGCCATCGGATTCTGTCTCAAACCTTTGTACGTGCAAGAACGGAGTAGTCACTATTTCAATCTAACTCTTTCCATGTTCAAGAAGGTTCTGTCTCCTCCCTACTTTGGGAGTCTGACAGGATCTTTTTTATGTTTTGTCTAGCCCAAAAGGAGTTGAAAGTAGATCATTCTGAGCTTATATAATAACTTCGTATTTACCAATACATGGGTTATGATGAATGAAAAGGGGACCACGAGAGAAAACGGGGGTTCGGAAGCATGCCTATTCATAATTTTGTTATTGAAAATAAGTCGGAAATCAATGAATCTATCTACACCTCCTACTCATGGGATGCTCATGGAGTTATACATAAAAGTGGACTAATGGCAGAGGAACATGCTGACTTGGAAGATGAGTTCATTGCATACATTCATGATTCTCTTAACTGGCTGAATACATGGAACCCATCTACCTGTAAAAGATGTAGTGGACTGAACAACTATGGGATAACGGTTATTGAAGAAAAAGATGCTTTGTCGAAGTTTCATCAACTAATTCGCGCATGGATTGATGTATTCAACCTTGCTCCTGATCAGATCAATCTTACAGGAGATTATTGTTTTGATGGAAATGAACAGAGGGGCTATTATGAGAAACTCATGTATAACAGAGTTGAATTGATAAACGAATTAAATAAGCTTGCGAATATGGCAAAAGATGCTGAGGTAAATGGGAAATGCATTTTGCATTTTGGTATTTGATCCATTAAAGTGGTTTTCATATGGAACATAGCTTCTGACTATAAGGAGAAGTGAACCATTTGAAAAGAGACGAGTAAAGAGGGGAGAAATGGAACAGAACAAAATTTCAGCATACCAAACATTAATATACCAAGCGTTTTTAGATATACGTGTGATTGCATCCAAGTTAGCATATTCCTCAATTGAAGATGTCGAGGATACCAAAAGAAATGGTTTGCTCATATTTTATATGACAAACGCTTTTCACAATCTTGCATTATCAATTGCTGAGGGTACAAATTCAATTTATGAAGATGACTTCTGGAGTAGAATAAAGTTTATTAATGAGAAATTTCCTGAGTCGACACAGTATAAAGAAATATTTAATCAGTTGATTCAAAATTCAGATGATTAAAATATGAATCCCTTAAGTCATACATTTAAGTTGCAGTAGTAACCCATCATCTTTGGCATATGGAAGAGTAAAGGAGAGTCCTATGAACCAGTTTTCAGTGCCTGATTCGATTGCGGATTCTGTAGAATCATTAAGAATGACAAACACCTCCACTCAAATTTTTTTCGAACTTTTAGTTCTAAGTGGGTCGCAGACTGCAACAATTGATCGAGAAAAAGAATTTATCATTTGGCTTGCGCAACACGACCAAAATTGTGTAGGCCGTGGGAACGTTGGGTTTAATATGGATGAAATGCCATGGACAGAAGAAGATTTTTATCCTATGAAACAATTCTTGTTAAAGACAGTCGAAGGGGCGATACATAAAACGGGATGGGCTGTTTTGAATTATGAGCCCAGTGTGAAATGGAGCAACATCACATTTCAGCATTTCTATCAAATGATTGAAAGTTTTGAGCAAAAACATGTAAATTCTCAAAATTACCTCGAATGGATAACACCTTATGAAGGTGACGAGGTGCCAACGATCCCAGAGGGCTATCCAATGTGTAATCAGCATTCGGTGTATTTATCATGTTTTGGATGTATCATCTGCAATTCTTTATAATGTAAATCCCTGAGTTTATTATATTTAGGAGGATTATTATGCCTTGGCCTATGGTTCATTTTGCAATCGCATCGGAATTATTATCTGATCCAACCCCTGAATTTATAGTGGGAAGTCTTGCCCCTGACTCCATTCATGTTAGAACGAATGAAAGAGCCGAAAAGGCAAAAACTCATCTCATGCCAGAGGCAGGACGTTTCGCAACAGACGAAGAGCTCAGGGCATTTTTCAATTCAAACAAGAAACGTGCGCAGAGTGAGCCTAAGTTCATGCAATATTTGTTCGGGTACATCGCCCATGTATATACGGATCGTGTATGGACTTTCGAGATTTATCCTGCATATGAAGTTCATCCGAGTGGACGAAGTATTTATACGCAGGATGTTACGAAGCTGGAATTTATGATTTTGAGAAGAGGGTCTGATGGCCAGGATTTATTGAATAAGCTGGAAGCAGGTCAAGCGTTTGACTTAGGTGGATTGCTGGAGCAAGAGGTGTATCAGTATAGAAAAGAAAAAGTAGACTTTTTGAATAACTTTGAAAATGAGCCCTTAGATGATTTGAACATTTTATCTATGGAAGCTATAGAAGAGTTTATACAAACAACGGCCCAAAGACTTAGACAATTGTTTGCAAAGTGGGAGGTATTCTAAATGAAAAAACGGATTAGACTCACCCCATATAATGAAAAGTACGATCAAGACTTGGCTAATTTTTCATTAAGTGATGAACAGGTTCAATTTACTGCAATGCCTGTGAATGTAATTGAGGAAGCCTTCCATAATCCGAACAAATATCCGGTAGTGATTTTAAATGATGAGACTACAGTTGGTTTCTTCATATTACATAAAAATTCTGAATACGTAGAGGAAAGAGATACTTCCCGTACAATACTGGTACGTGCTTTATCCATTACGTTGGAACATCAGGGGAACGGGTATGCACTGGCTGCGATGAGGGAACTTCCTACACTGGTTAAGCAGCTTGATCCGAAGGTCGATGAAATTATTTTAGCTGTGAACGAGGGGAATATTGCAGCACAAAAGCTGTATCTAAAAGCAGGTTTTCTGGATATGGGCGAGCGGAAAATGGGCATCAATGGTCTTCAACTAATTTTGCAATATAGAATGGTGTAGGGGATGAAGTACGGCAAACAGGATGAAAAGGAGGAGTAATGTGGCAAACATACACAAGGGAAGATATTCAGCTGAGATCGAAGGCGAGTTTGTTGTTTTTATTATTGGAATGAGAGTTAATCGCTTGTGGGCCATACATAAGTGGTTACCTGTTTTTAAATCCATGGGCCCGATGATCAAAGAACTGTATATGAACCCAGATACCGGGTTTCTGGGGACGGAATTTTTTATGAGCTGGCGTGGAGTGACTCTGCTGCAATATTGGAGATCTTATGATGAATTGGAGAAATACGCACGCGGTGGCCTGCACTTGGAGGCTTGGAAACGATTTAACAGTTCCGTTGGATCGGATGGAAGCGTGGGGATTTATCATGAAACGTACAAAGCTCAATCCGGTTCATATGAGACCATATATGCAAATATGCCCAAATTCGGATTGGCTAAAGTGTCTAACCATGTTCCGGCGACAGGCAGGAAAGAAACGTCCAGACGTAGAATGGGTGGAGAGAGTGATCCGGCAGTAGAAACACCAAAGAATCCTTAACATATGATTAGTGAAGTTCGAATGTACAATCATCGCAAGTAGAGAGGAGCATGTTATTGAAAGTTAATGTCAAACTAGAAGATTTGGGTTCTGAGCAGCTTAGCTGGCTATGTGTCCAACCGATGTTGATCTCCGTTCGTGGTAAAGATGTTGCAGCAAAGGTAGAGGTATATCGGCAATTACATGAAGGACAACAAGCGATATTTTTGTTCTATTCCTATCATAACCATACCAAGAGCTTGGCGGAGTTTTATTGGTTTTCGGCGTACAACATTATCGACATGAAGAGCTGGAATGGAATTAAAAACGGGATGCGCTATTTTAACCAAAATGAAATGGTAACTCTCCTGGACGACATTGAGCGTTTGATTACAGATGAAAATAAAGATGGAGACACGTGGCGTGAGGTTCTGCCCACGGATTTGGAAAAAGACCCGATCCTGCTGCAAAGAACGGAAGAACTATACGTTAAATATCGAGCCGCGGCTCAGGAAGCTATTTTACACATGAATGAAATAATTCGGCAAAATCAGGAGATGTATCTGGAGATTACGGAGATCAACGCCTAAAGTAATCTCAAAATATAAGGAGTGATCATTTCATGAAATCTCCAGGTGGATCTATTTTTCCTTATTATTATAAAGGTGGAGAAATCCATTGTCTGAAATATGGCAGCAAGCATAAGGACCAAGATAAGCTTTTCGATGTGATGAGACAAGAAGAGGCTTTCATCTTAGGGATCAATAAAAAGCTCAAGGTTTGGGTGGATATGTATGAGACGAAGATTACCAAAGGAGTCTTGGATCAGTTAATCTGCAACATAAATAATCTCAAAGATCATGTGGATAAGCTCTCATTTGTAGGACTATCAGGGATGGATCGTTGGAAATTGAAAAGAAGATTGAAGAGCCTGGAGTTGGGGCAATCTGTATCATTTTATGCTGATCCTGAAGAGGCAAAGACATGGCTGATAACGGATCGATGATTTGATCTTTAGCAGCAGGTATGGGTAAAGGTCAATAGGAGAGCTACTCTTCATGGAGTAGTTCTTTTTTCATACTTTTTGAAGGCGAAACTAGTCTGTGTTAATTCGAAATTCTTCTAACATAACAAGTACTTCACACAATTCAATTCTATTTCTATGCTAGAATGGATAGCAGGAAAAAAGCGGAAGAATTAAACAATATTCTGAAGTAGGCAAGGGGTACTAAAATGAACGAAGAAGAGATCTTGGAGTTGTACGGTTTAGATCCAGATACCAGACATAGGGAGCAAATCAGAGAGTTGTTGCAGCAAGAGATTGAGAATCAAGAAGCAGTGGATCATGAGTATCTCAAAACCTTATGTATTATGTTATTCTGCATAGGAAGTGTAGAGGACACTGGGCTGATCTGGCAGGCAAAACGCAAGAATCAGGATACGGGCAGTTATATTGATGTGCAGCTTCTGTGTGGTGCCGGTTATGAGAAGACAGTGACTTATCTGGAGCAGAATCTCGAGGACTCAGCGGGAGAGCAGTTGAATTATCTTAGACAGTGTGAGCCATATGATTTTGTTGATTTTTCCAAAGAGGAGTGGGTCTCTACCTATAAAAAATATTATGAACTACCTTAGTCATATACAACATGTGAGAAATGAGATGATCAATGATGACAAATGCTGCTTCCATCCAGGAACAGATTCAGATGTGCCAGAAATATAGCGCAGACTATGTAACCAGCGAACTGCACCATAAGATTGGAATCGCCTGGAACGTCAAAGAGAAGTTGGAACCGATCCACGGAATGCGTATTCAGCCCGAGGGAGATACAACCGGTTGGTATATTGGGGCAGAAAAATACTCGGATACAGATGATTTTTTTGTACCTTTACATGTAACACACATCGATGACTGGGACCCAAAAATTAAGAAGTACCTCGGACTTGCGCCGGGATGGCGGTTTGTGATTGCAGAAGATTATGAGGATGTATGGTTTGACGAACAGTTGCTTAACAGATCATAAGCAGAGCAACCAATGAGTTAAAATGGAACTTTGAAAGGAGTCATACAATGCCAAGTGTGCATGATAACATCATATTAAGTTACGAAGTCGATTTGGAGAATGAGAAGATTAGGATGCGTACCCGTTCGCATTATCCTGAATTGCATGATGATACGGATATCCTTTTCTCGGATGTAATGGCACATTCATTTGATACACCGTTGCAAGGCAGCATTATCTTCGATATTGACGACATTGGTTTGGATTATTTTATTAGTTACAATCGCGATTTGTTGAAGAAAGGGAAAGGTCAGGGCTGGCCTATCATGTATGAAACTGATGAAGAACTGGAAACCAAGTTGCTCGAGGGGGAATATCTGTACTTTGTCATTACATCATTATATGGATTAAGTGGATGGGTATTGGCTAAAAAGGTTGAATTGATAACAAAGATGGGGAATGAGAAAGTTGAAGAATAGATTTGGTTATAAACCCAACATGATCCGTAAAATACTAGTTATGAGTCTTGTCATTTTAGTTGTCATTATGATTATTACCAATCCATCCAGAACAGATTTCTATACATGGCTGGAAAGCGAGCATGGTATACATGTCTCCTACGACATCAATGAAACGACGTATACACAGATCACGAATGGCCAGGAAAGAAGTCTTAATTTCAGAAGCGGACATATACAGCATGTGGGAATCTTTACTACGTATAATGAGACTTTTATGGATGCTGAGGGTAATGAGATCAACATTAAAGCCATTGGTGTAATGAACATGTTCTTTGAAAGATAGTTGGTTTAAGTTCTATGATGTTGGAAGTTGTAAAGAATTTATCGATATACCACGCTTTTGTATGGTGCAAGCATGCAGAGCAGCGTGGTTTTTGTGTTGAGCAGAATTCGTAAGGAGGGGGCGGATTACGTTATTTGGTTCATTCGCAAATTCCACATTATGGGTTATGATGTACCTACAGAGAAAATTTAACATACATAGGAAGTTTTTTGGGAATTGAGATTATTCCAGTGGGAGGAATAGAATGAAAGCCATTTTCCTTGATTTCTATGGGACAGTTGTTCATGAAGATGATGACATTCTTCCTGTGATTTATAAACAAGTTCAAGCGACAGCGCAGGTGGAATGTACAACGGATGAGATCGGTGCTTACTGGTGGAAGGCTTTTTCAACATTGTTTTATGCAAGCCACGGCAGCCAGTTTACCACGCAAAGAATGCTGAATGTGCAATCTCTGGCAGAAACGCTTCTCCATTTCAAATCGGATCTGCAAGCTGAGTCGCTTAATCAGGAACAGTTGGCACATTGGCGTAACCCTGGCATATTTGCTGATTCAATTCCCTTCTTTCATTCTCTTAAAATTCCAGTATATATCCTGTCCAATATCGATACGGATGACGTGAAAGCTGCAATGAAGGCACATAACATTGAAGTGGCCGGAGTGATTACCAGTGAGGATGTTCGATCTTATAAACCAAGGTCAGAGATGTTTGATGAAGCGATCAACAGGTATGGTTTGCAGCGAGATGAGGTGATCCATATAGGCGATTCTCTGGTAAGTGATGTACAAGGAGCGCAAAATGCAGGAATTAAGGCTATCTGGTTGAATCGAAAAGGAAAACTCAAACCGCAACAGATTACACCGGATTATGAGTGCAAAGATCTTGGCGAAGTTGTGCATGTGCATATGTTGGAGGCTTGGATATGAAAAAGTTAACCGTGTTGTCGTTATTATTTCTGTTCTTAATCGCCTGTCAGGATAAAACAACCCATGAAGCTGTGCAGAAACCAACGATTTCAGTGACGGAAAGCGTTACTGATGAAGCAATCGAGCAGAAGGACGATGAAGCAGAAGCACCCAAAAAAGACAAAGGCATCCCTCCTGTTTACCTAGATGAAACGAAGTATACAGGTGATGAACTGGAAATCGTCAAACTGATGAACGTGCGCATGCGTTATATATGGGAAGAGGATGAGGAGGGCTATATGAGCCTTTTTGATCCACAATCGCCAGTCTCAGGCATGCCAGTTTCAAAAGTTCGCAAGGTGATCTCTATGAGCAAGATCAAGATTCGAGAGCAAAAGAAGCTCTATGAGGCACTTGTGATGGTTACTGAATTAAGAGAGAACGGGGAAGAGTTCGGCCCTAGCATGGTGTTTTGGAAAAAGAAAGCGGATGGCGATGCTGCGAAGTGGATCTTTGCAGACATCGATTAACAACGACTGAATGAAAAGAAGTTAAGGGTGATGAAATCATGACAAAACAATTGATACTTATTGAGGGATTACCGGGTTCAGGAAAGTCGACGATTGCCAAGATGGTTTCCGAGATTCTGACTGAGCAAGGCAAAAAGGTGCAACTCATCCAGGAAGGGAATCTGGATCACCCTGCTGATTATGATGGTGTGGCCTTTTATTCTGCGGAAGAGTTCAGATCTTTGGTGGATGCTCAGGAGACGTGTAAACATATATTGGAGAGCAGAGCAACAGCCTATCAGGATGGTTTCCTGATTCCGTATCGCAAAATGAAAGAGGAATTCGGAGTGGATTTCCCCGATCATGTGGTGCAGGAGATATTTAGCAAAGATATTTACGAACTACCTTTTGAACAAAATGTGAAGCTGATCACCGAAAAATGGCGGAGTTTTACCGAAAGCGTGATAAGTGCGGATGATGATTCCATCACCATATTCGAATGTTGTTTCATTCAAAATCCACTGACCATAGGTATGGTGAAATACAATCAATCCAGAGAAGAAAACGTGCAATATGTTTTGGAATTGGAGCGCATCGTTCAACCATTAAATCCGCTATTAATTTATGTACATCAGCAGGATCTTGCACATACCTTTGACAAGGCAATCTAGGAAAGACCCAAGGAATGGTCAGAAGGATTCATACAATACTACACAAATCAAGGATGGGGACTCGCGAAAGGATATCATGGTGTTGAAGGCACGGTGAAGGTTCTTCAGGCAAGAAAAGAGTTGGAGACCGAAATTTATCAGTTACTGAAGATGGACAAACACTGGCTGGACAATTCGGAATATAACCGCGCTGCTTGTCAGGAGGAACTGGAGAAGATCCTGAAAGTTTCACTTTGGGATACTAAAGTACAAGTACAAGATTTCTTAGCACGGCAATACAATACATAACGGAGGTTTATTTTTATGTTATTTCTGGAGGCAACACTAATCGTCATCACCGCTATATTATTCATCGTAGGTGTAAGGAGCAAACGCAAACCATTGATCAGATGGGGCATAGTGAGTTTAACTTTGTTGATTGTACTTTTTATTCCATCGTTTGTTAATGGATTTGTGGAGGGGTTGTCCTCTGGCTGGTCGGCAAAATAAACCTAAGATAAGGCGGGTCTATCCGGTGCTTTAAAAAAGGATCTGGAGTACTCAGCGTGACATAGATAGTCTTAAGCATTACGTTCAGAAATTGGAGGAGCTTATGGATCTCATATTTATTCGTCATGGTCACGCTAAACATTTGCTTCATTATCCTTATCAGCTAAACCAGTTGCATCCGGGACTTACTGAACAAGGAAAGAGGCAGGCAACTGAATTGCGAAAGCAGATTAAAATTTTACCGGAAGACCTCGTTTTGGTGAGTCCTACGAAACGAACGATAGAAACGGCATTCCTCTTAACCTCAAGCGATAAACTGACAGTCTGTCCTCTCGTTGGCCCTAGAATGTTTCCTCAAAATCCGGAGTTCCCCGTTCTGCGCTGTGATCAAATCTATTCGAAAGACGAATTAAATGCTCAGTATACGGGGCTGCGAATTCTTGATTTTGAACTTGATTGCTGGTTGGATGGGATTAATCGAACGGAAGAACATCTATTTGAGGCTTATGCTGGACAGCTAATTCAATGGTGCAGAGAGCAGAGCGGAAGAACTTTTATCATTTCACATGATGGTACGATAACAAATTATAGAGCTTTTCTTGGAGAGCAGGGGTTAACCCGAAGTGATTTTCTCGGTGAGTCGGGTCATTACACGATTAGAGATCTGTAATAGAGAAGAGGGGACATTGGACATGAACCCTTTTCTCGGAATAGTTTGAAGAACCAAGACTTTATTTTGTAAGCGGTCAATAACTACACTAAGGGGGATTTTCCGTGAGATTATCGGATTATGAATATTTAGTTTTGGCTCTGGAAGAGGCAGATCAGGCGCTAATAGAAGGAACCTATCCGATTGGAGCGATAATTGTGGATGCGGATGGGGATGTCGTGAGTAAAGGAAGAAACCGAGTCTTCTCTGAATGTGATCCCACCGCACACGCTGAAGTCGATGCTATCCGTCAGGCAGGGCAACATTTGCTGGATGTAAGTAAGAAGCGATACACGAAGAATGACCTGACCCTCTACTCCACCTGTGAACCTTGTCCCATGTGTTCAGGCACTATATTAATGTCGGGGATCAAAAAGATCGTATGGGCTGCGGATGATGAAGGGTATGGCGGGCTTAGACGTTTTAAGGAGGGCCCTCATTTTATCCATCAGTTCGACACACTTTCCTGTATTGCAGCACCATATCTTGATTTGGAAAATAGACAGCGAGCATTGTTTGCCCAATGGAATATTGGTAGAGGTATGCTTAATACAGAGTGGGAGACTCCCAAACAATGAAATCCATTCCGATCTCCATTTTACTAGCCAGTGTCATTTTGGGAATATCGTTCATAGTTGGCTGCCTGTTGCTATCAAATCAGGGGAGAGCTAGTGAATCGACTCAGGCAGTTGAACAGGATGTGCCTAACAATAATAAAACATTAATGACGATCCAAGAAACGGCGGAGTATCTGAGTATGACTAAAGAACAGGTGATGGACATTATTAAGGCCGAACAAGGAAGTTTCTCGGCATCCGGTTTCTTTGAAGGAAAAATGTTTCCTTTCATCAAGGTTCAAGATCAATTTTTGGTTAGTAGAATCGAGTTGGAATTGTGGGCTCAGGACGCATCTTCAAGTCATAGAAGATATATTAATGGACAGATGTATTAAGTAATCTGGAGATTAAGAAAGGGAGAAATTCAAATGACCAAGTTGGTCTTGTTAAGTGACTTATATTTCGAATCTAACCACGAACTAAATCAGAGGATATTGAGCTTGTTCAACTCTGACCAGCCTTCCATTGGTTATGTACCTTCGTGTTCCGACCCGGAACGGAAATATTTCGAGCATACGAGACGTTACTATAATGAACTGGGTATCAAATCAATTGATTATTATGATCTAGACCTAGAATACGAGGAAAACAGATTTAATACGATTTTTGAAACCGACGCGATTCATTTATCTGGAGGGAATACATTTTATTTTCTAAGTTTATTGCAGAAGAGAAATGCAATGGGATTGTTGCGTTCCTATGTGAACAAGGGCGGCATTCTGATTGGAGTTAGCGCGGGTAGTATTCTAACTACACCAACGATTGAAATGGCCGGATATGGTAAACATGCAGACGAGAACCATGTTGGATTAATGGACAAGCAGGCTCTGGCGCTCGTTGATTTTGAATTTTCACCGCACTGGGATGGAACGGAAGAAGCTTTGGATTCATTAAGAGATTACGCGCGAGACAACTCTACAACAATCTATGCTTGCAAAGATGGTGGCGGGATCGTTATCGATGGTGAAGTGGTAGAGTCCTATGGCGATGTACGTTGTATAAACTGAAAATAAGGTGGGTTTACAATGAATGAAATCACTGTATATCATTATGATGCTTTTTCGACGGTTCCTGGTAAAGGAAATCCGGCTGGAGTCGTCTTTCATGCCGATTCGCTCAGTGAGGAAGTGATGCAACAGATTGCGCATAAAGTTGGCTTTAATGAAACGGTCTTCGTGATAAGTTCCGAGGTAGCAGACGTTAGATTACGATATTTCACACCGGGTCATGAGATTAATCTGTGTGGGCATGCAACAATGGCATCCATGTATGGGTTAAAGACTAGAGGGCTACTGGAGGATAAGCAGTCGATTACCATTGAGACTAATGTAGGCATATTGCCGATTCAGTTCCAGCAGGATGGCGATACGATCAACATTGAGATGAAGCAGGATCAACCCCGTTTCATGCCATTCCAAGGTGACATAGAGAAGCTGGCAAAATCCATTAATCTAACCACGGATGATATTGATCTATCCACACCTATAGTTTATGGAAGTACAGGCACCTGGACTTTGTTGATACCGATTCGCAAACAGACTTCTTTCCAACAAATGAAACCGGATTCTTCTCTATTTCCTGAGATATTAGATGAAAATCCGAAAGCTTCTCTGCATCCATTTGCTTTGGAAACCCGCGATTCAGATGCGCTAATGCATGCCAGACATTTTTCCTCGCCCTTTTCGGGAACTACGGAGGATCCGGTTACGGGAACAGCTTCCGGTGTGATGGGTGCCTATTATTTGGAGTATATGAATTCTGGAATGGATCAGACTCATTTTGTTGTGGAGCAAGGGCATGAGATTGGCAGAGATGGGAAAGTTCATGTCAGTGTGGTCAGAAATGGACAGGACATGGATGTCAGAATACGAGGCACGGCTGTTTTTGTGGAAGAAATGAAAGTGGAGTTGAATACGTAACAACGTAAATGAAGGAGAGGGTTTAGGTGGATGAACAGGCGGTATTACATACAGTTTCTCATTTGTTACAAGAAGAATGTTCGGACTCTTTGGTAGGAATTTATTTGCACGGGTCCATGGCTATGGGGTGCTTTCTTCCTAATCAAAGCGATATCGATATTCTGGTGGTATGCCGGGAGCAGCTGTCTGCTGATACCTATCGAAGGATTGCGAAGAGATTGATGCACACCGAAGATGAAATGCACATTGTCACAGGATTTGAACTTAGTATTGTTTTGGAGTCTACGGTTGCTAAACTGACGTTTCCGACTCCATTTGAGTTTCATTACTCGGGGTATCACCGGGAAAAGTATAGAAATGATGATCAATATCTTTGCGGTGGATACGAAGATCCAGATCTGGTAGCACACCTGGCCGTTATTGTTGACCGTGGAATTGTGCTTGTCGGCAAACCGATTAAGGAGTTATTCCAGCCCGTAAAACGTGAATATATGTTGGCCTCTATTACATCTGATGTTGGTTCAGCTATGGAAGAAATAACGGAGAATCCTGTCTACTATGTTTTGAACCTATCACGGGTTCTATTGTATGTGAAAGAGTCGGTTATATACTCCAAGCGAGAAGCAGGCGAGTGGGCACTCATTCATATTTTACCGAAGTACAAAGAAGTCATCTCACAATGTCTAGCAAAATATAACGGAGAGCTGGAGAGCGTGAATCTAAGTGATGATTTACTTCTGGATTATGCGAAGTACATGTTGGATGAAATAAAAGGTTTGGCGGAGTCTGGTTTGGAGCATGGACGTGGAAAGCGATGAAGGACAGGTTTGAGCAGAGCAAAGCAAAGCTTAAAAGGTAGGTGCGATACCGCACAATAAAGGATCTATTAATAAAAGGAGACATCATGATGACCATAACGACAGAGGATCTGGAACTGATTGAAGCAGCAAAGAACGTAATTTCGCGTTTGTATCAGGAGGGCAAGCATCACGTTGGGGCAGCAGTACGAACTCGATCTGGAAAAATATTTACGGCGGTACATCTGGAAGCCTATATCGGTCGTGCCTCGGTATGTGCGGAAGCCATTGCCATTGGTAAAGCCATTTCGGAAGGGGAACATGAATTCGAAACGATCGTGGCCGTAAGACATCCCGAAGTTGATCCCAATGATGCACCGAACGGCACGGAAATCCAGTTAGATGTGGTATCTCCTTGTGGTATTTGCAGAGAACTGATTAGTGATTATGGGAAGGACACACAGGTCATTTTGCAGGGAGAAGAGGGTTATTCTAAAACAACGATTGGGCAGCTATTACCACAAAAATATACAAGAACACAATAAGGGAGGTAGATTGTGATGTTTGAGATAGTTGATATTCGGCAAAAGCCGGACATGCTGCAGGCAGCTGTACAATATTTTTGGAAGCAGTGGGGCTCGGAATCGAGCTATCATTTTTACCGGGATTGCATAGAGCGTTCCGTGGAAACCGAGAGTGATGTGCCCCGATTTTATGTACTGTTGGATGGCGACAGGATTGTTGGAGGATATGCTCTGTTACGAAGTGATTTGAATAGCCGGCAGGATCTGTTCCCTTGGTTTGCGTGCCTTCATGTTGATCCAGAATACCGAGGCAAGAACCTGGGTGGGCAACTACAGAATCATGCGATTAACGAGGTAAAGACGAAGGGCTACGACAAGCTGTATTTATGTACGGATTTGACGGACTATTATGAAAAAAATAACTGGGCGTATCTAGGTAAAGGATATTTGCTCGATGATGAAGAGACTCGGATCTATGAAATATGCATATAAAGGAAAGTTTTAATAACAAAGAAAAAGGGAAATACGGATCCAGTAACCGAACGGAGTGATGGTCATCGAACAAACCATTCATTTAGCCCAAGAGATTGCGGAGAGAGTCATTCGAAGAGCCGGAAAAGTTGCCAAAGATCATTTTGATAAGATTACCTGCGCAGAGGAGAAGGGCAACTTTGGCGACGTAGTTACTGAAGTAGATCATGAAGCAGAGCGGATAATATGTGATGAAATTAGTATAAGTTTTCCCGATCATGAGATCCATAGTGAAGAGCGGGGGCATAACGGACAGAAGAGTGACTGGCTGTGGATGATTGATCCATTAGACGGAACAAACAACTTTGCCATTGGCCTACCGATATTTTCCGTTTCCATTACTTTAATGTATCGTTCAGAACCCGTTTTCGGGGTTATTTACGAACCTCTGGTGGATCGTTTGTTTGTGGCATCACGTGGGAATGGGGCAAGTTGTAATCTAAACCCCATGAAAGTCCAAAAGAAAGAGCATATTCATAAAGGGACCATTGGCTGGATTCAGGGGCATCAGGTGCAAAATGAGGAGAAGGCTGTACGGCTACGTCAACATCTCGATGTTCGTTTCAAACGAATGATGCGATTATGGGCTCCAACCTTACAGTGGTGCATGTTAGCTAAGGGGGATATTGACGGTATTGTGCTCTACAATTCGGAAGGAGACGATCTGTATTCAGGTATATTAATGGCGAAAGAAGCAGGTGCCATTGTTATGGATTTTGAAGGGGTTCCCTTTGAAGGCATGAATTCAGAGCCATATCTGATTGCCTGTCATCCGGATCATCGTGAGTATTTCCTGAGTGTCGTTCGGGAGGGAATGAACTGATGATTAGCGAGCTTAATAAGCATGAATTCTATAAGGTAAGGCACTTCGCGGACTTGAACAGCAATATTGAGGTGAAGGCCGTGGTAACTGGGTTGAATCCTGGCCGAATCTACGTTGATGATGCATCGAATATCACAGCAGCGTTAATTTGGGTGAAGGGACAAAACGGTTTTCAGTTGATCGGAGACGCTCGAAGTGAATCCTTCCTGAACGAATTGGAAGAGTTCATGAAAGAACACATAGAACCTGAGTTATTAAGATTAAATATCCACACAGTCGAGGTAGGTGTGGCGGATGAAAGCTGGGAAGATGTGCTTCATCATATGGCCGCGAATAAAGAGCTCTATAGCGATATTCAGCATGTATTCACATTGGATTCAGACCAAGGAATGACTGAACATCTACGTCATCCGGGTAGTCATGAAGGGTATGCTTCTCAGAATGAGGTGGTCAGGCTTCTTGAATTAGACGAGGCATTACTGAAAGCTGGGAAGTTCAACAATCTATCTTTTCTGAAGGACAAAGTCTCACGCTTTTGGGATAACATGGATGAGTTCTTGGAACATGGCTTTGGATACATTGCAGTACAAGGCGAGGATATCGCGAGTGTTTGCTTTTCGGCGTTTATATCAGATCAGTGGCATGCAATTGATATTGAAACTATCGAAGCCTACAAGAGAAGGAATTACGGTGCACGGGTAGCGCGAGCATTTGTAGAAGAATGCAGGATTAAAGGTATTCATCCGTATTGGGACTGTTCCCCAGATAATGCAGGTTCAATACGTTTGGCAGAGGGTGTGGGTATGTCTCTGAACTTTGATTACAGAGTTTACTGGTACAATCTCTCTTGATAGGGTTTGGAAAAAAATGCTGAAAGGAGACTTAAATGAACGAATCATTACAGAGTCAGATTCAATTTCTTATTGAGATTGATAAGCTGAAAACGATTGAACGAAAAACGAGAATCATCCATGGCGACAGACTTGAAAATGATGCGGAGCATTCCTGGCAACTGGCAATGATGGCCCTGATTTTGCAGAGTCACTCCAACAAGGAGGTGGATATTCTCAAAGTCATTAAGATGCTTCTCGTTCATGACCTCGTTGAGATCGATGCCGGAGATACATTTGCCTACGATACGGTAGGACATGCGGATAAATATGACCGAGAGATCAAGGCTGCGCATCGACTATTTGGGATTTTACCTGAGGAACAGGCCCAAGAACTGTTGAACCTATGGCTGGAGTTTGAGGCAAAGGAGACCAACGAAGCGCAGTTTGCCTCGTCGATGGATCGGTTGCAGCCGTTGATCCACAATCATCAGAATGAGGGAGATACGTGGCAGAAATACAATATTACAAGTGAACAGGTGTTAAATAGAAATCGTGAGATTGAGGACGGTTCCAAAACATTGTGGACGTACGCACAGCAGATTATCCAAAATTCCGTAGACAAGGGAATCTTGACTAAATCCAAGTCTTAGAGACACGTTGTTGAACTTATCTGATTACAGACGGGGGAAAATCTTTATGGGATATATCATGGAGTTGAGAAAGCTGGTGGGTTCACGCCCTCTAATCATGGCTGGTTCATGTGTGTTGGTCTTCAATGAGCAGGGCCATCTGCTGTTGCAAAGACGTACAGATAGCCTGGATTGGGGAACCCTTGGCGGATCATTGGAACCGGGAGAATCTTTGGAGGAAGCTGCTGCCCGTGAATTATATGAGGAAGCCGGACTGAGAGCGGGTGCATATAAACTCATTACCGTTTTCTCTGGTCAGGACATGTATTACAAGTATCCGCATGGAGATGAAGTGTATAATGTCATGGCAGTCTATGAAGCTACAGAAATTCAGGGCGAACCAACGGTCATGGATGATGAAGGACTGGAACTGCGTTATTTTGATCTGAGTATGCCCATCCTAGAGATTAATCCGTTCACGGAATATGTGCTGAAAAAAGCGGGATATATTAACTAAGTAGTGAAAGGAGATCGTATATGACACAGGATTTTTATTGTGATGAAGTGCTTAGTGGTAATATCAAAGTAAATATCGTCATGGAAACAGACAAGGTGCTGGCTTATCATCATACCCGACCATACTACAAGCATCATATTGTTGTTATTCCAAAGATCCATATCCAATCGTTCATTTCACAGGAAGAAGCTAATAATGATGAACTATTACTGGAGATCATGCGGGTTATCAAAAAGGTTGCTGCGGACATGGTTGTCCAGACGGGTTCTTCCAAAATCGTAACCAACCTGGGCACTTACCAGGATTCGAAGCATCAACACTGGCATGTGGTAAGCGGTGAACGTATCCAATAAAATAAGTCTTAAGTAGAGTCTTCCTGCCGGATGTTCGGGGGAAGACTTTTTGAATTTAATGATTAGAATTCACTCTATCAAGAATGAGGAATTTGATTGGAGAAAGTAAATGGAGGTAAAATATGCTAAAATAGTTTGGTGAATTAATAAATTGAACTATTTATCAATCATGATGATCATATGAATTATGAATTCAGTACGTTGATAAAAAAGGAGGAATTGTGATGAGCTTTTCATTCATTTCAACATTCGCAGTTTTATTTAACTTGGTGTTATTCGGTTTGGGTGTATATGCCCTCATTTTATTTATCAAACTTGCTAAACTCGGGATTCAGGCGTTGGACATTTATCTATATGAGAAACGAGGAGAACGGTTCTAAGCTGTAGAAATCTCACTCAACAATAGAATTATCATTTTTCTCTCAGTGTTTTATTGTTGCTCTATTGATATGATTAACTCATCATTCAACTAAAGAGAGGGTAAATGACATGGATACTTTTTTAGAGCAAATCAACGAATTGCAGGAGCTTCAAAAAGATTTGGTCAGTATACATCCTTTATTCGCAGACTATTATCCCGTGGTTGTGGCATTTGAAACTTTATTATATATCTATGATTATTCGTCCAAGACGCAGCAATATGAATGGGTGAAAACCGTCCCAGATGACCTGAACATTCCCGAAGGATGCCTTGCAGCATTTCCGGTGCACCACATGGGTGGGCGGATGTGCGCAGTGGTGACGGATGCGGCGTTCCAAAATTTTGAGCAGAAAGTCTATCTCTTTCATGAGTTTGTCCATTGTTACGTATATGAGCAGTATACCGACATGGGTAACCGTCTTGAGATCAAACGTAAGATGGAGCAAATCAAACGTGTAACATGGGAACTGGATTATGAGTTTCCTTATGACAATGAGATGGTTGTCCAGCGGATCACTTCGTTGCTGTCAGCCTTGAAGAGTAAGGATCTCTTGCAAGTGAAAGAGGCGAGAGTGGCCCTGTTCAGCTCTTTGAGTGAAGAACAAGGGGAGTACTTCAACTGGCTGGAATGGAACGAAGGTTACGCGCGCTATCTGGAGAATCGAATACGGGAGAAATTTGGACTGGAAATCAATCATATGGGGGACTCAGCCCCGTTTAATCGTCTTGTTTTCTATGAATGCGGGTCGGAATACATAAGCCTGCTCGTTAACGAACAGCCGGATCTTCATACGGATTTGGAGCAGTTATTTGTGAGGATACAAACAGAGCGAGTGCAGGGTTGAACACCGGGTATAGTTCCCAAATTCATTACGGACGTAAAGATAAGTGCTTTCGTGGCCGATACTGCACAGCGTTTAAAAGTCCTGCTCCAAGGATGGGACACCGAGCTGCAGCATGTCAGCATAAGCATCTAGAGCTAGATACAGATGATTGCTTAGAGAGTGAGTACTATGTGTTTAGTTTAGCCGGGAGGTATATATGCTAATGAAAAAAGCAGGGATTCTCTTAGTTCTCTTCGCGGTGCTCCTTGCAGGGTGCAACCATCCAATTGGAACTAATTCTAATCCGAAAGAAGCTCTACCTTCGCTCATTACATTAACATGCAACCCAAACTTCATAACTGAAGCGTGCGAGGATGTCAAAATTGAAGATCCTGTTGAGATTGGAATCGTAATCGAGGCTATAAACAAAGCGGAGCGTATATCGGGAAGTCTTGATTATAGCGCGGAGTACAAGATGATCTTAACAGATGCAGATGGGTCCTTAACGAAGTATGATTTTTCCATAGGCAAAGATCCCAAGCAGTCAGCCCTTCTGGTTAACCATGAGGATACTCACGTAGGATACAGCGTACCCATAGAGGATGCAAACCGAGTGAGGAAACTGATCCAGAGTCATACGGACTGACACAGAAGATTACAGGTTACCTTCGGTAAGTCAGTTTACTATATAAATTCAACAAAAAATTACACGATAACGGAGAGGACAGAAAAAACCTAAAGAAGCATCAGCTTCGCCTTTCTCCCCGGATTTTACCCTTTGAAAATAGGAATCAAAAAAATCTGGGGATAACAGCGATCGGAAGGTTGTTCTGTCATCGGAGTGGCAAGTGTAAATATTCTTTGGTTTAATTTATATATCTATTGAAACGGAGAGACGGTCATATGAGTCACCTGATTACCATTCAACCTTTAACATCATCGGATATGGAGAGTGCCTGGCGGGTATTTGAGACATCCATAACGAATGCATTCACACAGGAAGGGCTGGGTTCCCTACACGAAGACATACGTGATGAAATTGAACACAAAAAAGCGATGCTTCACTTCGCTTTGCATCCGGACAACAACAAGGAATCAAGTGTCTTCTTTCTGCTTGCCAAAAGGGAAGATACCGTCGTGGGCACCATTTCGTATGGTCCTTGCGGTGAGGAGATTCAAGAATGCACAGACCACCAATTGAACCACGTAGGGGAGCTGGGTAGTCTCTACGTTTTGCCAGAGGTTCAGGGTCAGGGTATTGGGTCTGCTCTCATTCAGGCTTTGGCAACCGAACTTCAGAGGCGTGAGATTACGCAATTTTGCCTGGATAGTGGATACCGGATAGCCCAGAAGAAATGGCAGCGGAAGTTTGGAGAACCCTATGCCGTGGCAAAGAACTACTGGGGTGAAGGCACGGACCATATGGTGTGGTTATGTAATGTGAAGGATTTTGCTGCAATAAATGACTAAGAGATGACGACCTGTACTGAACAGGGGTCATCTCTTTTACTAAGTCAATCTTTCTGCATCGATAGAGGACTATTCTTCGTACAGTAAGAAAAAGGAGTGAAGATATGCAGTACATACAGAGTACACCCGAGCAACGTTTATCGCCGGATGCCATAACCATATGGAGAATCAGTGCGATTATATCGAACGGAATAGGGTTGATTGTGCTTGCAGCACTGCTGATTCTGGATTCCGTCTTTGGATGGAGGGCGTGGATTGGTTGGTTGCTGTGGGGAGTGACTGCCATATCAGTGCTGTATGCGGTGTGGGAGGTTTTTATCCGGCCTTCATTGTTATACAAGCATTGGTATTACGATGCGAATGAGGAGTTCTTGCAATTGAAACACGGCGCTTTGAAAAAGGTACATCAGATCGTTCCCATGGCCAAAGTACAATCCGTCACGACGAACCAAGGTCCCCTTTTGAGAAAATATGGCCTATATTCTGTATCGGTTGGCACGATGGGTTCATCTCATACGATCCCGGCGTTGCCAGAAGAAGTGGCACTTGAACTGCGTAACCAGATTGCGTCCTATGCAAGGATTAATGAGGTGGATGAATGAACGAGATGAAAAGACAACACCCGTTAGCCATGCTCTGGAGTTTGTGGAAACTGGTGAAAAATTCTTTTGCATTTATCGTTTTTTTATTTATTCTCCGTCATGGCTCGGCGTCCACGTGGATCATGTATGGCAGAATCGTCTTTTATGTGGCTATCGCGTTTAGTGTGATAAGCATCATCTGGAGTTGGTTTACGCTACGTTATACCGCAGATGATAAGGCTTTTCAGATCTACAGTGGGGTGTTTAATCGCACAAGAAGAACGATACCCTATACCAAAATTCAGAACGTGAACCGGCATACGTCGTTGTTTCATCGTTTGTTCCGAGTCACATCCATTCGTTTTGAGACGGGTATCAAGGGAGAAGATTCTACTTTTCAGTTGCAAGTCGTTTCACTTACGGAATCGGATAGGCTTGAAAAGGTTGTAGCAGGGCATATATCGGAAGCGAATGTCGTCAGTGATGCTGTAGAGCCAAATGAAGAACACGTGACACCACTTGAATACGTAACACTGGAAGAAGATATTCAACTACCTGTAAAAGAAGAGCTTGAACGGATTGTCCATTACAAGTCCACTCGAAAAGATATATTCAAAGCTTCGTTTACGTCACTTAGCTTTCTGGTACTTATTCCGATTCTGGGATCGCTCTATTCGTCGGTGAAAGATTTCTTTCCCGATGAAAAAGTGACGGAGAGCATCCTGTTGACATGGCTGGATACCTGGTGGATTACCGCATTGATCATCACAGGACTTATTGCTGTTTCTATTATGCTAGGTATTGTCAGAACATTTGTGAAGTATGGCGATTTCCAAATCTCCTCTGATCGCAAACGTATCTACATTACGAAGGGTATGTTGGAACAGACCGCATTTTCAATCCTGAAAGAACGAGTACAGGCGGTGAAAATCACACAGTCTCCGATGAAAAGACTGCTAGGCTTGGCAGAAGTGGAACTAACGACAGCAGGTGGTGTGGGAGAATCCGAACAGGAAGTTAACTCGCTCTATCCTTTTCTGCCTGTGAAGCAAGCTTACGATATGATCTCGGAGATTTTGCCATCCTATCAGGTCACGCAGGAGATGCAGAAGTTTCCACGCAAATCATTATGGCTGCGCATGCTGACACCAAGCTGGGTGTGGATCATTGCAACAGGGTTACTGTTTTATTTCAAACCGCCGATTCTGGGACAGAATCAGGCATGGTGGATGATTTCCGCTATTCTGTTACTGTGGATTGGCATATGCAGAATAACTGATTTTCTCCATACACGATACGTCCTGAATCAGAACTTTATCCAATTGCGAACGGGTGCATTAACCTCAACACTATACATCTCCAAGCGAGAGAAAGTCATTGAGGTACAGATCACCCGTAATCTGCTGCAACGCTGGTTTGGAGTTGCTTCGATTCAAACCGTGAATCGTGCCAAACCTGTTCTGCATCATACGCTAAACGATATACCGCTTGAAGCCGTAGAGTCGTTTCAGCTGTGGTATATGGAGCGGAGCCAGAACGTCCAGACCCGTTAATGTAAAGGCAAGTGCAGGAAGACTACTAAGTTAACTGAGCACTTGCCTTTTGTATGGAAGTTTGATTTTTAATTCTATATCAATTGAACTAAACATTTACACGAGAACGGTGAGGTCAGAAATAACCTGAAGAAGCGAAGCGTTCGCCTTTATCCCCGGATTTTTCCCTTTGAAAATAGAAATCAAAAAAATCTGGGGATAACAGCGATCGGAAGGTTGTTCTGTCATCGGAGTGGCAGGTGTAAATATGCTTTAGTTCAATTGATATAACTTAGGAGGTGTTCCTTTGATTAAAATCGTATTTATGGACGTGGACGGTACGTTACTCAGTGAGAAGGATCGAAGTCTCTCTCCAAGTACAGAGGAGTCGATTCGACAATTGGTTAGTAGGGGCATACAGGTCGTGCTGGTCACTGGCAGACCGTACAATTTATGCAGAGATTTCAGGAAACTCGGGATTGATACCATGATTTCGGCTAACGGGGCATTGATCAAGAGTGGTGAAGAAGTGATAGATAAATCGGTGCTTTCTACACGAATGGTTAGAGAAATCAGTGAATTTGCCGAGCTGAACGGCAGCAGTATTTCTTATTTTACAGAGTCATTCGAAATGAATGGTTTATGTACAAGGGATGTACGTGTTACCGATGCATTGAGAGATACGCTCGGTCTGATGGGGTCCCCCTTGAAAATCAGTTCTTTGGAACAGGAAGTGTATTGCATTTGTTTATATGCCGATCAAGCCGAAGCGGAGAAATTCCATTCCAGATTTCCAACATTAAAATTCGTGAGGTTTCATCCTTACGTGTCTAACGTACTGGAAGAGAACGAAGTATCCAAATCGATAGCGGCAGGAAAAGTGCTCGCCCACCTGAAAATATCGAAAGAGGAAGCAATGGCTTTTGGCGATGGTGAAAATGATATGGATTTGCTAGAGTACGTGGGTCTTGGTATTGCGATGGGAAACGGAGGAGAACGCGTCAAACAAAGTGCCGACTATATCACATTGCGAGCAAGTGAGGATGGCATCACACATGCGTTGAGGAAGTTTAAAATCATAGAATAAGCAAATGTTGGAGTAATAAGGATATCCTAATTATGGGTTTTCATGTAGAATGATGGAGGATGAATTAAGCCCTAAAGCATAGGGTGTGATCGAAGGGTGACTTATGAAAAAGGTTGTCATTGTAATCTTGTCTTTTGTCGTACTTATTGGTGTATCTTCTTCAGCTTATGCCCATCCAGGCAGACTGGACAAAAATGGTGGACATAATTGTTCCGCGAAATCCAAACAAAAGGGCCTTTGCACAGGCTACCATTATCACAAAAAGAAGAAATGAAATTGAGTTTTACAAGGTAAACCCAGCCATGGTCTAATCTATGGTTGGGTTTGCATGTTTATAATTCATGGAAGTCGCAGCTAACAGAATACAATAAACATTACGTTAGAGGTGAGTAGTATTATGGGGTTTATTGGGATCATTTGTGTAATTATTATGACGGTCACACTCATCAGCATAGAAAGTAATACGAAACGGTTAATTCAAGAGCAGGCCGAAACCAATCGGAAACTGGAGCAACTATTAAGGAAAGAACGTTTTTAAGACCAGACAGGAGGAGTATGACGATGGATCATATTAAAGCGATTATTTTTGATCTAGACAATACGATTCTCAACAGAACAAGTACCTTTGAAGGCTTCAGCCAGAGCTTGATCAACACTTATTTTGCTCATATTCAGACTACAGATGATATTCTTAAACGAATTATTGAGCTGGATGAGGACGGTTACAAGGACAAGGATGTATTGTTCAACGAGCTGCTCCATGAATTACCTTGGGCTGAGAATCCACCTCACGCGGAGCTTATGGAGTTCTATGGCAGAGAGTATGTGAAAAGTGCTGTTCTGATGGAGCAGGCGCGAGAAGTGGTTCAGCATCTAAGAGGAAAATATAAAACAGGTTTAATCACCAATGGTAAAACCGAGATTCAGTACGGCAAAATCGATCAACTTGGCATCCGGGATGATTTTGATCATATTATCGTTTCGGAAGAGGCTGGGGTCAAAAAGCCCGATCCTCGTATTTTCAAATTGGCATTGGATCATTTCAACCTCTCTGCCGAGCAGTGTATCTACATTGGAGATCATCCCGTCAATGATGTTGAAGGAGCGGCAAAAGTAGGTTTGAGCACGATCTGGATGAAGGTCAATCAGCCTTGGCAGGACAGCATTACAACCAAACCATTACATGCTATTGAGCATCTTGGTGAATTAAAAGGCCTGCTCTAAGGGGAGACTTTCAGGTTAGTTTCAAACAACACTACATAACAGAACAGTGAGGTAGGTGCACATGGAGATCAGACAAATGGCTACCGCATTTTTGAGTAATGGCAACGACATGTTAATGATGAAGAAGGCAGGCAGCAGGCTGTTCGATTTTGAGTTCTGGGGTGGTATTGGCGGGCATCTGGAGCACGGCGAGCTTAATTCACCAATGACCGCTAGTTACCGGGAGATTGAAGAAGAGACGGGGTTCAAGCAAGCGGAAATTGAAAATTTCCGTCTTCGATATGTTTTGATGCAGTATAGCGACGGTGAAGTTCGGCAGCAGTTTGTATATTTTGGTGAGACGACACATCGAGCCTTTATTCCATCAGATGAAGGGGATTTATTTTGGATTCCTTTGGATGAACTGCTGGATTTACATACATCCATTCTGATTAAAGCTGCGATCCGGCACTTTTTGCAGAATCAGGAGACCGACGAGATATGGATCGGGAATGTCCTGAATGGAGAAGGGGCAACGGCTAAACCAAGGGTAGAATGGAGTATTATGCAAGATACGATATCCTTTGAACCCGTTGTGTAATGTTAGACGTCTTGACCGGGAAAGGGACATATCTCTGATCGAAAAAGCTATACGTTTAACGTCTGTAGACGACTGTTATAAAGAGCGAGGATATTAACCATCCCCGCTCTTTTTTAATACCTCGTATTGAATATAAATTCTCTTTTTGGAATGATGATGGATATGAATATCCAAACTTCAACAGGTGGGTCTTGGAGCAGCAGTGATCATCCATTATTCAATTCGGTTTATTTAATGAAAATCAAGCTGTGATGATTCGATCTTTCGTGCGTCTTCTCCGATTCTCAATGGCTTCCTCATAATCTCTGACCAACCTGTCAAAAATGTGATCCCACGAACGCTGTTCAGCAAGTTTTCGGCCTTCAAGACCCATATTCCTCAGTTGATCCATATGATCTCCCCAGAGGCATATCTCCCGAATCAATGCATCCGCATGGCCTGGCTTGAACAGAACACCGCTTCGATGATGTGTGACCAAGTCTTTTACACCGCCACCATTCGCAGCGAGCACCGGCAATCCCGAAGCCATCGCTTCCAGCACCACATTGCCAAATGTTTCTGTTGAGGAAGGAAACACAAAGATATCTGCCGAAGCATACATAGCAGCAAGCTCTTCACCATGCAGATACCCTGTAAAGGTGACATTGGGTGGGGATTGCATACGCATTTTGGGGAGCAATGGCCCATCGCCTACAATGATCCAGTGTACACGGGCTTGCATATGTTCTGGCAACTGCTGCATGGCAAGGGTGAGGGTAGCGATATCTTTTTCCGGGGCAATTCGTCCAACGTAGAGTAGAATTAGAGGAGCCGTTATATTGTAGCGAGTACGAAAATCGGAACTTCGTTTATCAGGTGAATACAGGCTGCAATCGATCCCGCGGGACCATAACTTCAGACGTTGAATACCTTTTGATTGCAATGAGTTTAAGGTCTCTTGAGACGGTGTCAATGTTGCATCACAGGCTCGGTGGAACCATTGGATATACTTCCAGTAAAGAGGAATGACGCTTTTCAACTTGTAGTATTCGAGGTACCGATCGAAGTGAGTATGGTAGGAGATGACATGTGGAAGCTGATACTTGAGCGCATATCTGAGACCGAAAAGACCCATATTGAACGGAGTGGCGATATGCAGCAAATCTGGCTGAAAAGTCTTTAACTCCCGATGAATGGCTGCTCGATTAGGTAAGGCAATACGACATTCCGGGTAGAGGAAAAAGGGGATGTTGGTAACGGAACGGACCGGAGCGGCATCGTTGCCTTCAATAACAGACTGTGGTGTGAATAACAGATGCTCAATGCCTTTGCGGTTCAAGTGATTACTCAAGCGGTGCAGCGTACCGGCAACACCATTGGTTTCCGGAACATAGGTGTCGGTGAACAAGGCCAGGCGCATCATAACCCCTCCCAAGACTCTTGATGAGAAGATCATAACAGCGGATCATTTTCCAAAGGTCAAGTGAAGGTTAACTTTATCCATATTCCGTGTAAAGTGTGCGGGGAAGTGATCTGGTGCAAACTTACATCGGATAAACTTATA
The DNA here is from genome assembly GCF_001636635.1 of Paenibacillus sp. O199. NCBI lineage: Bacteria > Bacillati > Bacillota > Bacilli > Caryophanales > Paenibacillaceae > Paenibacillus > Paenibacillus sp. O199. Next base: position 118,792 of record NZ_LGRP01000004.1, read on the forward strand.
TAACATATTCTGCTATGATGTATAGGCGTTTAGTTATAGTGGACCTGTGTGAAATCATTGGTCCAACTTATATAGATAGAGAGATACAGGAGGCAGAGAGATGAACAAATTACAGGAAGAATTGCAGCAATTATTACCCTTGGATCAGTTTGACAGCATGTCAGGTGAGGAAGTGGTGGGGAGTGTTGCGATGGATCTGTATCGCGCGGAATTTGCGACCATTCGGGAGTGTGGACCTGAACTTCCACAGGTATTGCGAGATACCATCCTGATCATAGATCTGGATACAGAGCTATCCATGAGCGGCATTACTGGTTTTCTTGAAAATGTGAGTGGGCGTTTTCTGGGTGAAACGACGGAAGCGATGCAGCGCATAGGCAATGATGCTGATGCAGAGATTCTGAAGAACATCCAGCATATGTTATCCGAAACTGGTGTAACACCTGAGCAGTTAAGAGAAAATGTGAATGCACTCTCCGAACAGGATGTAACGACGACCCTGAATACGCATGGACAGCAGATCCATGAGGTTTTGCAACAGGTTGAGCTGGAAGCGGGTAATTTAAGCATGCAATCGGATAATGAAGAGGTATTTGAACTCCTTTATCAATATGTGGATACGAACAAAGATCGCCTGAAACAGGAGTTGGAGCACCTCTTGTCTAATTCAATCTGACACGCAGGAGGACTTCACTATGATTGTGATGATTAATGGGGCATTTGGCTCGGGTAAAACCTCTGCTGCAACCAAGCTGCAGCCGTTAATTCCGAACAGCATGATCTACGATCCAGAAGAGATTGGATACATGTTAAGAAACGTGATTGTGGATGACGTCCGAATGGATGTGGAGAAAACGGACGATTTTCAGGATATGGAGCTGTGGAAAGTCCTTACCGTGAAAGTCGCCCGTGAAATCAGGCAGAAGTATAACAAACATCTGATTGTTCCGATGACCATCTACAAGTCCGAGCAGTTCAGTTACATCCATCGGGGTCTGAAAGAGCTCGACGCTGACCTGTTTCACTTTACCCTGATGACGTCTATGGAAACATTACATGAGAGATTGTTGAAGCGCGGGGATAAGCCTGATGGATGGACTTTTCAACAAGCGGTTAAGTGTATTGAAGCATTCCATGGAGCACGCTTTGAAGAGTACATTCAGACGGATGGGCAAACAACAGATGATGTAGTGAATTTTATAACTTCCAAATTGTTGTCAAACCGTAAATGAGGAGGCAAAATAATGAGTATCAACAAACGATTAGGTATGGAGTCCCTGTTGGTAACTTTGCTATTCACACTGGGTTTTATGGCTTGGAATGTCATTCAAGGAATGTTAATGACGCTGAATCATACACCTGAAATGATGAACACCGATTCATCTACCAGCACGTTGCAGTCCAAGGTTGCTTTTGGCTCCATTGCCCGTTGGGATATGACTTCCATTCTGATCGCTGCTGTTGGATTTCTCTTGCTTGCTGCCGCATACTATGGACTTCGATCGGGGATACAGCGCTGGACACAGCGTTCCTGATTGTTTATTAATAAAAGAAAAACATATTTAAAAACAGTTCTACACCAATGAAAGTTGGTAGGAGAACTGTTTTTTGTTTTTGGATCTATTTTTAAAAGATTATAGATGCTTGGAGATGATTTCTTCCAGACCTTGGGCAACCGAATGCGCACCCCGTGCAAGGTGTCTCTCGTAGAGATGCAGTCGGACAAAGCTCTCATCCGTCCCCATCGCCTCCGAGAAAATGCCACCGAGTCCACGTGCACGGCGGTCGATCTGAAGCAACAGTTCCAGTGAATCTCCCATCGGGTAAAACAATACTTCCAACTCATCCAAATAACCGCGGAATTTACTCGTTGGCACGAATTCAAATTCCTGTACAAATGGAAGATTGCCACCAAGCTTTGGAGCATAGTCATTGGTCACTTCCCGCAGTTTGAAACCAAGGAGATCAATCGCATCAAGCACAGTGTTCATATCTTTTGTAGGAACTACATGGAGTCTGTCCCGGTCAGAGGGGTCCATGGCGCTTGAGATATCGAGGCCAGTTTCAACCCACACCTCTGCACGATGCAGTGTAATTGGAAGGTTTTCTGGTAGTTCAAATGAGAAGGACTTCTCCAGTTTGGCGCCAGGCTGTAATATAAAACCTTCGGTAAGCAAGTATTTGGCTACAACGGCAGTTTCATTTACTTTTCGATCATTGTGCTCCCGTATGTAATGGGTTTTGATCGTAAGGTAGATGCGGTCTACATTCTGTTCCACGTCTCCACCCTCGATGTACACGATCCCAGAGATGACTCCTCCAGGCGTAACCTCAGGTGTATGTAATTCTGTATTTACTTTGGCTGCTCCAACACCTACACTGGCTAACATTTTCTTAAAAAAAGACATTCATTCAACCTCCACATCCTATTGGTTTATCCAAGTGGCAAAATACGACTTCGAGCATAATACGGCGCCTACGAGAGAAGCGTTTCAAATTTTAACAAGCACAAGATGAGAATAGATAAAACTCTTTAAATGAGAAAAAAGTTAACTTATGGACAGGAAAATCGACTTGTCTGTGTCGAATGTTGTTTAATATGGGATTTTCTTCTGGGGGGGGATATCTATTGGGCATGGAATGGTATGACATGATCGCACGGCGTAACGGAGGATACAAAGGCAGATCGGTATTTACCTGGGAGGGCAATTCAGCAGAAGATGTATTTGAAGCGCGCTTGATACAGTTGCTACCTCAGCATAAATCTGTGCTTGATGCAGGTAGTGGTCATGGTGAATTCACATTAAAAATGTCGGCATATACCGATCATATTACGGGTTTTGACAACTCGAAGGAGCTACTGCGTATCGCTCAGGCTGGGCTTGTGGCCGGTGACGTTGGGAATGTTGAATTTGTCTACGCTACAACCAAAACAGAGTTGCCCTTCGAAGACGAACAGTTCGACCTGATCTATGACCGCAGAGGACCTACGTCCATTATTGAACATGGGAGATTGCTGCGAAAGGGTGGCGTGATCTTTGGCATTCATACGGATGTAAGCAAGGTACAAGAAAGGCTGCATACAAATCAGTATGTAAACATTGAGATTGAGGAATTCAACGAGGCCTTAATGGTTTTCCCTGATGAAAAAGAGTTCGCTATCTTTCTTTCCGATATTCCCGGAAACCCGGATTATACACGGTCGGAGTACTATGAACAGCTTCAAGTTAAGCTGAAGGAAAATCAGATTGATGGGAGACTTGCTGTGCGTGAGCACAAATATATCTGGAAGGCCGTAAGGCGTTAAAGAAAGATTATAAAATATGAATGCCTGACTTCGTATTTCAGATCTGGAGGTTGTGTTTTGGATAGAGAAACTTTAGAACAAAATTTAGGACCAGATAATGTGAATACCAGCTTCGAGCAGATGGCTAACGGGGAACAGAAATACAAGATGGTTTCAGAAGATGGCAGTTATTATTGCAGAACGGTAGCTTCATCTCAGGGAGCATGGCAAAATAGCCATTTCCATAACCATATAACCGAGTTCTATGTTGTGCAGTCTGGTTGGATCGCTTATGCAAATTTTACGAATGATCAGACGCTTGAAATCAGAGTTATGGGCGAAGGAAATCACATCATTGTGCAACCAGGAGTACACCATAATTTATATATGTCAGCTAATAGCGTTATCCATACGATTAAATATGGTTTGAATACAGATAGTGATTGGTCTGCTTCTCCGGAACTGGACAGCGTTACACAGAAGCTAATGGAGAGTGAATTAATTCAGACTTACGCTTAACCAGCTTGGGGGTTAAAAACATGCGAAAAAGTACGATATTTTGGCTAACTGGTATTGCAATTATTATTGTAGCAGTGTTTCTTGTATATAATAATCTGGCTCCAAGCATTACAGCGCAGGATGTTAACATGAAGGGCACGATTCGGCAGACAGCTACGGATGAATACGAGGTGCAATTAACCATTACACGTACAAAAGAAGATAAGGGTCAGCACACCATATATCCCCTTGTAGCTGGCTGGGGTTCAATATCTTTTGATGACAAACAGGACAACCGATTTATTCGACCTACTTCCGTCGGCAGCACAGGTGCAATGGAAGAGATTCTTCGTCAAGTGTTACAGAGGCAGTCATCAACAGCGATTACTGAATTTGCAGGGTTCTCCATACCTGATGCGGTGGGCACGTACAAGGTGCGTTTTACTATTCATCCTTTGGGTGAGGAGGCAGAACTGATTCGGCAACCGATGATCTATTATGTTCATCAGGAAAAATTACTGGGCAAAGACCTGAGCTGGGTCTCAGGAGAGCCTCTGGAGATCATTAAGGAGTATGCAGAGTGATGCTAATCTATCAATCGAATGAGATTACGGTACGTTTACTGGATGAAAAGGATGAACAGCTCCTTGTTCAATGGTTGTCTGACCCAGTAGTACTTCAATATTACGAAGGCCGTGATCAGCCGCATGATCTGAATTTGGTCAGAGAGCACTTTTATAGACAAGAGGATACGGCACATCGTTGTATGGTTGAACACGAAGGTAAACCGATCGGCTATATCCAGTTCTATGAACTGGAGGAGGAAGAACGGAATGAGTATGGTTATGGAGATACCGATGAAATCATCTATGGAACAGATCAGTTTATTGGAGAAACTGATTACTGGAACCGCGCTATTGGCACACAACTAGTACAATCCATGATGACCTATCTGGTCAATGATAAACAAGCTCGGAAAGTGGTCATGGACCCGCAATCCTGGAACGAACGAGCCATATCCTGTTACGAGAAGTGTGGATTCAGGAAGGTCAGACTGTTACCAGAACATGAACTGCATGAAGGGCAGATGAGAGACTGCTGGCTGATGGAGTATACCCATAGGCAGTACGCGGTGCTATATAAACCATTTAACCAAGGAGGAATGATCGATGGATTTGAGATACCCGATTGGATCATTTGAACATACAGGCGAGGTTACATCAGAGCAGCGGAAGCAGTGGATTCAGGATATTGCGGAGTTGCCGGAGCGCGCCCGCGAAGCGGTCAAAGGATTGAGTGAAGACCAATTGAGATTACCCTACCGGGAAGGTGGCTGGATGCTCAAACAGGTCATACACCATATGGCAGATAGCCATATGAATAGCATGGTTCGTTTCAAGCTGGCACTGACGGAGGATAACCCCACGATAAGACCATATTACGAGGAGCGATGGGCTGAACTGAGTGATTCGCGGGAGCTGGATGTCGAGTTTTCCCTGCAAATCCTGGATGCGCTGCATCGACGTTGGGTAGCGCTACTGAACACATTAACAGATGTAGACTATGCCAAAACCTTTTATCATCCCGCTTCCAAAGAAACGACCAGACTGGACTACAATTTGGGCGTATATGCATGGCATGGCAGACACCACGTTGCCCATATTACCTCGCTTAGAAGCAGGTTGAGAATCTAGTGGTGAAATATGTGAGGTGTGATTTCGATGATAGAGAAACAGTGGCTGGATCTCAGTGAATATCATGAATTGGAACAAGAGATTCAGTATGTCATCATGGTTACTCAGTTTCAGGAGAAATACGTCATTATTCATAATCTTAAACGCAGAGGCTGGGAATTCCCAGGAGGTAATCGTGAACCCGACGAGTCAGTTCTTAGGGCTGCAGAAAGAGAACTGTACGAAGAGACGGGAGCATTGATGTTCATGCTAGAACCTTTCGGAATTTACCAAATGAATGGAACGTTTGGTATGGTTTATTATGCGAATATTACGAAATTCCGTGCTCTATCGCTGGAACCTAACTCCGAAATAGGTGCAATGAAAATGGTAGATAAACTACCAGAGGGCATGAATTTTGGTGATATGTTTTATTCTTTTTTGCATCGATGGAGGATATATTCTGCCAAAGGGACACAAGAACACTTTGTGGATCTGACTCTTTGTGAAAATAACATTTAAATATCTAATAATATTAAGGAGATTATATCGATGAATATACATATCAGACTATTAAATGAAGGCGATCCGGTCGTAATTTCGCAGGCGTTTCAGGAACAGGGTTGGGCGAAATCGGCGGAGCAGTACATTCAATATCTTGCAGAACAGCAGAATGGTGAGCGAGTGACTTTGATAGCGGAATTGGATGGAGCTTTTGCCGGTTACGTGAATGTATTGTGGAATTCGTATTACCCTTCGTTCAGGGAACAGGGTATTCCGGAAATTAATGATTTCAATGTGCTGATCAAGTATCAGCGTCAGGGAATTGGATCACGTTTGATGGACCGGGCAGAAGAAGTCATTCATGAGCGAACCGAAACTGCCGGGATTGGTGTCGGGGTGTTCTCCGATTATGGCAAAGCTCAAATTCTGTATGCCCGTCGTGGATATATACCAGATGGACAGGGCATTCACAAGCATGATCGTTATCTAAAATGGGGCGATGAAACGATCATCGACGACGATGTAGTGCTCTATTTAACGAAGAAGTTAAGCTGATCGAATCCTGAATAAAAAGGATTATAACGCTGTTGAGAGGACAGGGAATTACTTTCTTCTAAACAGCGTTTTTTTACATATAATCAGACTGTTTTCGGCTCGAATCTTACAAGAAAAATAGAGTTGGATTGGGTGAAAATGTTATAATAGAGGGTAGTTGATTTAGGGTATAAACCGTGATGAAGCGGGCAAATGGTGAGCACAGAGATCGAAACATAAGAGGGAATATGAAGGATAATTTATATGGATTTGAGGAGGAATGTGGTTATGGAGAAGACGATTAAAAATGTCCAGGATCTATATGACATGCTTGACTCAGAATTCAGATCAGCGAAGCAATTTTGGGAACCTTTTTACGAGAATCGAGACCGGCCGATTCCCTTTTTTCCAAACAAACCGGATGAAAATCTGGTAGCACAAGTGAACTCAGGAATATTACCTGGGGGCAAAGCATTGGAGCTCGGTTGTGGCCCGGGAAGAAATGCAATATATCTAACACGTCAGGGTTATAAAGTAGATGCTTATGATCTTTCAGAGACAGCCATTGCCTGGGCCAAGGAAAGAGCTGTGGAGGAACAGCTTGAAGTGAATTTTGAATGCAAATCAGCATTTGAACTCACGCCACAGGAAGAGTACGATCTGGTCTATGATTCGGGCTGTCTTCACCATCTGCTGCCACATCAGCGAATTCCCTACATACAGAAGATTCAGAACGGACTTAAACCTGGAGGGTATTTTGGAATGACCTGCTTTGCTCCAGGATTTGGCGGTCAGGGTGGACCGGAGAGCGTTATGGACGATTGGGAGGTATACCGTGAGAAGTCGATGAAAGGTGGTCTGGCTTTTACGGAAGAAAAGCTTCGCTATTTGCTGGAAGATCCTTTTGAATGCGTGGAGCTGCGACCGATGAAGGCGATGGATCAGGATGAAGATTGTTTTGGCTTGCCCATCCTATGGGTGACATTGTGGAGAAAACCAAACGTGTAGTCATAGAGGAAGGGTCATAGATTTGACGTGTTTAACCAATATTGCACAGAGCGAGAGAAAGGCGGGGAGAATATGGGACAAAGGTATTTTATCATTACAGGTACATCCAAAGGAATCGGCAAACAGCTTGCGGAATTGTTATTGGAAAAGGGAGGTCACGTCTACGGTATTGCACGCGGAACGTCTGACTTGGAGGAAGCCTACGAGCGTTACCAGCATGTTCAGTTTGATCTGGCAGATATTCATAGCATCGACGATCTTGTCTCAGGCATATTGGAACAGATTCCACCGCAAGAAGTTGAATTCATCGGGCTCATTAACAATGCAGCGATGCTGGAACCGTTGAAATCGATAGATCGGTGCAGTGCAGAGGAGATCAGTCTTAATCTGAACATCAGTTTGGCAGCGCCTATGATTCTGACTTCATCTTGTATACAACATACCAATCACCTGACCACACGCAGAAAAATAGTCAATGTATCGTCCGGGTCAGGCAGTTATCCGGCACCTTCAATGGCATCTTACTGTGCCTCCAAAGCTGGAATAAACATGTTCACCCAGTGCGTAGCGATGGAACAATCCGGGCAACCCAATCCCGTTGAAGTGATTGCATTCGATCCAGGGATGGTAGATACTGAGCTACAGGTTGTGGCAAGAGGCAAAAATGCAGAGGAATTTGCACTGTCTGAGGTATTCGGTCAGGTTTATGAAGCAGGCCAATTAAGATCGCCACAAGATGTCGCAAAGCAATTAATCGAACGGATGGAAGAAATCAGTGATCCAAGCAAGGTCCTCCATACTATGGAGGGATAATAGATTAACAGTTATAAACGTTTAGATTCATCTAAATTGGTTAGAGATTATGGATTTACTTTGCCTCGAAATTTGTATTGATCTATTAATAGCGGCAGGAGTGGAAGAGACGGAATCGATTCTGAAGAAGCGGTAGCGTTCGCCTTTGTCACTTAATTTCTACATTTAATAAATTTAATAAAGGAAATTTGGGGACAACAGCGATCGGAAGAACGATCCGTATCTGGAACGGTCCCCCGTAGATTGTCAAACAATATGCTTCGGGCAATACCCAAGAAGAACAGAAACGTGGTGAAAATATGTTTAAAATTATGCTCATTGAAGACGATGAATCGTTGTTCAGTGAAATCAAAGAACGGTTATCCCAGTGGTCGTATGACGTGTATGGCGTGCAGGATTTTGGCAAAGTGATGCAGGAATACAGTGCCATTCAGCCACAGCTGGTCATTATTGATATCCAGCTTCCTCAGTATGACGGATTTCATTGGTGTCGCATGATTCGAGCCCATTCCAATGTGCCGATTATCTTTTTGTCCTCACGTGATCATCCTACGGATATGGTCATGTCGATGCATCTGGGCGCAGATGATTTTATCCAGAAGCCCTTCCATTTCGATGTGCTGATTGCCAAGATCCAGGCGATCCTGCGTAGGGTATATAACTACAATACAGAGCGGATTGAGCTGCGCACATGGCGTGGGGCTACCATTGAATATGTGAAAAATACACTTACCTATAACAATGAATCTGTCCTTTTGACCAAAAATGAAATGTTCATTCTCAAAGTGCTAGTGGAGCACAAAAATCAGATTGTGACCCGGGAAGACCTGATTCGCAGTCTGTGGGATCATGAACATTTTGTGAGTGACAACACACTCACGGTCAACGTGAATCGCCTTCGCAAGAAGTTGGAGCCGCTAAATCTGGATGGCTATATCGAAACGAAAGTTGGTCAGGGCTACATGGCAACAGAAGAGGCGGAAACATGATTCGCAAATACATACGGGAAAAGCTAAGCTGGTTAGTGTTGCTTATAAGCATGCAGCTCATCTTTTTATTTGTAGCCTATATCGACACATCCATTCCATTCCGATCCGTATCATATATCGTCGTGCTGAATGTGGTGGTATGCATCGTTTTTATCTGGGCGAGATATCCAAGGGAGACTCGTTTCTACAAAAGATTAACTGCCTGGGATCATACCTATGATCCAGGGGATTTGGATATCGCTGAAAGTCCTTATGAACGGATTGTGCACGATGCCGTGACTTCCCAGACCGAACGTTATCGGAAGGAGTCCTCATCTCATTTTATTTTGCTGGAGCAAGAAAAGGATGAGATACTGTCCTGGATTCATGAGGTGAAGACGCCCTTAACCGCGCTGCAATTAATGATTGAGCGAATGCATGATGACAAGCTGCAGGGTCAGATGACGTATGAATGGCTGCGAATTCACCAACTGCTCGATCAGCAGCTTCACCAGAAGCGTATTCCATTTATGCATAATGATTTGTTTGTGGAAGAGACAGAGCTTGAACCGATTTTGAACGGCGAGATTAGAGCTTTGAAGTCGTGGTGTATATCCAAACGGATTGGCTTCGACGTGTCATTAGATGTGACAAAGGTGCTGACAGACAGCAAATGGTTAGGTTTTATCATACGGCAGCTGCTTAGTAATGCCGTGAAATACAGCCATTCCTCTGACATTGTCATTGAAAGCAAGGAACAGGATGGGCACATCATATTGACCATTCAGGATTATGGAAGAGGGATCGAAGCGCAGGATTTACCACGTATCTTTGATAAAGGCTTCACTTCAACTCAGGGTAGACTGGAAGGAACGGCAACGGGAATGGGCTTGTATTTGACCCGACAGGTGGCACAAGCACTTCGTATAGACGTTAAGGTACAGTCTGCTCCCGGAGAGGGCACTAGCGTCAAGCTAACCTTCCCGCGAAAAAATGACATGATCCACCTTGCAGGCGTGTGACAACATTGTCACATGCTTTTTGGTTTTGTTCGGTGAATCGCACGATTAATTGGAGCATCCCGCCTATGATAAAGATATACCAAAGAGGAGTGAGTGGGATATGTGGATACTGGAAGCCAAAAAAATTCATAAAGTCTATGGCAACAAATTAAATAAACAGGAAGTCCTCAAGGGGATTGATCTCGGGGTAAGTAAAGGCGAATTTGTTGGGATTATGGGGCCCTCAGGTTCGGGGAAAACGACGCTGTTGAATGTTCTTTCTTCGATCGATCGGGTAAGTCAGGGCACGATTGACATTGAGGGTAAGGAGTTCACCGGCATGAAGGAAAAACAGCTGGCTGAATTCCGCAAACACCATCTCGGCTTTATTTTTCAGGATTATAATCTGCTGGATACCCTCACCGTGAAGGAAAATGTATTGCTGCCGCTCTCGATTACGAGTATTCCGAAGCAGGAGGCACACCTGAAGTTCGAACAAATCGCTCGTGAACTGGGCATATACGAATTGAAAGACAAATATCCGTCCGAAATTTCGGGTGGACAAAAGCAGCGGACGTCGGCTGCTCGTGCGTTTGTGCATGATCCGAGCATTATTTTCGCTGACGAGCCGACAGGTGCACTCGATTCCAAATCGGCTTCGGACCTGCTTGGCAAAATGGGTGATATGAACAGGAAACATCAGGCTACGATTATTATGGTTACACATGATCCGTTTGCCGCAAGTTATTGCAGCAGGGTGATTTTCATTCGGGACGGTCAGATCTACACTCAATTAAATAAAGGAGACGAGTCCCGGCAATCCTTCTTCAACGATATTATCAAAACTCAGGGCGTATTGGGTGGTGTGCAGCCATGAGTCTGAACTACATCATTTTTCGCAATCTGAGGAAAAACCTGAAAAATTATTATCTTTACGTCTTCGCCCTGATCTTTAGTGTGGCGCTGTATTTTTCCTTTGTGACATTGCAGTATGATCCCTCCATGAATGAGGTTGCTGAATCAACGAAAGGGGCTGCCGCGATAGGGGCCTCGTCCGTGTTACTGATTGTCATTGTGGGCATTTTTCTGCTCTATGCCAATACAATCTTTATCAAGCGACGCAGTAAGGAGATCGGTTTGTTTCAGCTAATCGGACTGACGAAAGGGAGAATATTTGGCATCTTGAGTGCGGAAAATTGTATTCTCTACTTTGGTTCTATGGTAATCGGTATTCTAATCGGGTTTCTGGGTTCCAAGCTGATATTAATGATTTTGTTCAAAATTATTGGCGTTGATGCGATAACAAAACTATACTTCTCACCGATGGCGCTGTTGCAAACGCTGATTGTCTTTGCGGTCATGTACTTGCTCATCATGCTGATGAATTACCTGTTTATCCGAGCACAGAGCATCCTATCGCTCTTCCGAGTATCTTCTACAACGGAGCAGCAGGTACAGAAGTTATCTGTGGGGCAGATTCTGATGGGTATCTTGGGTATTGCTCTCATCGTGTTCGGTTACATCCTGTCTGCACGGCTGTTCAGCGTCGAGAAATTGGATATGCAGCAGTTAATGTACACCATGATTTTGATTTTGTTCTCGGTTATTCTGGGGACATATCTGTTCTATAAAGGTTCCGTCAGTTTTCTCTTTAATCTGATTCGCAAAAGTAAAAAAGGCTATCTCTCCATTAATGAGGTATTGTCGTTATCCTCCATCATGTTTCGCATGAGGTCGAATGCCTTGCTGCTGACCATTATTACTACCGTATCGGCACTCGCCATAGGTTTGTTGTCGCTCAGTTACATTTCCTATTATTCGGCAGAGGCACAAGCTAAGGAAAGCCTACCGGAAGATTTTTCATTTGCTCAGGCTGAGGTAAAGGATCGTTTTGTAGCTGAGCTGGATAACAAACAAATTCCGTATGAAGAAAAGCACAGACAACCTTTGTATATTGAAATTGATGCAACCAAGGTGATGAATGACTCCCTGTCGGAAGATCGATTGTTCAGCAGTGTGTTAAGTGACAGCATGGTGGATAACATCGACCTGAAACCAGGCGAAGTTATTTTCATGGGATATGGCAATGTGATTCAGCAATTCTTTTCTATTAAGGATGAAGGTCCCGTTGTTCTGCACGGATTGAAAAATACGATTGACCAGCAATTGATTGGAACCGTCAAACAGGGCGTGCTTCCCGTATACTATAACCAAGGCACGCCCGTGACGGTTGTGGATGAATCGGTTTATGCAGAGCTTGCGCAGGATCTTGATCCAAAACTTCAAAAAGGGGAAGCGACCGATTATTACGGTGTGCAAATTACAGATTCGAGGCAAGAAGAGAATGCATATGCTATTTTTGCAGATCTGCAATTGAAGGCCCCAAGCTTCTCCCAGATCGAGTTCAGAAATAATCAACGTACCAGTATGGGCCTGATTATGTTCATTGTTGGTTTCCTGGGACTCACCTTCTTGATTACATCCGGGTGTATCCTCTATTTCAAACAAATGAATGAGAGCGAAGAAGAGAAATCAAACTATACGATTCTGCGCAAACTCGGGTTTACGCAAAGCAATCTGTTACGCGGAATTCAGTTCAAGCAGTTGTTTAATTTCGGCATTCCCCTTGTTGTGGGACTGAGCCATAGTTATTTTGCCGTGAAATCAGGCTGGTTTTTCTTCGGTACAGAACTTGCCACACCGACTGTAATCGTCATGATAGTGTATACGTTGTTGTATTCCATCTTCGGCCTGTTGTCCATATGGTATTACAAACGAGTGATTAAGGAATCATTGTAGACCAGAGGATGAGGAACAGAGGAATACATTAAAAAATTCAGAAGAAGGGCAACTGTATGATATACAGTCTGCCCTTTCTTTTTTTGTGAAAAAAAGGAGGATGGCGCAAGGGTGGAGAAATCACAACATATTGGAGTGAAGTAGAGGGAGGTTTTCCATGAACCTGGCTAACAAGATTACCCTGGCAAGAATGACATTGATTCCTTTATTTATGTTGTGCTTCATCCCGTTGCCATCATGGATACTGGAGTCGAGTGAACTTATTCGTTTTTTGGATCAGCATGGTCTGGTGATTGGCGTTATTATTTTTGCACTGGCTGCGGGTACGGATAAGCTGGATGGGTATGTGGCCCGAAAATATAATCAGATCACCAATCTGGGGAAATTGCTTGATCCACTGGCAGACAAACTCTTGATTTCGGTTGCACTGATTATGATGGTTCAGGAGAATCTGATCGGTTCATGGATTGCTGGCGGCAGGAGTTACGCTGTTCTCAGGATTGAACTATATCTTAGTAAATTATAGACTACTGAAATAAAGAACCCCTGCGAAACCTAACGGAAAGAAGGAAATAATCTCATGTTATCGATTCATAAGGCGGATTACCAACATAAATCAACTTTGCGTAATCTGATGGAGTTGTACAAATACGATTTTAGTGAGTATGACCCGGAAGATGTTAACGAAAACGGGTTATATGAATATGTGTACCTGGACCATTATTGGACAGAAGCGGGCAGATATCCTTTTTTGTTTCGGGTAGAAGGACAATTGGCGGGATTCGCACTGATTCGTGAAATCGAGAGTGAACAGGGAACGAGTATATACGCTATGGCAGAGTTTTTTGTAATGAAAAAATACAGAAAGCTGGGAATGGATGCGCAAGCGGCCATCCATGTGTTCAACCTTTTCCCTGGGACATGGAAAGTAGCGGAGATGGAGACGAATGAGCCTGCTCAGATTTTCTGGCGTAAGGTCATCGCACGCTATACCGATAATAAATACCAAGAGGTTAGAGAGCCTGACTGGGAAGGTCCTATTCAGATGTTTACCACGAAGTAATGACGAGAAGGAGGAGAAGAGGATGTCCCAAATAAACATCAATCCAAGTACTTCAGAGGATTCAGAGTATGTTCGCCAGCAACTTATCGCATTTAATGCTGCGCATGTGAGCGAGGAATTAAGGCATCGTTACGAAGAACTGAATTTCAATATCAAAAATGAGACCGGCGAGATAGTTGCAGGTGTGCTTAGTACACTTTGCTGGAACTGGCTGGAAGTTGATATTCTTTGGGTGGATTCTGAACAACGGCATCGGGGATATGGTTCTCAGTTGTTGCTTGAAGTTGAGCGAATTGCGCGAGAGAAATCCTGTGACTTCATCCAATTGAACACATTCTCATATCAAGCACCGGAATTTTACAAGAAGCATAGCTACCAATTGATCACAACGATCGAGAATGCACCGACCGGACACAGTCATTATTATTTTAAGAAGGACCTAACGTAAGACAGCGTATGTGAAATAGGGCAAAATCAGGAGGGTTATTATGGTTACCATTAAAGCAATCGAACTTGAGGATTTACCGGCGCTAAGCCAATTATACAACGAATTGATGGGTACACCGACTAATGAACAACAGATGCAGAAGATGTTTCATTATATCCAGCAAAATGGGCACTACCATGTACTCGGTGCATTTTACGACGGCGAACTGGCCGGATCGGTTATGGGTATTGAATGTATGGATCTGGCGGGTCAGTGCAATCCCTTCATGGTTGTGGAGAATGTGATTGTATCCGATCGGGTACGCAGACAGGGAATTGGTCAGAAGCTTATGCTTCAGATTGAGCACATTGCGAGAGATCTTGGATGTGAATACATGATTCTGGTGTCTGGCGATCAGCGCAAAGAGGCTCATATTTTCTATGAAAAGCTGGGCTTTAAAGATGAGAAAGTTCAGGGTTACCGGAAGCATTTTAATTAATCAATATATCACGGAAAATGTCTAATAGGTAGAAGGACTACTTAAGGAGCAGGGCGAATAAGGCATAGTCTCGAAATAAATGAACTGATATGAGGGAGGCACTCTCGTGTTCAAAAAATGGGCTAATGTCTTGATGATTCTGAGTTTGGTATTCGCTGTATGTTCCCCAACATCCTATGCCGCTGCCAAGACGGTTAAAGTGACCGTGACGCTTGTCAGTGCAGAACTGGTGGAGAACAATTCCGTTGGTAATGAATGGGCCATAGGGGCAAGTGTGAACGGCAAGAGCCTGGAGGAGGGTTCGTCGGTCACGTTGAATCTGAAACCTACAGATACGCTGAAATTACAAGCGAATGCCGAAGAGCAGGACAAAATCCCTGATCTAGGGAGCAAAAGTATGAGCGTTAAGGTTTCCTCCATTACCAAATCAATCAACAAGACTCTATCGGTTGTCGTGACGGAGAACAGGGGCCGTTATTCGGGTAACACAGCGACGTGGGAGTTCAAGTTTAAGATCAATAAGAAATAAAATTGGGACTGATCATGTAAAAGAGAGCCTAGCTCTCTTTTTTTACTTTATACGGATATCTTTGAGCTGAAGGAATGTATAGTTTCGGGAAGGGTCCCTCTTTGGTAAAATAAAGAAAGTTGTGGGCAGGGACGTATATATTTCAATGTACATATTTAATTGTAAGTTTTAATGAAGACAAAAGGAGGTTAACCAGATCGTGCGTATCGTAGATAACATTAAAGTCTGGGGGGAGCCGCTGGAGAATGCGGTAAGTCAGGCGGTGACTTGCTCGCAGTATGGAGATGTACTGGGCGTGGCTCTAATGGCAGACCATCACAAAGGATATTCACAGCCCATCGGGGGCGTAGTTGCCTACCGGAACATGATCAGTCCGTCAGGGGTTGGATATGATATTGCCTGCGGTAACAAGGCAGTGCGCACCAACCTGATGTGGGATGATATACGGGATCAGATTGCTTTGATTATGGATGATATTAATGCGACCATATCCTTCGGTGTAGGACGCAACAATCCCAACCCTGTGGAGCATGAGCTGTTCGACGATGCCAGCTGGAAGCTGTTTGATTCCATTGAGCCTGGACTACAACACAAGTTGAAGACACTCGCGCGCAACCAGCTCGGGACAGTGGGCAGTGGTAATCATTTTGTTGATATTTTTGTGGAAGAGGCGACGGGTAAAGTATGGATTGCAAACCATTTTGGCAGTCGTGGCTTTGGGCATAAGGTCGCCAGTGGTTTTCTGAATCTGGCTGCCGGACGTGCGTTTAGTGGCAAAGCGCCGGGAGAATCGATGGACCAACCACCAACACTGTTTGACCTCAAGAGTGAAATGGGTGATATGTATTGGGACGGGATGACATTGGCCGGCCGGTATGCATACGTAGGGCGTGATTATGTGATTGAACAAGTTCTCGGCATTCTCGGGGCGAGTGCAGAGTATTCGGTTCATAACCATCATAACTTTGCCTGGAAAGAACAGCATATGGGCGAAGACGTGGTGGTGGTCCGTAAAGGAGCAACGCCGCTGGCACCGGGCCAGCTCGGTTTTGTGGGCGGAAGCATGGGAGATATCTCGGTGATTGTGGAAGGAATCCACAGCGAAGAGAATACCGAGTCTTTCCGCAGCACCGTGCATGGTGCAGGGCGCACTATGAGCCGAACCCAGGCGGCTGGCAAAATGAATTATAAGCTGCGTACACGCATGGGTGGGGAGATCAGCGAGGAACAGATGCAAGCGGCGATTCGTGCCTATGGTGTGGAGCTTCGGGGTGCAGGAACGGATGAAAGTCCATTTGTGTACAAGAAGCTGCAGGACGTGCTGAATGCGCATGCGCATACCTTGAAAATCAACCATATCCTGCGTCCCGTAGGTGTCGCGATGGCCGGGGGCAATGAATTCGACCCGTATAAGGACTAGTTAGATATGTTCAACTCAACATTTACACAACAACGGAGAGGACAGAAATAACCTGAAGAAGCGAAGTGTTCGCCTTTATCCCCGGATTTTTCCCTTTGGAGAAGGGAATCAACAAAATCTGGGGATAACAGCGATCGGAAGGTTGTTCTGTCATCGGAGTGCCAGTGTAAATATTTATTAGTTGAACTTATATAGAAAGAAGAAGGTGAACCTCATGAGAAATTGTGCGATATACAGCTCGCAGTTTGACCTAGATCAGTTGTTCGAAATAATTCAATCCATATACCCTCAGGATACAATTGAGCGTAAGGAAGACAAAACCCATATTCAAGTTACACGTAAGAAGTTATTTAGTAAGAAGACAAAGGGCTTCAATATCATGACGAGCCAGACCCACCCTGAAGAATTTACTGCAATGATTCAGGGGATGCTGGGATTTCTAAGTCAGATTGAGGGAAAGAATGCTGCGCTGCAGGAAAAGGTACTTATTAAATGCTCTACACTGAATATGGTTGTTGGGATCGAGACAGAAGAAGACATTTCCGAAGAATTCTTTAATGAATTATTGCATCTGGCCGATGCCCTGGATGCAGTCATCTTCTGGGGAGGTGGCTCCTTGCTGAATGCGCAAGGTCAGCTGCTGTTGGATGTCAACGGAGAATCCGAAGTAGAGGATTACAAAGTGACAGCGCACACCAGTTTTCTGGATGATGCCAGACCCCCATCGGAATCTGCAATGCAGCGTAAAGAGCGCTCCGAGCAGCTTCTAACGGAGCAAGGAATCCCATTCAATGTTCATTTACCTGCAAGAGCGGAGGATGAGCATACAACGATCCGCAGTGTAGAACAAGTCGCAGATCGCGCGGTAGCCCTCTGTATTGCAGCTCTCAAGGGTGAATGCCTGGGGGCGGGGGAGAGCGCAGAAGATACAGCAGCGCTGGTCCAGGAAGTGATCGACAAGTATGATGCAGCTTCATTCTTTTCACCTGTGGAGAGAAGATTTGTGGAGCAGCATGGGGCAGAGCATCAGGAGGTTATCTCCTTTTCATGGGGATATGAGGCTTATCATGTGATGTTATGGGCGCTTGGCTACGTCAAGGAACTTGGAGCTCCGGTAAATCTTTGTAACGTAGGACAAGATGTAGGGTATTTGCAGCAATGTGACGATGTTGAAGCCTTTGTAGCCGGGGCACAGCTTCGCTCCAAAAGCGAGATTTTGGATGCAGCGGATCTAATCTACCGGTACAACTGGGTGTGTGTAGACAGTCGTGTGAAGGAGCAAACACCTCCCGGGGGTCTGAATGGCGGAGTGGCCTACGAACGTCACCGTGCGCTCAATTGGCTGATCTGTTATCTGGATCAAGATTGGGATGATGTCCGGACAGATACGTAGAATGGACTTTTAACATCAACTATTTTTTATTTGACATTCAAATTCAAATACCCCCAAGCCAGCCGAACACTGGATATGGGGGTGTTTTGGTGTCTATGGTTACCTTACCGTTTTATCCGCTATGTCTTCCGTACTGTTCCCGAATCATCACATCAGCAAGAATCAGCTTTTTCTCCACACTGCTCTCCGGGTTTACAATTCGCCATAACATCTGGTCAACCGCACGCGCACCAAGCAATTCCTTGTTCACATTAACTGTGGCGAGTACAGGGATATTATCATACACATTATCGAAACCGGTGACTACGCACTGGTCGGGTACACTAATCCCAATACTCTCCAGAGCCTCGATGGTGTATAGCGCATAGAAGTCATTGGCACAGACAAAAACCTCAGGCAAATTCCCCTCATGAATGACCGAAGTGAACGTCTTGCGAAAATCATCCACATCCGGGCTGCTTAGTTCGGGGATCTGATTCATTTCCAATCCATGACCCATTAATACCGAAGTATAGGCGACCCATCGTTCATAGAAGCTGTGCGCATCACTGGTATTTCCAACAAACTGAAACCGTTTGAATCCCTTGCGCAGCAAATAGAGCATAATGTCACGCATGGAAGCAAAGTTGTCTGTGAAAATACTGTCACTGTGAAAGACGGGGTCTAGATGATCCACCATGACAACAGGAATGCCCAGACGCTTAATTTCAAGCAGAATGGGTGTGGAGATAGAACCAACCGTAATAATGCCACGAATGGCATCCGGATTCAGCAACGTGAACAGTTGATCCGCAGAAGGCTCTGTCAGAGTAAGAATATTGATGCCTTTCTGGTTCAGTCTAGAGGATATCCCGTTAAAGACAGGCCCCCAGTATACGGATTCCTGATTCTGATAACGAACATTGGGAAACAAAATCAAAATGGTGCCACTCCACCGCGTGTTTTGCGGGTCCTGAAGTTCATTGCTGCTATACATATCACCAGACAACATGCTGTTATCTTTGAAATATCCAAGTTTGCCAGCGGCCTTAAGAATAACGTCCCGTGTCTGCTCACTAACACCTGATTTTCCGGACAGTGCTCGTGAGACCGCAAATTTCGACAGACCTGTAAAATGTGCAATTTCCTGAATTGTTACCTTCGTCTTCATCATACCATCCTTACACTCGTAGTTCTGCCGTATTCCTTACATTGTGCAATAAAGCTGTTTCTAGTATATCATGATGTATTTCTCTTAATCTAATAACGGCTGTAGAAGTGAAAATGTTAGTGTTCCATACATGTACCGACGAAAATAGACCTTGGCGAATGGACGTGTTGCAGGAGAAAAAGGCGAATTTTGAATGGGTTATTATCTTTTTGTTATTTTATAAAATAACAAAATAATCAAAAATGATTTTCGTTTTGGATATGGAAGTACTCAGAATGGTATTCGGATAATACGCTATATCATAAGGTATTAAAGCGATATAACAGCATTTTATCAGAATAATTAGAAAATGTTAACAATAAAAATGTTGACGCTTACATTATGCTATGTTAAATTTTGTTTGTCAAAACCAAACGATAAAATAACAAATGGTGGTGGTCGTCGAATTTCATTAGGGTAAATGAAAAAGTCAGGGAGTTATGCCGGACCATGATTTGTATACACATTCGGGGAGGTTGTTAAAATCGTGACTAGAAAATGGAACGTTTTGCCGCTCATGTTATTGGTCGTAATGCTTTTTGTATCCGCTTGCAGTGGTGGGGGGACGGCTCAGCCGGCTGATGATGCACCAGCGAATTCGGGCAATAGCACTGGAACCGTCGAGACAGACAAAGAAGGCGGAACAGAAGAAGTGGCCGTAGATGTACCTGATTTGGGTGGACGTGTCATCAAGGTTGCGGCCTGGTGGGATCTAAAGCCAGCGGGGGAGACCGCATCGGATAAGGCTAGACTGGATAAAATCGCTGAAGTCGAGAAGAAATACAACGTGAAAATTGAGTTTGTAAACGTGCCATTCGAAGAATACATGAACAAATTTACCACGACAGCGCTGGCTGGCGAACCGTTCGCAGACATCGTTCAGATGGAGTACAAATCCGCATTACCCGCCATCCTCAAAGGGCAACTGCTTCCGATCTCCGAATTCACCACAGCTGAGAATAACATCAACCAAGAGGCAAACCTGATCACGAAATTCCCTGCCATCGCAGGCAACTACTACGCATTTGAATCTCCAACCAGCATCGGTCTGGGACTTCACTATAACCGTGACTTATTCAAGAAGTTGTCGCTGCCTGATCCTCAGGAGCTATACAACAAAGGCGAATGGAATTGGGATAAATTCATGGAACTGGCAAAACAGGCGACCAAAGATACGGATAACGACGGAAAAATTGACGTATACGGGTTCTCTGGCTGGGCCATCGACGTACTTCGTCACTTTACTGCAGCCAATGGCGGCACGATCGTAGACGACGAACATTCAAAAGAAGGATTATCCGATCCGAAAACGATTGAAGCTGCCGAATTCGTCAAACGCCTGTATAACGTCGAGAATGTTGTGAAAGTCAAAACAGGCGACAAAACGAACTGGGAGGAAAGCAACACATTCAAGGATGGAGATGTGGCTTTGTTCACTGCTGCGGAATGGCAGTTGGGCGATATCACCTTTGCTGCTGGAGTCGTACCAATTCCGAACGGTCCTCAGGGCAACAAGGATGTAACATACGCCAACAACGCTGCCTCAGCAAAATTCATTCCCAAAGGTGTGGAAGATCCTAAAATGGTATACCAAATCTATGAAGAAACCTTCGACATTCCGCAGATTGAAGAGTACCCAGGTCAGGATTACCTGGAAAGCCGTTATACCGACGAGAAGGACATCGCCATGATTCGCGAGCATATCGCGGGAACGGGCCGCATCCTGCTGGATGACGCTTACGCGGGTTATCCAATCGGTGACTATGTAAACGACATTATCAAAAACAATGCTTCCGTTACAGCAACAGCCGAGAAGTATAAAGCGCAGGCACAAGCGGCAGTTGATAAACTTGGCAAACAGTAATACCAGCATGATTCAGACAGGGGTACCTCGTGTCCGGGCTCACGCACGGGTACCTCTTTTCCTGTATTACCAATTAGGCATTGCTGGCATCAGCCTTGATGAGGAGGGCTCGTAGGATGGCTGGAATTCTACAACGAAAGAAATGGATCCTGCCCATAGTCATTGCAGCAGCGGCAGCCTGCGTCATACTTTTGCTTACTTCCGGTGCAGGTGTAAAGAGTGCAGTTGTGCCTTCTGGCAGTTTGCCTGCCATTGAGGTGGATGCCATCTTGCAGCAGACGAGGCAGAAGAACGGATATGAACAATATTTGTCCCAGGCAGGTGAGGCCTCAAGACCGAATGTGGATATGACCATCGAAGCAGGAGACTACATACGGGCAGAGGGTGAAGAGGTACGCAAGCTGAATGATTATGAGGGCAAGCCAGGTGTATCGCTGCATACTGGGGAGACAGGCGAGATCGACTGGGTAGTTGAAGTACCGGAAACCGGGCTGTACAACCTCTCTGCTGTCTATTTTCCCGTAGAAGGAAAGAGTTCGGCCATTGAGCGTGCATTGTACATTGATGGTGAACTTCCGTTTGCGGAAGCCGCCTATTTGCAGTTTGACCGGGTATGGGGCAATGAGAAACAGGCTGTTGAACAGGATAATCAGGGCAATGATCTTCGCCCAAAACAAGTGGAGAAGCCCCGCTGGATGGAGGAAACATTTCAGGATTCGGACGGGTATGAACAGGCTCCATTCAAATTCTATCTGGAAAAGGGAAGGCACACGTTAACGCTAAAATCCTCTCGCGAACCCATAGTAATTCGATCCATACGGCTATTCAACGAGAAGCCAGCCGTTGCTTATGCGGAAACCGCGGGGGCCAAGCAGATGGATTCTTCCGGTCAGCCTAAGGATGTGCTCATCCGAATTGAAGGGGAAGCGGCTGTTGCCAAATCTTCTCCTACGTTATATCCAACCAGTGAAAGATCAAGTTCAGCCGTATCTCCGTACAGCGCTTCCCAGGTGCGTATTAATACGATTGGTGGCTTTAACTGGCGTCTGCCAGGACAGTGGATCGAATGGGAAGTGGACGTGCCGGAGAGTGGACTTTATCATATCGGTTTTACCGCTCAGCAAAATTTTGTCAAAGGCATCTATTCCACACGCAAGCTGACCATCGATGGCGAGATTCCATTTGCGGAGATGACAAAGGCGCCATTCCGTTACCAAAGCGACTATCGCATTGATGTGCTGGGCGGTGAGGAAGCTTACAAGTTCCAGTTGGATAAAGGCAAACATGTCATTCGGCTGGAGAACAGCCTGGGCGACTTCGCACCACTTATTCGCAATGTGGAGGACAGCCTGTACAACCTGAACTCCATGTACCGGAGAATTCTAATGATTACAGGCACCAAGCCGGATGAATTCCGGGATTATCGGGTGGAGAAGCAGATTCCGAATCTGCTGGAGGTGTTCAGCGGAGAAAGCAAACGTCTGAAGGAAGTGGCAGGGCAACTTCGTCTTCTGTCAGGCCAGTCCAGCGATCAGGAAGCGTTGATCAAAACGATGGCCCAACAGCTGGATGAGATGATCGATAAGCCGGATACCATTCCAAGAAGACTTGCCGCTTACAAAACGAACACAGGCGGACTGGGGACATGGGTGCAGCAGGCTCGCGAGCAACCGCTTGAGATTGATGCTCTCTATGTAGCTTCATTAGACAGCAGCATTCCCGGAACGGGTACGGGTCCACTGGCGAAGCTTGGTCATGAAGCGAAGACATTCTATCACTCGTTCTTCATTGATTATAACCAGATCGGGAATGTAGCCACATCAGAGGATCAGCGCACGGTGACGGTCTGGATCGGCAGTGGCCGTGATCAGGCGAACACGATGAAAGCGATGATTGATGAGACATTCACACCGGAGAGCGGCATCAACGTCAATTTGAAGCTGGTCAACATGGGTACGCTGTTGCCAGCCACCTTGTCGGGTGAAGGACCTGATGTAGCGATGCAGATCGGCAATGATCTGCCGGTGAACTTTGCGATGCGGAACTCGGCGGTGGATCTTACCCAGTTCAGTGACTATACCACGGTAGAACAGGAGTTTAGAAACAGTGCCATCGTACCGTACGCCTACGATTCAGGCGTTTACGCTTTGCCGGAGACACAGACCTTTAATATGTTGTTTTACCGAAAAGATGTGCTTGCAGAGCTGGGGCTTGAAGTTCCTCAAACGTGGGATGATGTCGAGAGCCTGCTGGCGATTCTGAGTAAAAATCATATGGAATTTGGCATGCCGGTGGTGGCCCAAGCCAACATTCAGGGGGTCAATATCCCGCCTAACTCGCAGTATGCCACAATGCTGCTGCAGAACGGAGGCTCCTTCTATCGGAATGACGGCAAGGAATCGGATCTGGACTCGCGCATCGGTATTGAGACCTTTAAGAAGTGGACAGAGTTTTATACCGATTACAAGCTGGAGCGGGAGTATGACTTTGCCAACCGTTTCCGGACCGGACAGATGCCGATTGGTCTGACGGATTACACGATGTATAACCAGTTGTCTGTATTTGCACCGGAGATCCGTGGATTATGGGGATTTGTTCCTGTTCCGGGGACGGTGCAGCCGGATGGAACATTGAATCGGGACGTTCCGGGTGGCGGCAGCGCGGTCATGATGCTGGAAAGCGCCAAGGACCAAGAGGCCGCGTGGGAGTTCATGAAATGGTGGACCAGTACACCGGTTCAGGCTGAGTTTGGCCGCGAGATGGAAGGGCTGATGGGTGCGGCTGCGCGTTATCCGACAGCCAACATCAAGGCACTCGATTCACTTCCATGGCCTGCTGAGGATTATGCGAATCTGAAAGCACAATTCGAGACGGTGAAGGGCATTCCCGAGGTGCCTGGCGGTTATTTTACCGGACGCCATCTGTTCAATGCATTTTACAAGACGGTTGTTGGCCAAGTGGAAGCCAGAGAATCCATCATGGATTACACCCAGTATATTCAGGACGAGATTCGAGTCAAGCGTAATGAATTTGGTCTTCCGTAAGTAGAGGGAGGGTTAACAGTGTCACAAATATCACTCCGAGACGGACAAAACAGTCCTCCTGAGAAAACACCAGGCATGGGCATGAAATCATGGTGGTCCTGGAAGCTCAAGGAAATGAAGGCCAGCAAACATTCCTATGTACTGCTAGCTCCTTATATGATCCTATTCATCATGTTCACTGTGATTCCGGTGGTCATCTCCATCATACTCAGCTTCACTTATTTCAACATGTTGGAGTTTCCGCGTTTTATTGGCTGGCAGAACTATACCCGGCTGTTTCTGGAGGATGACGTATTTCTGATTGCTATCAAAAATACGTTGCTGTTTGCCATTATTACCGGACCCATCAGCTATATTGCCTGTTTCGTATTTGCGTGGATCATTAATGAATTAACACCCAAATGGAGAGCGTTCATGACGCTGATTTTCTATGCGCCATCCATATCGGGGAACGTCTATTTTATCTGGCTGATGATTTTCTCGGGGGATCGCTACGGTATAGCCAATGGACTGCTGATCAAATGGGGATTTCTGCTGGAGCCAATCCAGTGGATGAAAACGGAAGCCTACATTATGCCAATCCTCATTCTGGTGCAATTGTGGCTCAGTCTTGGCACAGGCTTTCTGGCGTTTATCGCCGGTTTGCAGACCGTAGACCGGACATTATATGAAGCTGGCGCGGTAGATGGGATCAAAAATCGCTGGCAGGAACTCTGGTATATTACCCTGCCTTCGATGCGCCCGCAATTGATGTTCGGTGCGGTCATTCAACTTACGACCTCATTCGCGGTGGCGGATGTGTCCATTGCGCTGGCGGGGTTCCCAAGTGTGAACTATGCGGCGGAGACGGTGGTGACCCATTTGATCGACTTTGGTACAACACGGTTTGAGATGGGATACGCCTCGGCGATTGCAACCGTGCTGTTCATGATTATGGTGGGCACCAACCTGCTGGTACAGAAACTGCTTCGAAGGGTGGGAGAATAGCTATGGCTGCAATTGCGACAGGCAAAAAGCGGGTCAACCGCTCTTTATCAGGAAGCATCTCCCTGTTTGCCCTTCTGCTCGTATTTGGTGCTTTCATGGTGCTGCCGCTAATCTATGCGATTAATAATGCGTTCAAACCGCTGGATGAGATTTTTACTTTTCCACCCACACTATTTGTCAAAAATCCAACGTTCAGCAATTTTACGGATCTGCTGAATCTGCTGAGTGACTCGTGGGTTCCGTTCTCACGATATATATTCAACACGGTATTTATTACGGGCATTGGCATCGTGGGCCATGTACTGCTCGCTTCGGCAGCGGCGTACCCACTCGCCAAGCACAAATTTCCGGGCAAAGTGTTCATGTTCCAGGTTGTTGTGCTTTCCCTGATGTTCACACCTGCCGTGACGGCCATTCCCAACTATATGATCATGTCATGGCTGGGTTGGATTGATACGTATTGGGCCGTCATTATTCCGGCATTTTCCTATTCATTAGGTCTGTATCTGATGAAGCAGTTCATGGAGCAGATCCCGGATGCGTTGCTGGAAGCAGCCAAAATTGACGGTGCCAGTGAATACCGGATTTTCTGGTCCATTGTCATGCCCAATGTAAAGCCAGCTTGGCTCACCTTGATCATTCTGCTGTTCCAGATGCTGTGGGGCAGTGATGGCAATGGATACATCTACAGTGAACAGCTCAAGACCTTGCACTATGCGGCGGGTCAGATCATTCAGGGCGGGATATCCCGGGCCGGGGCAGGTGCTGCGGTAGCACTTATTTTGATGAGTGTGCCCATTACGCTGTTCATTTTCTCGCAGAGCCGCATCATTGAGACGATGGCGAGTTCGGGCATGAAGGAATAAGGGGGAACGATATGGCACGCACAGTGAAAAGATGGCTTGTTCTCCTGGCGGCAGTATCGCTGCTGCTGGTGAATGCCGTGCCTGCGGCGGCCTCCCCGGCGCCGTATGAGAGTTATAACTACAACTACTGGAAAGAGGCCGTTCCTTCACCGGATGCCTATCTGCCCAAGCAAACCATCTCGGGCAGCGACCTGGGCATTGGCGAATTCAAAGACCCCGGTGATGTAAACGTTTCTCCCTCCGGGCAGATTTATATTTTGGACAGTGGCAACAGCCGAATTGTTGTCCTGGACGCGGATTATAAGCTGCTGCGGGTGATCGAAGGATTTATGATGGACGGCAGCAAGGAGAGTTTTAATACGCCAGGTGGATTATTCGTGGATGAAGAGGATCGAGTATACATCGCTGATACGGGGAACAGCCGTGTAGTTGTCCTGGATGCGGAAGGTCAGCTGGTCCATACGATTACGAAGCCGGAGTCCGATATCCTCGCGACCAATTTTCAGTTCCAACCGCTGAAATTGACTGTGGACCGGGTAGGCCGCGTGTATGTGGTGGCTCAGGGTGTTTACGAAGGAATTATGCAGTTTGACGAGCGCGGCCAGTTCATTGGATACGTTGGTACGAACAAGGTGGAACGCGACTACGGCGAATACATTTGGCGGATGCTCTCAACCAAAGCCCAGCGGGCGCAGATGGTTTTGTTTGTACCGACCGAGTTTTCCAATGTCGATATCGACTCCAAAGGGTTCGTATATGCGACCAATATCGACCCGGGTTCCAGCGAACCGATTAAACGTCTCAATCCATCCGGCGAGGATGTGCTGAAGAGATTTGGTTATTTTGAAGTCAAAGGAGATATCAGATTCCGCAATAACCCGGGTCCGTCCAAACTGATTGATGTGAAGGTACTGGGCAACGGTATGTACAGTGTGCTGGATGCGACGCAGAACCGGGTGTTTACTTACGATGATGAAGGTCATCTGCTCTACGTATATGGAGGCAAAGGAAATCAGGTGGGAACGCTCAAAACACCAGTCGCCATGGAACAATCCGGGGATCATCAATTGGTACTGGATCGGGGGAAAAGCAATCTGGTTATCTATGAGCCAACACGGTTTGGAGCCAGCGTGAATGAGGCGGTTGCCCTTCATTATCAGGGTGAGGATACGGAGGCTGTTCATATTTGGAAAGAAGTGCTGAAGTTGAACGCCAACTATGATATCGCCTATATCGGTATCGGAAAATCCTTGCTGATGGAGAAGAAAAACGAGGAAGCTCTGGGTTATTTCGAACTGGGTATGGATCGCAAAAGTTATTCTGTCGCGTTCAAAAGATATCGGCGAGAGATGATGAAGGAACATTTCGGCACCTTTCTGACGCTTGCCATCGCACTGATTTTCATTCTGATCCTGGTCCGAGTGGCGGTTAAATGGAGACGGAGGAGGCAGATTGACCGTGAAGCAGGATTACATTAAGTTTCCGCTGCATCTCATTTTTCACCCCATTGATGCATTCTGGGATATCAAGTCGGATCAGCGGGGCAGGTTGACCGTTGCTTTTGGAGCACTGGCGCTTACCATTATCATGATGATTTTGCAAAAACAATACGCGGGGTTTCTTGTGAATTACATCGATCCTCGCACAATCAACAGCATAGGGGAGATCGCAACGGTTGCAGTACCGTTCTTTCTTTGGTGCATAGCCAACTGGGCGGTAACCACCCTAATGGAAGGTGAAGGAAAGTTCAGGGAGATTTTTCTGGCAACAGGATACTCGCTTATTCCGATTATTTTGATCTATGTCCCGATGATTATCATTAGCCGGTTTATGGTACAGGAAGAGACGGATTTTTATTATTTATTTAATAGCATCGCGTTCTTCTGGTTCGTGCTGCTGCTCTTCATTGGCACGATGACGGTACACCAGTACACCGTGATCAAAACGATCCTGACGATGCTGCTGACGTTAATTGTCATGGGCATAATCGTGTTCCTCGGAGCATTGGTGTTCAGCATGTTGCAGCAGTTATATGAATTCGGTTACAACATCTACCGCGAGTTGATTTTTCGGACCTAAAGGAGGCGGCATCCGTGAACAAAAGGCAACGAATATATACGGTGCTGGCCAGTGGTGCTGCTGTGATCCTGCTTACAGCCGGACTGCTGTATATCAATAACAGGGGAGTTCCAGCCGTGGAGGCAACGACTTATCTTGAAGCAACAACAGAGGCTATGCCAACCGAGACGGAATCATTGCAATTCCTTACCGATTCCTCGCAGGGGGTGCTGGGTATGCAACTGGTCGCCGAGGATCAGGGCCTGGCGCTTTATTACAACGAGGAGACGACGGAAATTGCCGTTCGTGATGGAGCGAGTGGACAGATCTGGTACAGCAATCCGAACGAACGTAATCAGGATGGCCTGGCTTCCGCTTATGAAAAGGAAGTGTTGTCCTCCCAGCTGAACGTGTCATTTCGGAATGCGATCGGTACACTGGAGAACTTTCCGAACTTTAGCTCCAGCATCAGCAACAAACAGTTCGCAGCTGCCAATGTGGATCAGGGCATTCGTGTTACATACACGCTTGGGGATACCTCGCTAGGCATTGATGCTCTGCCCAAACTGATAAGCAAACAGCGTCTGGAGGAGAAGGTACTTTCGAAACTGGATGCCACAGTCGCAAGATATACATCTGCCCGCTACTATCCAACCAAGAACAATCCGGATGTGCTAGAACGGTTGGATGGACAGATATCAAAGCAGCTTGTACTGAACAAGATGCTGGATGCCTTTGAGACGGCGGGTTACACCGCTGAAGATCTTGCTTTTGACAATGAGGAGAATGGAGTCGAAGGCGGGGGCACATCGGATAAACCAAGCTTCGTCATTCCGGTGGAATATCGGCTGGATCAAGGTTCGCTGGTTGTAACCGTGCCGCTAAGTCAGGTGAAAGAGAGCGGTCAATACCGTATTCGTAATATCGATCTGCTCGCTTATTTTGGTGCCGCCGATACGAAAGGTGAA
Source organism: Paenibacillus sp. O199 (assembly GCF_001636635.1). Taxonomy (NCBI): domain Bacteria; kingdom Bacillati; phylum Bacillota; class Bacilli; order Caryophanales; family Paenibacillaceae; genus Paenibacillus; species Paenibacillus sp. O199. The sequence continues at coordinate 148,183 of NZ_LGRP01000004.1, forward strand.
GGTTATATGTTTGTACCTGACGGATCAGGTAGTCTGATCCATCTGAATAACGGAAAGGTCAAAGAGGAGCAGTACGTACAACGTGTGTATGGTGCAGATCCGAATGACAATTCACTCAGTCGCCCGCAGGTTAGTGAATCTGTCCATATGCCTGTCTTTGGTTTGAAGAACGGTGAACATGCCTGGTTTGCCGTGATTGAAAAAGGGGATGGCATGGCCAGTATCTCTGCGGACATTGGAGGCAGGCAAAATAGCTATAACCACGTCTACGGCACGTTCTCCCTGCGGGGTGAGGATGAGTTGGAGATGTATACCTCGCAAAAGATGCAGGAGATTCAGCTACTAAGCGAGGAACCATTCCGCGGGGATATTCAGGTGCGATTCCATTTCCTTAATGGTAAGGATGCCAGCTATTCCGGGATGGCCCGTTTGTATCAGCAGCAATTGGTTGGGCAGAACGTACTGAAACCGCTGGAGGACGAATCAGCCTTGCCTTTTTACGTGGATGTGTTAGGTGCAGTGGACAAAAAAGCTTCATTCCTGGGTGTACCTTATCGGACCACATTGGCTATGACGACATATGAACAAGCGGCTGAAATGGCTGCGAGGCTGCAGCAGGAAGGTGTGAACCGCGTGCAGATGCGGTATCAGGGATGGTTTGGCGGAGGTTTCAGTCACCATACACCGACCCAGGTCAAGCTGGACAGTGAAGTGGGCAGTCGTTCCGAGTTGCATGATCTGTCTGAACAACTGAAGCAGTCCGGTGGAGCGTTATTCCCTGATGTGGCGTTTCAGCGTATTTATCACGACGATTGGAACTTTGCCCCTTCCTCCGATGCAGCGCGATTTGTCACCAAGGAGACAGCTGAACTGTATCCATACAGTCCTGCCCTCAACCGGATGGATCAGAGCAAAGACAGTTATTATCTGTTGTCGGCCGCCAAGCTGCCGTATGTGGTGAGCGAGTTTGCCGGGAAAATCAACAAATTGGAACTCAGCGCATTATCGCTGCGTGATCTCGGGCAGGTATTGAGCTCGGATTATCGGGATAGTCGTGTCATCCACCGGGAGACCGCGAAGAACATCGTGAAGGAGCAGCTGGGCAAGCTGCAGCAGGAATATCCAAATATGATGTTATCATCCGCTAATGCGTATGCGTGGGGATATACGCAGCATATTGTTAATGCTCCCTCAGGCTCCAGCCGGTTCAACATTACCGATGAGGAAGTTCCTTTTTATGAGATGGTCATTCATGGATATATGGACTACGCTGCTTCCGCAATGAATACGTCAGGGGATCAGGATCTGCGCAAACAGCTGCTCCGCAGTCTGGAGCTGGGATCAGCTCCGCAGTTTCAATGGACGTATGAACCATCGTCCAAGCTGAAGTTGACCAGTTATGATTCGGCTTATGCCACTGACTTTGCCTATTGGGTAGATGACGCAGCAGCCTTATACAAGGAAGCGAATGAGGTATTAGGTCATTTGCGGAACCAGCCAATAACCGAGCATGAACGAGTTCAGGATGGCGTGGTGCGTGTCACATATAGTGGCGATGCAACGATTTTGGTGAATTATACGGCTGATCCGGTAACGATTGATGGAATTACCGTTGGCGGGGCGGACTATGCAGTGGAAGGAGTGAACCGATGAGGACCCTTCGTTTATCCTTGAAATCACGGAGAGCGCTGCTTGGCCTTGCGTTTATTTCGCCCTGGTTGATTGGTTTCATCTTCTTGTTCGCTACGCCGCTGCTGCAATCGATCCGGTTCAGTTTGAGCAATCTGTCGGTTGCCCCAGGAGGCTATGTACTGGATTTTGTCGGTTTGAAAAATTTCAAAGATGCCATCCTGGTCGATGCAACATTCAACCGGATTCTGGTGGATTCGGTCGGAGCGATGCTGCTGAATGTGCCGATGATTCTATTCTTCAGTTTATTTACGGCGACACTGCTTAACCAGAAATTCAAGGGCAGAACGATGGCACGTGCGATCTTCTTCCTGCCGGTCATTCTGGCCTCCAGTGCTGTGGCGGCGGCCGAGTCCGCCGGGCTTATCAATCTGATGGGAGACATCAGTGCAGTGGATTCGTCGGCGGAGGGGGGAGCTTCGTTCAACGTCCTTTCAATCGTGCGAATGCTGAATGATGTGGGGCTGCCAATGGCATATGTCGATTACATCGTTGAAGCCATCATGCGCATTTACGATATTGTCAGCAGCTCTGGCGTACAGATTCTGATCTTCCTCGCTGCGCTGCAATCGGTACCCGGCTCGATGTATGAAGTGGCCAAAATTGAAGGTGCAACGGCTTATGAATCCTTCTGGAAAATTACGTTTCCGATGGTGAGTCCATTGATCCTGACGAATGTCATCTATACGATTATTGATTCCTTTGCAGGCAGCCCGGTGACGGAGGCCATCTACCAGACGGCATTTAAAACCCAGAACTTCGGCCTGAGCTCAGCCATGTCCTGGCTGTATACGCTGGTCATCGGTCTGGTATTGGTTGTTGTGGGATGGGTACTGTCACGACGGGTTCATTACAACTGAAAGCTAACGAACGTTGAAGGAGGCATGAGACTATGGCTGTGTCGGGAACGGATCGCATGGTGGTGGTTCCGAAAGAGAACTACCGCATGCAGAGGGTACGAAACAAGACATCGGACCTCCTGTATTCCATCTTCAGATATGCATTGATTATTGGTATTTCATTTATTATTTTGTATCCATTGTTTCTTAAAATCTCGGTTGCGTTCAAAGATAAACAGGATATCTATAATCCGACCATCTATATGATTCCCCAGCATTTTACGCTGGATAATATCAAGCTTGCGGCGCAGGTGATGGATTATTTACCTTTGCTGGCGAATACGTTGTTGTTCGTCACGATTACAACGCTGCTCACAGCGATATCCTGTGCGTTAGCCGGGTACGGCTTCGCCCGCTTTTCTTTTCCCGGCAGCAATGTGCTGTTTGTATTAGTCATCCTCACTATTTTAGTACCGACAAGCACCCTGATGGTGCCGATGTATCTGCATTTCCGCAACTTTGATTTTCTCGGCATGATTCGGCTGTTCACGGGGCGAGAAGGGATCAACCTGCTGAATACATACTGGCCGTCGATGATTACTGCGGCTACGGCTGGTGGGTTGAAGGCGGGGCTGTTCATTTATATTTTCCGCCAGTTCTTCAAGGGCATGCCCAAGGAAATTGAAGAAGCTGCGTTGATTGATGGAGCAGGCGGATTTCGGACATTTGCTCGAATTATGCTGCCGAACGCCATTTCACCGCTGATCACAGTCATTCTGTTCTCGTTTGTCTGGCAGTACAACGATACGTTCTATTCCGCGCTATTCATGAGTGAAAGCCCGCTTATCTCGCTGAAGGTGGCTTCATTGCCTGCCCAGGCGAACCAGTTAATCCCCCAATTGATGGGTTTTGGCTCGAACTCGGGCATGAAGGCAGACCCCAATTATGTTGCCATGATCGTGGATACAGGAATTCTGCTGGCGATTGCACCACTCATTATTTTGTATTTATTTGTACAGCGCTATTTCGTGGAAAGTATTGAACGTTCAGGTGTAGTTGGTTAACCGGGCTTGGCGTAGTCGTGTAGGATGCGTAATTCGGGTGTTTTTGATATTTGGGTCTCTATGTATCCTACCTTGGAATGGGGGATTATCAATGACGGAACAAAAGATAAGCGGTTATTTGGTGAATAAAGATGCGACTTCCGAGGCTAGAGAACTGATGAAGTACTTGGCGGAGCGTTATGGAAAAGGGGTACTGTCCGGCCAGCAGGATTACGGCAATCTGAACTGGATTAATGAGAATACAGGCCGCAAGCCGGCGGTAATTGGATTCGATCTCATGGATTATTCTCCATCAAGGACAGAACGCGGCGCGATCTCTCAGGAGATTCGGGATGCGATTGCATGGCATCTGCAAGGCGGAATTGTGACATTGTGTTGGCACTGGAATGCACCTACTCATCTGATAGATGAACCAGGCAAAGAATGGTGGCGCGGTTTCTATACGGATGCCACCACCTACGATCTCGATTCAGCATTGGCTCATCCTGAATCGCAAGAGTATACCTTATTGATCCGGGATATCGATGCCATTGCAGTACATCTGCAAGAACTCAAGGAGGCTGGGGTGCCTGTGTTATTCCGGCCGCTTCATGAAGCGGAAGGAGGCTGGTTCTGGTGGGGAGCCCAAGGACCTGAACCTGCCAAAAAGTTATACCGCCTAATGTATGATCAATTGGTCAACACGTATGAGCTGGGTAATCTGATCTGGGTGTGGAACTCGGAAAAGCCGGATTGGTATCCGGGTGACGATGTGGTGGACATTGTGAGTGTGGATGTGTATCCAGAAGCAGGCGATCACAGCCCATTAGCTAAGCGTTATGAAAATCTGCGTGAATTAGTGAATGACAGCAAAATCATTGCTTTAGCCGAGAATGGCTCCATTCCTGATCCAAAGCAGATGAAAGAGCAAGGTGTACATTGGAGCTGGTTCTGTACCTGGACAGGGGAATTCCTAAAGGGTGGCAATCATAATACCGTGGCGTATTTGAAGGAAGTATATAATAGTGAAGAAGTCATTACGCTGGATCAATTACCGAAGTGGAGTTGGAGATAGGGGTATTATCTGAACTTCTACCGACGTGAAAAAAAAGGGGGCTGTTCCATAAGTCATGAACATGACGGTGGACGCCTCTTGTTCGCGTTAATTTGGCCTGCCTTGAGAATCGGACCTTTAAGGTGCGCTAGATTCGTTAGCACGTTGCAAGTTTGACGCATTCCGCTCACCTGAGTTATTGGATAGCATGGCACTGATTTTTGGATACAATGCCTCATTGGAATTAAACAAGATGTAGGATTGATTGGTTGTACGGATCAGGATTGTTTCGGAAGCGCCATACGCTGCGCCGATTCGAACGGCTGAAGGCTCACTTCCACCATATGTATCATCAAGGGTAACTGCTTTAATATCTGAGATGGGAATTTCTATTTTGGAAAGCTGCCAACGGATGATGAGTTTATTCTCTACTTGCTGTACTTTAATGCCTAACATACACACAACCTCCTTTTAAGCCTGTTGAAGATAAATGCCTTTTCATTAGTTTATCACTTATTGGACGGAGAATGCTGGATCATTCTGGAGAAGCGAAGCAGCGATCGGAAGATGGTACTGTAATTGAAATGGCATAGTGTACCAGAGGAAATGGTTTGCTACAGTTATTTCCATACATGTTGGCGTGATGTACACTATGACTAACGAAAATGGGGGACGAAGAGATGTACATGGAGGTGGTGCCGTATGACAGATCTGAACGCGTATCATTATTTTGAAAAAAGGGTTGGACCATTCCGTAATCTCTCCAGTTTGTCCGAGCAGGATGCAGAAGCCGTTGCGCAGCATATCCGGCAGGGAGGCCGGAATTTTGCCAGTCAGCGATCAGCAGATTACATGATGATTCGCAGAGAACTTGAGCGGAAAGCGTACGAGCAGTTTATCTCCAAAGGTGGGAAACCGACCAACCGTTATCCTCACTATATGACCCTGGGTGCATGCGCGTGGTTGGAATCATGGTATACCGAACCGGATTGGGTCACGATCTCATGGGAGGATCTGCCTGCCTCAGGAATGGAATCAACAGGGTGATCTCGGACCGGAGCGTTATATCGAAGTACAGGTGTGGAACGAGGGCATCATCGGACTATATAGTCACCTTGATTGATATGCGAAACGGATGAAGAAATTCAGATGAATGAACTTTTCAAAAAAGTAGGAACAGGAATGACAACACCACCGTATCCGAATATTCGCCCTGCCGTGTACAATAGAGAGAACGAATCTTAAACCTAACCATGAAGGGGATGCTTGAGATGCATGATCAGCTGCCAAAGAAACCTTCTTCCTGCTGCTGCGCTGCAAGTCGGAGCGGCAAGCTCGAGGAAAAGAGTCTGCCAGAGGAAACGGCTGCATCGGTAGAGGCTGTTGAGGACAAGCCATCAAGTCATACCAGTTATTCAGCTGACTTCACAATAGCTCTAACCAATAGAGCAGAGAAGAAAGAAAGCATTCGTATTGAAGGTGGACGTTTCCTGATGGGCACGAATGACCCTGAAGCTTTTACAGCGGATGGAGAAGGCCCCGTCAGAGAAGTTCAGGTGAACTCCTTTTATCTGGATGCCTGTACGGTAACCAATGCGGAATTTGCACAGTTTGTTCGTGAGACGGGGTATAGGACTGAGGCGGAGCGGTTTGGCTGGTCTTTTGTTTTTCATCTGTTCGTTTCTCCGCAAACGGCGACTCAAGTTCGAACCGTGGTACAACAGACACCCTGGTGGTGGGTTGTTGAAGGTGCAGACTGGGCTCATCCTGAAGGACCCGATTCTAATATAAAAGATCGCTCTGATCATCCGGTTCTTCATATCTCATGGAATGATGCCAATGCCTATTGCCGCTGGGCGGGTAAACGTCTGCCTACAGAAACCGAATGGGAATATGCAGCCCGGGGTGGTCTGATTCAGAAAAAATATCCCTGGGGCGATACGTTAAGGCCGGATGGACAGCACTATTGCAACATCTGGCAGGGTGTATTTCCGGCGAAAAATAATGCAGCCGACGGTTATGCAGGCACCGCTCCATCTCAATCGTTCCCTCCCAATGCATACGGACTTTATAATATGTCAGGCAATGTATGGGAGTGGTGCGCAGACAACTACGTTACGGATCACGAGAAGGCTGCGGATGCTGCCACGGAATTATCTCCTCATGAAGACCGCAAGGTGTTAAAAGGCGGTTCCTACCTATGCCACCGTTCCTACTGCAATCGCTATAGAGTGGCGGCCAGAATCCCCAACACGCCTGATACATCTACTGGGCATATTGGTTTCAGATGCGCAGCGGATGTATAGTCTGTTGGTTTGCTTGTTTGTAGGATAAGGGTCTGGCTATTTCACCCGAATAAGTAATCCGAACAGACCCAGTACAGCAAAGGCCAGAAATGCTGTCGTGTTGGAGAACATCTCAATGGTGTACCCCGCTATCGATGATCCAATGAACTGCCCCGCACCGAGCGCGAGAAAAGCAAGGCTGATTCCGATGGACGTATTTGGACGAAATAACCTGGTCGCCCACACGATGAATACACTGGTCAGAAATATATAGGTACTGCCAAACATAACAGCTGAGACCAGGCTGGCGGCCATCGATGGAAGAAGGATAACGCCAAGTGAAACAGACAAGAGCAGAAGGCCTATCCGATAGGACCATCCAATTCCGATGCGTTCAATAATCCGACCAGCACACCCGCCGAGAATCCCCATAATCCCCATCACAATCCAGAACAGTACGGCTTCCGAATCGGAGGCCCCTTTTTCGTCCGTGAGGAAGTTTCGGGCAAAGGTCCAATAGATCGCAGAACTGATACCTGTCAGAAGGGAAGCCATGAGCAGAGCCACACCGGGTCTGGTCGGCTTCATGCATGCCCAGAGGGACTTGGTACAAGGCTCTGTTTTGCGTGGGGAAAGAACACGTCTATTCCATAACACTACTACAACACCCAGAACAGCAAAGAAGATGTAGGTAAAACGCCAATACTCGGTGAACAGCCAGTAGATCGGACCGGATACGATAATGCCAAAGCTGGTACCTGTGTTAATCCAGCTATTCCCCCTGGCTTGCTGCTCAGGTGCAAGCTCAGCGTAGACGGTGTTACCCAATGCAGGAGAGGCCAAGCCTGTACTTAATCCGGCAAGAAATACACCTAGTGTGAGAACAAACGCGTTTGGAGACAAGGCTATGCCCAACAAACCGAGCACAGCACTAACGCCCGCTATTTGAATGACATGATAGTGCCCAATGCGATTAATTAACAGTGGGGCACTAAGTAGAGACAGACAGTACGCAATGTAGGTTGCGGAATTGATTGCTCCGGATTGGGCATCGTCCAGTTGGAGTGCTTCCGAGATTTCCGGCATAAACAGCCCATAGCTGAATCTCCCGAATGCATAACATACAGCGATAAGGGCAATCCCTGGGAAAATAATTTTTTTCATCAAATCCACCGCCTTTTAGATAGAACGATCATTATATTTTCTTTGAAATAAAAAAGTGAGTTGAACTACTAACTCACCCGGTGTGGGACTACTTGAAACTATTCTGCGTCATGTCAATGAGTTCCCGGCAGACGTTATTTACATTTTCTGTCTCAGCGAGTGCAGTAGAACCCTCCAGCAACAGGTTAAATTGCAACACTGCACGGTCACTTGCGGCAGGATCAAGATTTTTAATCAAGGTCATCACATGTTTCTTATGTGCGTTGACAGTTTGTACAATGACGTTGTCTGGATCTCCGCCAAATTCCTCCTTGGCACGCAAAAACAAGCATCCTCTCGACTCATGCTCCATCAACCAGC